>JAGXIM010000146.1 GCA_024635665.1 Salinimicrobium sp. | reverse complement strand
TCTAGCAATGAAAACAACCCGGACGACTTTAGGGCGGGAAATTTCAGGATGACAACCAATACCTACTACTATGAAATAGGCTTTGGGGTGGATCTCTATCTGTATTACTTTAAATTTACTCCTTCTATTAGAGGGGTTTTTGCCATTAATGACGAGTTGATAAGGGATAACAACCCCTCACCATATTTTACCGGAAACGTTGACAGAATGTCTTCCCGGGCATTGTTCATCAACTTTACTTTTCAGTAAGTTTTCTTCGGCTGAATTCACTTAAAAATATAGCCGTAGCGGTGGCCACGTTGAGACTTTCGGTTTCCAGGGAGGTCCCGAACTGGGGAATAACCAATTTTTGGGTAACCAGCCTCTCAACTTCTTGGTTTATCCCATTTGCTTCATTTCCCATAACGAGGATTCCTTTAGGGGACAATTCTTCAGTGTAAATATTTTCCCCTTCCAGAAACGCCCCAAAAACAGGTAGGTCTTTTTTTGCCCTTTTTAAGAAGTCTGGCAAAGAAGTATAATGCACGTCTACCCGCGCGATCGATCCCATGGTCGCCTGCACCACTTTTGGGTTAAAGCAATCCACGGTCCCTTCAGAACAAACAAGACTTTTTATCCCAAACCAGTCACACATTCTAATTATGGTTCCCAGGTTTCCAGGATCCTGCACGCCATCAAGGGCTATAATTAGATCTTTTAATTCCGGCTCTTGGGTGGTTGGAATATGAAAAACGGCCAGGGCTACTTGTGGCGTGGATAACTGGCTGATCTTCCCCAGTTCTTCTGTCGAAATATGACAGATTTTATCCTTCTCAGCTTTAAAAATATCTTCAGTAGTATATAGCGAATGGAGTTCCACCGAAGAATCCAATAGTTCCCGGATCCCTTTTTTCCCCTCCACCAGAAAAAGCTGGTGCCTTTGCCTGAACTTTTTTCGGGAAAGGCTGTTTATAAACTTAATTTGGCTTTTGCTAAACATCCCAAAGTTGTATTTTTGACCACCTTAAAACCATTACTTGAAGTACATTTGGGCAAAAATATCATTAATTCTTTTAACCCTTGGCTTTCTTTCCTCCTGTAATGCAGTTAAAAGAGTTGAAGACAACCAACGCCTGCTTGCCGATAATACCATTTTGGTCAATGAGGAGGAAGTTTCAGAAAACGTCCTTTACAGCCAGTTATACCAGGAGCCCAATTCCACCTTTTTGGGACTTCCATTACAGTTGTACCTTTACAACCAGGCAAAATCCAATCCCGATTCACTGTTTATGGCCTGGCTCCAGCGCAAACCCGAAAGAAAGGAGAAACTTGTAAACCTGCTTTCTGAAAAACAGGTGGTGCGCCTGGGAAATATCTACGTCAATATTAATGAATGGATCAAAGAAGCGGGAGAACCTCCCACCATTGTTAGGGAAAGCGTCGCCCAAAGATCGGCAGAAAGGTTGCAGGCCTGGTACTGGAACAATGGCTGGTTCAATGCCAAAACATCTTATGAGATTGTTCCGAAAAAAAGAAAACGGGCAGAAGTTGTGTACTCCGTTTCCCCTCAAAAACCCTATTTTGTAGACTCTTTGACCACCCGCATCGCATCTATTGTGGCAGATTCCATTTACGAAGCCCACAAACAAAATTCTTTGATCGTGCCCGGTGAACAATATGCAACTGCCTATTTTGGCGCAGAAAGGGAGCGGCTCACAGAGCTTTTCAGGAACAACGGGTTGTTCCATTTTGAACAGGAATATATCAGTTTCGAAGCCGACACTATAAACACCGAACACAAGGTGAATTCGGCAGTCATCATTCAAAATCGCGAAGCGACAATTGATGGCGCCTCCACCCGCATTCCCTTTAAGGTACACGAAATAAGCCGGGTCAATATTTTCCCCGATTATACCTTCGAAAACCGGAACGAACCTATAACAGACACTGTTTCAAACGAAGGCTATCACATTTACAGCTTTGAAAAATTAAGGTACAAACCCGGCGCCCTCACCAATGCCATTTTTATCACCCCGGGCACGATTTATACAGATGCTGAGCGGAGCCTCACCTATAACCGGCTCAATCAATTGCGGCTCTTTAGGTACCCCAACATCCAATATATTACAGATCCTGCCGATAGCACCGGAAATGCCCTTATCGCCAACATTTTCCTCACCGCCCGGCCTAAATATTCCCTGGGTTTTGAATTCGATATTTCCCAAAGCAATATCCAAAAGTTTGGGATTGGGTTCGGGGGCTCCCTGTTGATCCGCAACGTGTTTAGAGGAGCCGAAATCCTTGAAATCTCCGGCCGCGGAAGTATTGGCTCCTCAAAGGATGCCGCGAACGATGAAGATAGATTTTTTGACATTACCGAAGTTGGGGTTGACGTGGATCTTACCCTGCCACGTATCCTTTTTCCGTTGCCTACAGAAAGGTTCATTCCAAAATATATGTATCCGTTCACTACCCTTGGTGTGGGCGCGAGTACGCAAACCAACATTGGGCTGGACAAACAAAGCCTCACAGCCGTCATGAACTACCGCTGGTTGCCTTCAGAAAACCTTACGCACCTAATGGACCTCATAAATATCCAGTATGTAAAGAACCTGAATACAGATAATTATTTCAATGTTTACAGGAACTCATTCCAGGAGTTGAACGAGGTGGCGACATCCGAAAATGTGGAAACCAATCCAGAATTTTTTAACATGCGTGAAGATGGTTCCAGAAGCCTGGTGATCCCCGAAGGTGCCAATTCTTTTCTAAGAGCTACCCGCCTGGGCGAAGTGGAAGACCTTACGCAATCACAAAGACAGATTTTAAACGACATTAGGGAGCGAAAAAACCGGCTTACTGAAGACAATCTCATTTTCGCCACGAATTTCTCTTACATCCTGAACAATAAAGAAAATATTTACGATGAAGATTTTTCCCGACTTCGTGTAAAGCTGGAAAGCGCCGGGCATTTCCTTGCTGCGGTGTCAAAAGTGGCAAATTTTGACAAAAATTTGGATGGCCGCCATTCAATTTTCGGCGTAAATTATTCCCAATATGTAAAAACTGAAATCGATTATATCAAACACTGGGATTTGGGAAGTGAAAATGTGTTTGCGATCCGTACTTTTGGCGGGATTGCCATTCCTTATGGTAATTCTAACAGCATTCCTTTTATCCGCAGTTTCTTTGCAGGTGGACCCAACGACAACCGTGCCTGGCAGCCATATTCCCTTGGCCCGGGAAGCAGCGGGGGTCGAAATGAGTTCAACGAGGCCAACCTAAAAATTGCTTTGAGCGCAGAATACCGGTACAACCTCTTCGGCGACTTGAATAGTGCCTTTTTTATCGATGCGGGGAACATCTGGAATGTATTTGATGTGGTAGAGGAAGAAGCCTCCACTTTCACCTCTTTTAAAGACCTCGAAGAAATAGCCATTGGCAGTGGGATAGGGTTGCGCTATGACTTTAATTTCTTCGTGATTAGGTTTGATATTGGCTTTAAAACATATGATCCGGCACAACCAGAAGGAAAACGCTGGTTTCGGGATTATAATTTATCTAATGCCGTCTTCAATGTAGGGATCAATTATCCTTTTTAAGCCAACAAATTTTCTTATTTTTGTTACCCTAATATAAATATATTATGAGTCATAACATAAAACCCGGTGTTGCCACCGGAAAGGAAGTACAGGAGATTTTTAAATATGCCAAGAGCAAAAAATTTGCCCTGCCGGCGGTAAATGTGATCGGGTCCAGCACCATCAATGCTGTCCTTGAAACGGCTGTGGAACTCAATTCCCCGGTGATCATCCAATTTTCCAATGGAGGGGCACAGTTCAATGCCGGCAAAGGCTTGTCCAACAAAAACGAAAAAGCGGCAATAGCAGGAGCTGTTGCAGGCGCAAAACATGTCCACGAATTGGCCGAGGCCTACGGGGCGACAGTAATCCTCCACACAGACCACTGTGCGAAAAAATTGACAGGTTGGGTAGACGGAATGCTCGATGCCAGTGAAAAACACTTTGAGCAATTCGGGAAGCCGTTATTTAGCTCCCATATGTTGGATCTTTCTGAAGAGCCTCTTGAAGAAAACATCAATGTTTGCCGCGAATATCTGGAGCGCATGAGCAAAATGGGCATGACCCTTGAAATTGAGCTCGGAGTAACCGGTGGGGAAGAAGATGGGGTAGATAACACCGACATTGATTCTTCCAAACTTTACACCCAGCCCGAAGAAGTGGCGTATGCCTATGAAGAACTCAGCAAAGTGAGCGATCAATTCACCATTGCTGCAGCCTTCGGAAATGTGCATGGGGTTTACAAACCCGGAAATGTGAAATTAACACCTGTCATCCTGAAAAATTCTCAAGACCATATTTCTGAAAAATACGGAGTAGGTGAAAATACCATAGATTTCGTCTTCCACGGCGGAAGTGGATCCACTGTAGAAGAAATCCGCGAAGGGATTGACTACGGAGTGATCAAAATGAACATTGATACCGACCTTCAGTATGCATACCTGGAAGGAATCCGGGATTACATGACCGAAAAAGCAGAATACCTGAAGTCACAAATAGGAAACCCGGAAGGACCAGAGTCCCCAAACAAGAAACATTACGACCCAAGAAAGTGGGTGCGTGAGGGGGAATTGACCTTTAAAGCGCGTTTAAAAAAGGCTTTTGAAGACCTTAACAACGTGAACACCTTATAGAACAGTAATTGAATTTCGGGTTTAGGCTTTCCTAAACCCGAAATTTTTAATAGTAGAAGTATGGCGTGGTTTAGAAGAACACAAAAAGGAATACAAACAGCTACCGAAGATAAAAAGGATGTACCTAAAGGATTGTGGTACAAATCCCCAACCGGTAAGATCGTAGATGCCGAACAGCTGGAAAAGAATTTTTATGTAAGCCCGGAGGACGGGTACCACGTAAGAATTGGGAGCAATGAGTATTTCAAGATCCTCTTTGATGACAACAAATACGACGAGCTGGACAAGAACCTAAGTTCCAAAGATCCGTTGAACTTCGAAGACACCAAAAAATATACAGACCGGCTTGCAGCTGCCCAGGAGAAAACAGGGCTTAAAGATGCAGTTCGAACCGCTGTGGGAAAATCCAAAGGAAAAAACTTGGTAGTTGCCTGTATGGACTTTACGTTTATTGGAGGTTCCATGGGAGCTGTTGTTGGAGAGAAAATTTCCCGTGCAGCCGGTTATGCCCTGGAACATAAAATCCCGTTGATGGTAATCTCCAAATCTGGAGGGGCACGAATGATGGAAGCGGCCTATTCGCTTATGCAGTTGGCAAAGACTTCAGCAAAACTGGCACAACTTGCCGATGCTGGTATTCCCTATATCTCCCTGTGTACAGATCCTACTACCGGTGGGACCACTGCATCTTTTGCAATGCTGGGGGACATTAATATTGCCGAACCCGGGGCGCTCATAGGATTTGCGGGGCCAAGGGTGGTAAAAGATACTACCGGAAAAGATTTGCCCGATGATTTCCAGACTTCAGAATTTCTCAAAGAACACGGTTTTTTGGACTTCATCACAAAACGATCAGAATTAAAGAGCAAGGTGAACCAATACATCGATCTAATTCAGAACCAGCCATTACGTGCGTAGCGCATTTAGTGATTTTTAGCAGTTTATAAATTTTCTGACTTATATTTATAGCTAATAAAACAGAAAATAGTATATTTGCCGCCTGGCAGAAAAGCTGTCATATACATAAAAATCATTAAAATTAATATTGGAATGTATTTAAGTAAAGAAGAAAAACAAGACCTTTTCGAGAAACACGGGAAAGGAAAAAATGACACTGGATCTGCTGAAGGGCAAATAGCTTTGTTCACACACCGAATCGAACATTTAAGCCAGCACCTGAAGAAGAACCGCCAGGATTACAACACCGAGCGCTCATTGGTGATGTTGGTAGGAAAAAGAAGGAGACTGCTTGACTATTTGATGAAAAAAGATATCTTAAGATATCGTGCCATCGTTAAGGAATTAAGTTTAAGAAAATAAGATCAAAGGGGCTTGCGCCCCTTTTTTTGTGCTTTTATTTAAATAACACTTCTTTAAAAATTATTTAATGCTTTTTTCTCCTTTTCTTAGAAAATTCTGCGTAAATTTTTAACCTGAAAATTTTCAGGAACATTTTAAATTAAATCCCACCTTCATTTTCATTCCTGGCTTCCAGGAAAATGAAAAAAGGTAGTTTTTCATTGGTCTTACAACAACACACAACACAACTTGTCCCGGCCAGAAAAGCTGGGAGACCATTGTTTAACATAATATGTAATTGTACATATTAGAATTCAAAAAACATTTATGATTCCAAAAACATTTAAAGAGGTTATCGATTTAGGGGATGGCAGGACCATCTCCATCGAGACCGGAAAATTGGCAAAACAGGCGCATGGTTCTGTTGTTGTACAAATGGGAGATGCCATGTTACTCTGTACCGTGGTTTCTTCTTACAAGGAAAGTAAATTAGATTTCTTCCCGTTAACAGTAGATTACAGGGAAAAATTTGCAGCCGCAGGCCGTTATCCTGGTGGTTTCTTCAAAAGGGAAGCCCGTCCAAGTGATGGTGAGGTCCTGGTAATGAGGATTGTGGATCGCGTATTACGCCCGCTTTTCCCTTCAGATTACAAGACAGAAACCCAGGTGATGATCCAGTTGATGTCGCATGATGAAGAAGTGATGCCCGATGCTCTTGCAGGATTAGCAGCTTCCGCAGCTATACAGCTTTCAGACGTTCCTTTTGAAACTGCAATTTCTGAAGCCCGTGTGGGAAGGATCAATGGCGAATTTGTGATCAACCCAAGCCGCAGCCAGTTGGCAGAATCTGATATCGATATGATCATTGGAGCCTCTGCAGACTCTGTGATGATGGTGGAAGGTGAAATGAAAGAGATTAGCGAAGAAGAAATGGCCGATGCCATTAAATTTGCTCATGAAGCCATTAAAGAACAAATCGCAGCCCAGCATCGTCTTGCTGATGCCTTCGGAAGAAAACCGGTAAGGGAATATCCCGAAGCCAAATCTGATGAGGCTATTGAATCCAAAGTACGTGATGCAGCATATCAAAAAATATATGATATCGCCAAAGGTGGACACAGCAAAAGAGATCGCGGGGAAGCTTTTTCTGCAGTAAAAGAAGAAGTACTTGCATTGTTTTCTGAAGAAGAACTCGAAGAAAACAAGGACCTGATCAAAAAATATTTTAATAAGACAGAAAAAGAGGCTGTTCGGGAATTGACCCTGGCTGAAGGACTTCGTCTTGATGGAAGAAAAACAGACGAGATTCGCCCTATCTGGACCGAGATCGATTATCTTCCTTCAGTTCATGGTTCTGCTATCTTTACCCGTGGGGAAACTCAGGCGCTTGCTACTGTAACTCTTGGTACTTCGAGAGAAGCCAATATGATAGATATGCCTACCCACCAGGGCGAGGAAACTTTTTATCTACACTATAACTTTCCTCCATTCTGTACAGGTGAAGCTTATCCACTAAGAGGAACTTCCCGTAGAGAAATTGGTCATGGAAACCTTGCTCAAAGGGGTTTAAAAAACATGATTCCGGAAGATTGTCCTTATACCGTAAGAATTGTTTCTGAAGTTTTAGAATCTAACGGTTCTTCTTCTATGGCAACCGTTTGTGCAGGGACCATGGCATTGATGGATGCAGGTATTCAAATGAAGAAGCCGGTTTCCGGGATTGCAATGGGACTAATATCTGACGGAGATCGTTTTGCTGTTCTTTCAGACATTCTGGGAGATGAAGATCACCTGGGAGATATGGACTTTAAAGTAACCGGAACGGCCGACGGGATCACCGCCTGCCAAATGGATATTAAAGTAAAAGGTCTTCCTTATGAAATTCTTGTTAAGGCTTTAAAGCAAGCAAGAGAAGGACGTCTCCATATTCTTGACAAATTAGCGGAGACTATTTCTGAGCCTAATGCAAGTGTGAAACCACATGCTCCAAAAATGGAAAAAGTGGAGATCCCACAGGAATTCATTGGAGCTGTGATAGGACCGGGTGGAAAAGTGATCCAGGAGATGCAGAAGGAAACCGGAACTACCATTGTCATCGAAGAAATTGATGAGATGGGAGTGATCGAGATCCTGGGTGTAAACCAGGAGATGATTGACGAAGTCAAAAAACGCATCAAGGCCATTACCTTTAAGCCGGAAGTAGGAAGCGTATACGAAGTGAAAGTCATCAAAGTCCTTGACTTTGGAGCTGTTGTTGAGTATATGAATGCCAAAGGAAATGAAGTATTGCTACACGTTTCTGAACTGGCCTGGGAAAGGACCGAGAATGTCACAGACGTTGTGAACGTTGGTGATGTGCTTGACGTGAAATACTTCGGAATGGATCCAAAAACCAGGAAACCTAAAGTTTCCAGAAAGGCACTTTTGGAAAAGCCTGAAGGCTATACCCCAAGACCACCACGCGACAGCAACCGTGACAGCGGAAGACGCGACAACCGCGGCCGTGACGACAGGTCAAGAGGTGGTGACCGCGATAGGAACAAAAGGAATGACAGGAATTAATTCCTAAAAACCACATTTTTGGAACGCCCCGCACTTGCGGGGCGTTTTTATTTAAAACCAGTTCACCAAAACAGAAAGTCCGCGATTAGTTCTGCTAAACTTTCAGGTTGTGGAAAATTTTCTGAAAGCTTTATTCCGGCAGAAAAAGCCACAGTTTCAAAAAGAAATTATATCTTCACAGTTCCTTCTGGAATGAGCAGCAGCAAAGGAAGCCGGCAATTTGCCCTTTTCTCCTTAGGTACCAAAAAAGGAAAATTCTGTCTTTCGTGTAACAAAATCCAACCTCCTTACGTATAACCACCTACAGGAACTATTCATAATTAAAATCCAAGGAGACGATAGATGAGACAACTTAAGATTACGAAGCAGGTAACAAATCGTGAAACTGCTTCGCTGGATAAGTATTTGCAAGAAATTGGTAAAGTTGACCTAATTACTGCCGATGAAGAGGTAGAATTGGCACAACGAATTAAAGCGGGTGATGACCTTGCCCTCGAGAAACTAACAAAGGCGAATCTTCGCTTTGTGGTATCTGTAGCAAAACAATATCAAAATCAGGGACTAACCCTTCCCGACCTTATTAACGAAGGAAATTTAGGATTAATTAAAGCAGCCAAGCGATTTGATGAAACCCGTGGTTTCAAATTCATATCCTATGCCGTTTGGTGGATCCGCCAGTCTATTCTTCAGGCTCTTGCCGAGCAGTCGCGTATTGTGCGCCTTCCGCTGAACAAGATTGGATCGATCAACAAGATCAACAAAACTTTTGCATTTTTAGAGCAATCGCATGAACGCCCACCCAGCGCCGAAGAAATCGCAAAAGAGCTGGATATGACGATCAATGATGTAAAAGAGTCGATGAAGAATTCCGGGCGACATGTATCCATGGATGCTCCTTTGGTAGAAGGTGAAGATTCTAACCTGTATGACGTTTTACGTTCAGGCGAGTCCCCAAACCCAGACAGGGAATTATTGCACGAATCCTTGCGTACCGAAATTGAAAGGGCACTTGAAACCCTGACCCCACGGGAAGCAGATGTGATTCGGCTTTACTTTGGATTGGGCGATCAACATCCCATGACGTTAGAAGAAATTGGCGAGACTTTTGACCTTACCAGGGAAAGGGTTCGACAAATTAAAGAAAAAGCGATTAGAAGGCTAAAACATACTTCAAGAAGCAAAATCTTGAAAACATACTTAGGATAATTCCTATTGAAGATGACGACAGTATTTAAATATACTGTTCGTTTTTTGATTGATTGATGATAGGATCCCGGTTGATTACCGGGATCCATTTTTTTATACCATCCAAAAAGGGCATTTTAGAAACATATTTTTCCATTCTCCTTCCGCCCTGCTCTAAAATAAAAATTGCCACTCCCTGAGCAGAAAAAGCTTCTGTAAAGACAACAGATAGCCTGAATTCCTCTCAAAAATGGCATTTTAAACGCTCATTTCTGAAAAAATTAAGGTTCGATCCTAATATTCCCAGGAATAGTTGATCACACCGGTGGCGATGAGGATTATAACGATGGCAAAAATGAGAAGGGCAATAAAACATCCCATTTTTCCATACTTCTTATTTTTGCTCGGTGTTTCTGTTTCCATAGGTTCATTTTTAAGGTTGGTTTGATTTAAAGGTACAAAATTTTACCTTTTTTGACCTTAACAGAGATTCTTCCGAAGTAAATAACAACCCGAAAACCTTCATTCCCATTATTCTTGTTATTTTTGCTTTGCATCCATGACAAAAGAATCTATGACAAATAAACGTATCGCCCCATCGGTTTTAGCTGCCGACTTCGGAAATTTACAGCGAGACATCGAAATGATCAACAACAGTGAAGCAGACTGGTTTCACATCGATATCATGGATGGTGTTTTTGTGCCCAATATCTCCTACGGAATGCCGGTTCTACAGGCGATTGCCAAACATGCGAAAAAGCCTCTTGATGTGCATTTAATGATTGTGGAACCCGACCGGTACATCAAGGAATTTGCTGCCCTGGGTGCAGATATCCTGAGCGTGCATTACGAAGCCTGTACACACCTGCACCGCACTTTGCAGGCCATCAAAAAAGAAGGCATGAAAGCAGGCGTAGCGTTGAATCCGCATTCAAGTGTAGACCTTCTTGAAGATGTGATCAATGATATTGATCTCGTGCTTGTAATGAGCGTAAATCCAGGATTTGGCGGACAATCTTTTATCGAAAACACTTTTGAAAAGGTAAAACGGCTCAGGGAAATGATAGAAAGGAAAGGCGCTGCCACGATGATTGAAGTAGACGGCGGCGTAACCGATAAAAATGCAGCTAAATTGGTCGCAACTGGAGCAGATGTCCTGGTTGCGGGAAGTTTTGTTTTTAAAGCCCAAGATCCACCACAAACCATTAAAGAACTTAAATCCCTTGTCAACAAAGAACAATAATATTTACGATCTTGTAGTCATTGGCGGCGGTCCCATTGGCATCGCCTGCGGACTCGAGGCAAAGAAAAAAGGCCTCTCCTATCTCATT
>JAGXIM010000145.1 GCA_024635665.1 Salinimicrobium sp. | reverse complement strand
GAAGAAAAAACCAATCTTAATGAAAAAGTGGCTTTCATATCCGCTGATCGGGATCGTTAAATTCTACCAGAATTTTATTTCCCCTTTCACCCCTGCCACCTGCCGGTACACGCCCACCTGTTCTCAATATACCCTGGAAGCCTTACAGAAGCACGGTCCCTTACGGGGAAGCTGGCTCTCCATAAAACGCATTTCACGATGCCAGCCCTGGGGAAGTTCGGGTTATGATCCTGTTCCGGAAAAACTTCCGAAGGAAAAATAATTGGCAAAGCCTTCAAATATGTATCTTTATCCACCAATCTTAAACACAACCCATGCTTTTCAATAAGATCTACTGGAACCCTTCCGAAGGAATTGATCTGGGATTTTTCACCATCCACTTTTACAGTTTAATGTTTGTCGTCGCCTTTACCATTGGGTGGTATTTGATGAAAGCCATTTTCGAACGCGAAGGTGTCGCCCTTGAAAAACTGGATTCCCTCTTCATATACACCGTATTGGCAACTTTGATTGGCGCCCGGCTGGGGCATGTGATCTTCTATGACTGGGATTATTTCCAGAACCATTTGCTCGAGATCTTCCTGCCGGTCCGTTTTGAACCGGAATTCGAATTCACGGGATTCAGGGGTCTGGCAAGCCACGGCGCTGCTATTGGTATTATTACGGCCATGTACCTCTACCGCCGGAATGTACTTGATAAACCCGTTTTATGGGTCCTTGACAGGATCGTAATCCCGGTCGCCTGCGGTGGAATTTTTGTAAGGATTGGAAACTTCATGAACTCTGAAATAATTGGAAAACCCACTAATAGTGATTTTGGGGTGGTGTTCCAGAAATTGGGAGAAGACTTTGCCAGGCATCCGGCACAGTTGTACGAGGCAGCTTGTTATCTGGTTGTTTTCATCATCTTATGGCTCACCTACTGGAAGACCGAAAAAAGGCAAAAATTAGGTTACATTTTTGGTTTGTTCCTTGTTCTGCTCTGGACGGTGAGGTTTTTAGTGGAGTTCGTCAAAGAACCGCAAGTTGGGGAACGGGTAAACTGGGTGCTCAACACAGGCCAGTGGTTAAGTGTTCCTTTTATCCTGGCAGGATTCTATTTCATGTTTAGGCCATCGACCAAAGACCGGGTAAAATGATAAGGAAAAGAACATTTTTGGGCCTGTTGCTTTGCTGCGGAAGTTTTGTCGCCTGCAAAGAGAATCACCAGGCGGCGAAAGAAGTTGTGAGTGCTCCCATTGAATTCAAAAAGGAAGCTGAAGCCTATTTAACCAAAGCCGGCGGAGATACCATCCAACATTTGGAGGTAGAGATCGCCGACGATGATTATCAACGGGAAACCGGCTTGATGTACCGCAAATCAATGCTGAAAAACCGCGGAATGTTGTTCATTTTTGACAAGGAACAGCCACGGGGCTTTTACATGAAGAACACAGAGATACCCCTCGACCTGATTTTCCTGAACAACCAGAACAAAATTGTTAGCATCTCCAAAAATGCAAGGCCAAAAGACCTCCAAACTATTCCGTCTGGCGTTCCTGCACAATATGTGCTTGAGGTAAACGCCGGGCTCGTTGATGAATGGAACCTGGCCGTGGGCGATAGCCTTATCCTCAACAGAGACTAATTACCCGAAAATTTACCACAGACCGTATTTCAGGTCTTCCAGATCTTCAAAAAATATACCTCTGAAATCCCCTTTTTGACACCTTAGTTGTCGAAGATGTACAACGGGATAAGAGTTTTAAAAGTAGATTGGTTGATTGTACAGCCAAAGGTTCTCCCCGGAATCTCATTTTCCTTTTAATCTTAACGGCAGGTCAGGGCTTCCTTCATCCTCTTCCCTCTTTCAGATATAAGCAGTCGTTTTAGCTTATAAATGCTGCTTTTAAGCTATATTTTCTGTGCGCTAAAGTGATATTTACTTCTGAATTCTTCTGGTAGGAAAGCTAAAGTGAATTTAAATCAGGAAATCTATAGTTGACTTTCACTATTTTTCAGAAACAACAAAGCCTCCGGTTAAAGAGGCTCTGGTATTTAAAAATGTGGTTTGCAGTAAGCTAATCTATGCCACTGGTTCCTTTTTTTCTTTCAATTTTCTCCTTTTACTCTCTTTGTTGAAAGTATCATAAGTTACGGGCGTTGCAATAAAGATAGATGAGTAGGTACCAACAACTACCCCTATAATCAAGGCAAACATAAATCCTCTAATGCTTTCCCCTCCAAAGATGAAGATAGCCAGCAATACAACCAAAGTGGTCATCGAAGTATTTAAAGTTCGGCTTACCGTACTGTTAATCGCGCCGTTAATGGCATCTTTCTTCGTCCATGATGGGTGCTCATTAAAGAATTCCCTAATGCGGTCGTAAATAACCACGGTATCGTTCAGCGAGTAACCTACCACCGTCAAGATGGCCGCGATAAACGCCTGGTTGATCTCCATGTTGAAAGGCATAAATTTGTAGGTGATTGAAAATACACCCAGGACTATAAGCACATCATGCATGACCGCTACGACCGCACCTAAACTGAATTGGTACTTTCTAAACCTTAATAAAATGTACAGGAAGATCACAAGCAGCGATCCCAATACAGCCCATATCGAAGCTTGCTTAATATCATCGGCGATGGAAGGCCCCACTTTGATACTTTGCATGATCCCTAATTCACGGTTCCCCTCACCTACAGCAAAATCCCCATACTCAAGATCCTGTGGTAAATATTCTTGTAGTGCATTATACAACTTGCGCTGGATTTCTTCATCAACTTCAGACCCTTCTTCCTCAACCTTGTATTTGGTTGTCATCTTTATCTGGTTCTTGGAACCAAACGTTTTGGCTTCGGCACTTCCGAATTCAGCAATCAGGTTATCTTCAATTTCTGTTGGATTGACGGCATTTTCAAATCGGACGGTATAGCTCCTTCCCCCTACGAAATCAACACCCTGGTTTAAGCCCTGGGTAAACAATGACCCTAAACTAATTAGAATGAAAACACCGGAAACTATGTAGAAAGTTTTTCTCTTTCCGAGGAAATTGATTCCCAAATTTGCAAATAAGCCTTTGGTCATCGAGGTAGAAAAGTCAAGGGATTTCCCATTTTTCGCATACCTGTCAATGAACAATCGGGTAATAAAGATTGCGGTGAAAAGGGATGTTGCGATACCAATCAATAAAGTGGTTGCAAATCCTTTTATAGGACCGGTTCCCAGAACAAGAAGTATAAGCGCTGTAAGTCCAGTTGTGATGTTTGCATCCAGAATGGAAGACAGGGCGTTGTTGAACCCGTCCCTAATGGCATCTTTCTGCACTTTCCCCTTGGCATATTCCTCGCGGATACGCTCAAATATAAGTACGTTCGCATCCACCGAAATACCGATGGTCAGGACAATACCGGCAATTCCAGGAAGTGTAAGCACGGCGCCAAGGCCGGCAAGAATTCCGAAAATGAAGAGGATATTGACCACAAGGGCGACATCGGCAAAAATACCTGCTTTGCCATAGTAGAATATCATCCAGATCAACACGAGGATCAAAGCAATCGCAAAGGACATGATCCCAGAGTCAATGGCTTCCTGTCCTAATGATGGACCAACTACTTCACTTTGAACAATATCTGCGGAAGCAGGAAGTTTACCAGCCCGCAAAACGTTAGCCAAATCCTGACCTTCCTCAATGCTAAAGTCACCGGTGATCTCACTTCTCCCACCCGAGATAGGACCGCTGGAAACGCCTGGTGCAGAATATACGATATCGTCCAAAACAATGGCGATTTGTCCTTGTGTTTCAGACGCTCGCCCGGTCATTTCTTCCCAAATCCTGGCACCTTTCCCATTCATTTGCATGCTCACTGCTACACGGCCCACCTGATCGTAGGTTTGGGTAGCATCTGTGATCACCCCGCCAGATAATGGAGGTTCATTCTGCCTGTTGCCCTGGAGGGCATAGAGTTCAGCAACCTCGGTGTTTTCATCGGTTTTGCCCCATACGAATTTTACGTACCTTTTATCTGTCGGAAGCAAAGAACGTACTTGCGACATGTTCAAATAATCGTTGACTTGTGCCGTATCTTCTACAGGAAAAGTAGCCAGTACGGGACCTCCCTGAAATCCGGGGGAAACCATTAGGTCAAACAACGGATTGTTTTGTTGTGCGACTTCGGCAGTGTCGTTGGCCGATTCTAAAAGTGCGTCGATTTCATCACCTACAGCATCAGTGGTATCTGTTGTTTGTGTGGTTGTTTCCTGTGCAACAAGGTTTTTAAGTACATTGTTTGCCTGCACAAAGAAATCCTGGAATTCATTGCTTTTATAGACATGCCAGAACTCCAATTGGGCCGTACTCTGTAAAAGATTTTTTACACGCTCAATTTCTTTGGCTCCCGGAAGCTCAACAAGGATCCTTCCTGAATTTCCTAAACGCTGAATATTTGGTTGGGTCACCCCAAATTTGTCGATACGTTTCCTCAATACTTCAAAAGCTGAAGTAACGGACTCGTCAATTTTCCTGCGGATGATAGGTTTCACATCATCATTGCTCATTTCAAAATTGATCTCGTCGCTCAGGCTCTTATTAGCGAAAATATTTGGGGAAGCAAGGCTTGCATCAGGAATATCTTCAAAAGCATCAAAGAAAAGGTCCACATAGTTTTCCTGGCTAGTCCTTTGCGCTTCATCTGCCCTTGCCAAAGCCTGGTTGAAAGCAGGATCATTGGTGTTATTGGCAAGTTCGCGCAGGATATCCTTAACCGAGATTTGAAGGATCACATTGATCCCTCCTTTAAGGTCAAGCCCTTTGTTTAATTCTTTCTCTTTTGCGGTGTTATAGTTGATCCCGGCGATTACCTCTTCATTACCGATGGAATCAAGATATCTTTGCTCTGCCCTTTCCCGAAGCGTGACGTATCCATCAACGGTTTCAGGGATTTGCTGCTGAGCAAATTCCTCGGCATCATCTTCAATGTTGTTTGCAATAAACGTGAAAGACAACTGGTAAATACATACCAGAGCAAACAAAATTGCAAACACCTTGACTATTCCCTTGTTCTGCATTATTCTTTAATTTATGTTCATTTTTTAAAAACGGACAAATATAAGTCTTCGAGAATGAATTCCCAAGTTATTTCTTTTTGAAAAAATTAACTTTTACAACAAAAAGGAAGCCGTTCAAAACCCCTGGCAGATTCCTGTTTTTACGACTTGTCCAGTCGATCAATTGTGCATAAAGCACAGTTGGAATCCAGTAGTTTTGAGCAGCTTCCCTGAAAAAGCATTTTTAATTTAATCGCGTCCTATTTCTTTAGGTCAAGCAAACCGTTGGTATTGGACACGCCCTTGGAACTTTCCTGAAGTTTGGCTTTTTCAGCTTCGTCCAGATCCAGCTCCACAATTTTTTCGATCCCATCTTTTCCGAGGATCACAGGAACTCCAATACACAGATCGTTAAGTCCATATTCCCCTTCTAAAAGAACGGAACAAGGGAACATTTTCTTCTGGTCACATGCAATTGCCTGTACAATAGAAGAAACTGCAGCTCCCGGTGCATACCAGGCACTGGTGCCCAACATTTTGGTAAGCGTAGCGCCCCCTACTTTTGTATCTTCAGAAACCTGACTAATCCTTTCTTTAGATAAGAACCTGGAAACCGGCACACTATTTCTGGTTGCAAGTCTTGTCAAAGGCACCATTCCAGTATCACTATGACCTCCAATCACTAATCCTTCAACATCTGAAGATGGGCAACCTAAAGCCTCTGCAAGGCGGTATTTGAAACGGGCACTATCCAAAGCACCACCCATTCCGATGATCCTGTTCTTTGGAAGGCCTGTAGTTTTATGCACGAGATAAGTCATTGTATCCATAGGATTGCTCACCACGATAATAGTCACGTTTGGGGAATGTTCAATTAGACTGGAAGAAACAGATTTTACAATATCTGCATTGATCCCAATCAATTCCTCCCGGGTCATTCCCGGCTTTCTTGGGATCCCACTGGTGATAACAGCGACATCTGAGTTGGCGGTTTTTGAATAATCATTTGTGCTTCCGGTGATTTTGGTATCAAAGCCCATTAAGGAAGCGGTTTGCATTAGGTCCATGGCCTTTCCCTCGGCATAATCTTCTTTGATATCGATCAATACGACCTCTGAAGCGAAGTTTTTAATGGCCACATACTCGGCACAACTAGCACCAACTGCACCGGCGCCTACTATAGTAATTTTCATGTTTAAAAATTTTGATTAGTACTCCCGCTAAAGTACGAATTTTATGGAAATTTTAATAGAAGAAAAACCTAAAAGAAGCCTTTAAATTCGGACACTTAGACCCAAATTCGCATTGAAAAATTCCCCTACAGTAGCCATGGTACTTAGCCTAAAACGGCCAAGATATATGTTGAAACCGAGATCACTTTTGAATTGATTTTGGCTCTTACCAATTTTAACAAGTTCCTCATTGACTTTAGGTAGTATTAATCCACTTCCGCCCATTTCATAATCAAAACTGGAATTCATAACTCCCAAAGCAGCAAAAAGTTCGAAATAATTCCACCTTTTAGAACCTATAACTTCAGTCATCAAAAGATCAGCATCAACAGTAACCATGCTCATTGTCAAAAGGCCTTCTTCAACTTCAATTGGATCGAATTCGTATGCTACATTTAGTTTGCTATAGGATGCGACTAATGCAAGCTGAAAATCCCCGGGATAAACCTCACCAAAATACTGGCTCAGATTGTGTTTTGCACCAATCCCGTAAGTACTCGCAGCAACGCCATCGATGGTAACCTGGGGCATAGCACGTAACGTGATTTCAGTTCCTGCAGAAACTCCCACAGTAATCTGGGCAAAAGCGTTTGGCACATAACTACGATTAATCCCATCAATGCCCTTAAAATCTACTGTTGCCGTTTCCAAACGGTTAGTAAAAGGATTTAGATAAGTAACATCTCCTACAAACAAGATATCTGTATTCGCTCCAAATGCCGTGGGCAGTTCGGCAGATGCTATATTATCTATTTCGAGCAATTCCAGATCACTGTTGCTGAGACCAAAAGTTTTTTTATCGGAAGGAATAAATAGTGCATTCCCATGGAGGGACACACTCCACTCCCACTTTTCTAAAGCCGTCGCCGAGTTAAACCAACCTGCACTGGCTTGATACGAAACTCCATCGGCCGCCGGCTGCGCAAAGTTTTGTGCCAGCGTGAGCATATCATTAATGAACAACTTAGAATTGTCTTCTGTTTGCCCGAATACTGAAAATGGTACGAGAAAAATAGCGACGATGTAAAATATTTTTTTCACAATAGATGGTTTTGAAATTGAGTAAAAATAACAAAAAAAGCATAGCTTCTTCAGAGCTTTCCTACAAACCAAAAGCCCCGCATTTCTGCAGGGCTTT
>JAGXIM010000144.1 GCA_024635665.1 Salinimicrobium sp. | reverse complement strand
TAATTTCCTGCACGATCCAGGAGCAGGAAAAAAGCCACGACACCCAGCGCAAATCCGAGACCATGTGTGAGGACGTTCCACCGTTCCTCAACAGCTGAATAGAATATTAGATCTTCAGGTTTTTTCATTTTGGGATCATCACGGCACAAAATTAATCAGTTTTTTAAAAAGCTCCTCCTATGTCAAAAGAAAACATCAGAAAAGTTGAATATTTCGGAAAACATTCCCTTCCAAAAAAGCAACTTCCGGGTTACTCTTTTCGATATCCAGAATCTTGATGAAAAAAAATATGGATAATACTCCTAGACCGCAGTTAACTTTTTTCCACCAATGAGGAAAATTCTTAAATTGAGAAGAACAGTAAAACAAAAAAGTCATGGGAATAACAGCATTTATCATTGTGCTTTTAATTGCCCTGTTTATTGGGGGTATCTTTTTCTACGGGTTAAAGCGTCGCGGCCCCTGGGGCGCGTTTTGGGTCTTTCTGCTCGTACTATTTCTGGCATCCTGGGCAGGTAGGCTTTGGATCGCTCCCGCAGGACCTGTGTTCTGGGGATTTGGTTGGCTTTCGGTCATTTTTTGGGTATTTATAATTGCACTCATTATTGGTTTAGCCACTCCACCGGAACGGGACAGGATTGTAGATTATGAACCAGATACAAAAACAGAAATAACTGAAAGCGACCGCGGGACAGCCGTTGTATTCGGGTTCTTCTTCTGGATCTTAATGTTGGTCTTCATAATCGCAATTATAGGCGGATTATTGAGGTGAACCGGGTGTAAATTTAGAAAAAACCTGTTCCAGGGTTTGAATATTTGCCAGAGCTTGTTGTCTCGCAGCAGGCTCTCTTTTTTCTATTCTCCCTGCACATCCTCCACTCCAGGATATTTTTCTTTGAGGTATTCGCAACACTTTCCGCAATAATTCTTTCTGGATAGCGTTTTAAAACTGGTGCCGAAGTTTTGAACTAATTTCATTTAAGATGAACTTCAAATGTATCTTTTTTAAGAAAAACTTCACCCACAAATGAAATAAATTGTTAGCTACAACGGCTGGATTTTCCCTGATTAAAGGCCTTTATTATCTATGAACGGCAAAAAAACAGGATGAAATACCTAATTATGAAGTAAAAACGTACAACTTTAAAAATAAAAACCTACATTAGTAGTCCCAAATTTTTAATAGTACTAAAACTTAACTACTGATGGATCTTATAATCGTACTGGTTTCGCTGGAAGTAATTGCTTCAAAATTTCTCGATTCCTACATCTCATCCCACCGATTTAGCCCCGAAAGACCTTCCTTTTTTGGAAATATTTTGGAAAAAATGGGATTGCAAAAAGATGAATGGCTTTCCTTCTTTTGCACCATTTCCATGGTCGCTGTAGGGGTCTACTTTCTACAGGCTTACTTTGCGACGGCAGCTTTTCAACTGCTATACATCTTTACTGCCCTTTTTACGGTGGTTCTGAACCTGGGCATGGCTCACACGAGCTATTTTGGAAGGAAAAATTTTATTACTAGCAAAATATTGAAATAAAAATAGCCCCAGGCGAACTGCCTGACGCTATTTTTTCTGCCAAATTTTCTGTAACTATCCATCTAGGGCTGGGGCAGGTCTCCCGCCCCTTTTGTAGGCAAATCTGTTTTTCCTGTTAGAAAAAGATCGACACTTCTCGCTGCTTCCCGTCCTTCAGAAATTGCCCAGACAATTAAGGATTGCCCCCGGCGCATATCCCCGGCAGTGAAAATATTCGGGATATTGGTTTGATAATCCTCACCTGCTTTTATGTTGGTCCTGGTATCCACTTCCAATCCCAATTTCTGACTTAACGTCTTTTCTGGTCCGGTAAAACCAAGTGCCAATAGCACAAGATCACACGGCCATTCTTTTTCGGTTCCTTCAATTTCCTTTAGTTGGGGACGGCCATCGGTCTTTACCCATTCAATCTCTACCGTTTTTAATGCTTTCACATTGCCTTCAGCATCTTTCACGAATTCCCGGGTCGAAATACTCCAGTTTCTCTCCACCCCTTCTTCATGCGAGGAAGTGGTTTTTAGGGTAAACGGCCAGTATGGCCAGGGACTTTCTCCTGTTCGTGATTCTGACGGCATTGGCAGGATTTCAAAATTGGTTACAGATTTTGCCCCATGCCTGTTTGAAGTCCCCACACAGTCAGATCCTGTGTCACCGCCACCAATAACGATCACGTGTTTATCTTTTGCGTGCAATTCTTCAGTAGGTTCTGCCAGTCCATCCACGACTTCGTTGTTCCTCCTAAGGAAATCCATAGCCTGAACCACGCCTTTGGCATCGGCTCCCGGTATAGGCAGGGATCTTTTTTCTGTAGCTCCTCCACAAAGTACTATTGCATCAAATTCCTTTAATTTTTCTATCTCATAATTCACACCAACGTTGGTATTGGTACGGAACTCCACTCCTTCTTCCTCGAGCACTTTCAGTCTCCGGTCGATCACCCATTTTTCCATTTTGAAATCTGGTATCCCATACCTCAAAAGGCCACCAATTTTCTGATCCCTTTCAAGCACTATGACCGAATGTCCTGCACGATTTAGCTGTTGGGCTGCCGCCAGTCCGGCTGGCCCCGATCCCACCACTGCCACTGTTTTACCAGTACGGGTTTCTGGCGGAACAGCTTTTATCCAGCCTTCTTTAAAACCACGCTCGGGAATGTATTTTTCAATCAATTCAATGGCCACAGGGGGTTTAATTATACCCAGGACACAAGCGGCCTCGCAAGGTGCAGGGCACAACCTGCCAGTGAATTCGGGGAAATTGTTAGTGGAATGAAGTATCTCCAGCGCCCTTTTCCAGTCATTTTTATAAACAGCACTGTTAAAATCCGGGATTAAATTCCCCAGGGGGCAGCCACTATGGCAAAATGGAATGCCGCAGTCCATGCAGCGGGCTCCCTGTTCATTTAGTTCCTCATTGCTGAGTTCATGACTAAATTCTTTGTAATTTTTAACCCGTTCGGGTACAGGAATGGTCTGCTCTTCTTTTCTTTCATATTTTATAAATCCCTTTAATTTATCCATTTTTCTATGCTGTTTTTAATTCCATTTCTTCATTCCTCATTTTCTCTTCCTCCAAAAGTTTCAGGGCCTTCTTGTATTCGACCGGCATAACCTTTATAAACCTCTTTGAATTTGAGTCCCAATCTTTCAGGATTTCTTGTGCTATGTCGCTCTCTGTAAAACGCCGGTGGTTCTTTATCAATCCTTTTAACTCCAATTTATCTTCTTCTGAAAGTTCTTCCAGCTCAATCATTTCCATGTTGAAATTATGTTGATCCATGTCATTCCCGGGATTATATATATAGGCAACGCCCCCACTCATCCCGGCAGCGAAGTTTCTTCCAATCTTACCAAGGATTACCGCGATGCCGCCGGTCATATATTCGCAACCATGGTCTCCAATACCTTCAATGACGGCTTTCGCACCAGAATTCCGAACACAAAAACGTTCCCCGCCAATTCCGTTGATATATGCTTCCCCATTGATGGCTCCATAAAGGGCGACGTTCCCTATAATTATATTTTCATCGGACTTAAAAGTGGCAGCGGAAGGTTTTCTTACGGAAAGAGTTGCGCCACTAAGGCCTTTTCCGAAGTAATCGTTGGTATTTCCTTCTACCTTCAGCACCAAACCTTTGGTGGCAAAGGCACCAAAGCTCTGTCCTGCAGCACCTTTGAAATTGAGAGTCAGCGTATCTTTTGGGAGTCCTTTGGCGCCATGTATTTTTGAAATTTCATTGCTAATTATTGCACCAGTAGTACGGTTGATATTGGTAATGGGATATTCCAGGGTCATTTTCTCCTTCCGGTAAATTGCCGGATGCGCTTTTTTCAGGATCTGGAAATCCAGAACATCATCCAGGCGATGGTCTTGTTTTTGATTGCAATACAATAGCATATCCTCATCAATCTGAGGCTTATAAAGGATTCCTGACAGATCAATTCCCTGAGCCTTATAATGTTTTATGGCCTTGTTCATGCTCAACTTTTGACTTTGTCCCACCATTTCATCAACGGTCCTGAATCCAAAATCTGCCATTATTTGCCTAAGCTCTTGCGCCACGAAATACATAAAATTGATCACGTGCTCGGGCGTACCTTTAAAATTTTTCCGCAATTCTGGATCCTGGGTTGCAATGCCCACAGGACAGGTATTCAAATGACAGGCGCGCATCATGATGCAGCCCGAAGCTACCAGGGGTGCAGTTGAAAAACCGAATTCTTCGGCCCCCAAAAGACAGGCAACTGCCACGTCCCTGCCCGTTTTAAGTTGGCCATCACATTCCACGACAATCCGGCTCCTCAAGTCGTTAAGCAGCAAAGTTTGTTGCACCTCTGCAATTCCCAATTCCCATGGTAATCCCGCGTGCCTTAGAGAAGTAAGTGGGGAAGCCCCGGTTCCACCGTCGTAACCTGATACTAAAACGACATCGGCTTTTGCTTTGGCCACCCCGGCGGCAATCGTCCCAACTCCCACTTTTGAAACCAATTTTACGTTGATCCGTGCTTCGCGGTTGGCATTTTTAAGGTCAAAAATGAGCTGGGCCAAATCTTCAATGGAATAAATATCGTGGTGTGGAGGCGGGGAAATCAACCCCACGTATGGTGTGGAATTCCGGATTTTGGCAATTTCCGGGTTCACCTTGGGTCCAGGAAGTTGTCCTCCTTCCCCAGGTTTTGCGCCTTGTGCCATTTTTATCTGGATTTCATCTGCATTGGTCAGGTAATTTATCGAAACTCCAAACCTACCGGAAGCGACCTGTTTGATGGCTGAATTCCGCCAGTCACCATTTGCGCTTTTATGAAACCGTCCTTCATCTTCCCCACCTTCACCAGAATTGCTTTTCCCTTTCACGCGGTTCATAGCAACCGCCAGGTTTTCATGAGCTTCTTTACTAATGGCGCCCAATGACATAGCACCAGTTTTAAATCGCTTCACAATCTCTGTCCACGGTTCTACTTCTTCAATAGGAATAGGATTGAGGTTCTGGAATTTGAACATGCCTCGCAAGGTCATCAGGTTCTCGCTTTGTTCGTTGATGAGTTTTGAGTATTCCTCATAACTCTTAGGATTGTTCTGCTTCACTGCCTGCTGCAGTTTTGCAACACTGGCAGGATTAAACATATGCCTTTCTCCGTTTCTCCTCCAACGGTAATCCCCACCTATTTCAAGGTCAAGGTCTGTTGGGTTTTTACTGGGGCTAAAAGCTTTTTTGTAGCGCTTCTGGATTTCTTTTTCTATTTCATATAAACCAATTCCTTCAATCCTGGTGGGCGTGTTGCTGAAATATTTGTCAACAAACTTTTTGTTTAAGCCCAGGATCTCAAAAATTTGTGCTCCGCGATAAGAATGCAGGGTCGAGATCCCGATCTTATTCATTATTTTCAGAATACCTTTCCCAATGGCTGTGTTGAAATTTTGGACTGCCACTTCAGCATCTTCCACGTCTATTTCCTTTTTTTCTACCAGACTGGAAATAATTTCATTTACCATATAAGGATTCACCGCGCTGGCGCCATAGCCAAACAAAAGTGCAAAATGGTGCGGTTCCCGGGGCTCGGCTGATTCCATCACAATCCCGAAGGATGACCTGCGGTTGTGTTCTTTGGCCATATGGTGTACAAAAGAACAGGCGAGCAAAGAAGGGATCGGCGCCAAATCTGATTCCGTGTTTCGATCAGATAGTATAATAATGTTGCAGCCTTCATCCACTGCCTGTGTGATTTCTTTTATAATCTCCTCGAGCCGCTCTTCAAGTCCATTTAAACCTTCACCGGCTTTGTATAGTATAGATATTGAAACTGCTTTAAATCCGGGTTTTGAGATGTATTTTATTTTGTCCAGATCCTCGTTTGAAATAACAGGATTTTGGATTCGCAATTTCCTGCAATGCTCCGGCATGATCTCAAAAAGATTTCGATCCTGCCCAATTGCGAGGCTTATATCTGTTACAATTTCTTCCCTTATCCCATCCAAAGGCGGATTGGTTACCTGCGCGAACAATTGTTTGAAGTAGTTAAACAGCAATTGTGGTTTATCTGAAAGTACCGCCAAAGGAGTATCGGCTCCCATAGAACCTATAGCTTCCTTGGAAAGAGTGGCCATTGGGGCAATTATACTGCTAATTTCTTCCAGGGTATATCCAAAAAGTTTCTGACGTGTCTTGAAATCGAGCTGTTCGACAGGGGTTTTATTCTCTGTATAAGGAACTTCAGATAACGGCAACAAATTCTCGTCCAGCCATTTCCGGTAAGGCCGTTCAGAAACGATTTTGCTTTTCACTTCTTCATCCTCAATAATCCTTCCTTCGTTCATATCTACCAGGAACATTTTTCCGGGTTCGAGACGACCGTGACGCTCTACATTTTCGGGTTCAATTTCCATAACCCCGGTTTCTGAAGCCATCACCACATATCCATCTTTTGTAAGAGTGTACCGGGATGGCCTGAGTCCGTTTCGATCCAGCAGGGCACCAATATAATTTCCATCGGTAAACGGAATGGAAGCGGGACCATCCCAGGCCTCCATAATGCAGGAATTATACTCGTAAAATGCCCTTTTGTCCTCGGTCATCATCGGGTTTTTCTCCCAGGCTTCGGGAACCATCATCATGATGGCTTCGGGCAGGGAACGGCCTGTGTGCAGCAGTAGTTCCAGCACAGTGTCCATGGAGGCCGAATCTGATTTTCCTTCAGAAGTAATGGGCAGAATCTCCTTGAGATAATCCCCAAACAGCTCGCTTTCAAAAAGCTCCTCTCTGGCCTTCATCCGGCTCATATTTCCCCTTAACGTATTGATCTCTCCGTTGTGGCACATGTACCTGAACGGCTGCGCCAAATCCCAGCTGGGAAAAGTATTGGTGGAAAATCTCTGGTGGACCAGGGCAAGCCTGGTCACCACGTCGGGATCGTTAAGATCTGGATAATAAATATTGATATCCTCGGGCATTAAGAGCCCTTTATAGATTATAGTAGTCGTGGATAAACTGGAAACATAGAAGTATAAAGCTTCAGAAAGCTCGGAATTTTCGATTTTATGTTCTGCGATTTTTCGGGCAGTGAAAAGCCTTGCATTAAATTCTTTATCTGAAAGACTTTTATCCTTTTTTATAAAAATTTGCTGCACATTTGGCTCTGTCAGTGCCGCGATGCTTCCCAGGCAGGAATCATCAATAGGGACCTGCCTCCAGCCAATGATCTCAAGATCCTGCCGGACAATCTCCTGTTCAAAAATTTCTTTACATATTTTACCCTGGTTCGCATTGGGCGGAAGAAAAACCATTCCCACCGCATATTCCTGGGGTTCTGGCAATTCAAATTCACAAACTTTTTTAAAGTATGCATGCGGGATCTCGATCAATATCCCAGCCCCGTCCCCAGTCCTTCCATCGGCGCTCACTGCCCCACGATGCTCCAGCCTCACAAGGATATCAAGGGCTTTATGTATTATATCATTCGTCTTTTTCCCTTCCAGGTTACAAATAAAACCTGCACCACAATTATCATGTTCAAATTCGGGCGAGTAGAGCCCTTGTTTCTTCATTTTCATATAAAACCAGTTTACTTCATTTTCACAAAACTAGCTATTTTAGTGAATAAAATGAAGTGAAACATGGTATTAAACAGTATATTTCAGGTAAAACCAAATAATTATAAGATAAATATATATCCCATAATTATCCTGCTCCAAAATGAAGATTTCGCAATTTGAAAACCTTCCTCCTCAAAAAGGGGGTTTTTAAATATTATTTTTGAATAGAACAATTTCAAGATCACTATCTTAAAATCCTTTTTCCATAGTAATTCCTTTTTCTATAATTATTAATCATATTGAAGTTGTGAATAGGCTGCAGAGCTATGTTTAAATAACTTCCCAAAAATATAAAAAAATAAATTACACCCCTGTATAAATAGGGGGTGAAGTCTAATTTTTACGTATATTTTATATTCCACCCCTTAATTTTGTGGGGTAAATAAAAAATAGACCATAATTCTTGCAGATGTAAAAATTATCTGGTGCCCAAAAGGACTTTTGGGGTGACTTTTACCCCATTTATGATTGGAAAAATCTAAAATAGTGCTGAATACTGCACATTCTCCAGCAATAATGAAAAAAGCCCCGGCAGTTTTGAAACTGCCGGGGCTTTTCATTTATAACATTAAAACAAGTTGCAGAAGACCAAAAATATTTCCGAAAAATGCCCTTTTTAGATAGTCTGGTTTTCGGAACTTTTTACTGCCGCTTTCTCTTTATAAGCATCAGAATGTACATTGGCCACAGCCCTGCCCGAAGGATCATTCATGTTCTTAAAAGCCTCGTCCCATTCCAGGGCAATCGGGGTACTGCAGGCTACAGAAGGCACCGATGGGACAGATAGGGCTGCTGCATCCCCTGGAAAATGTTCAGAGAATATGGAGCGGTAAAAGAATTCTTCTTTACTTTTTGGAGGTTGCACGGGAAATCTGAATTTTGCATTCTTAAGCTGTTCGTCGCTTACCTGTTCGGCTACCATTTCTTTTAAGGTGTCAATCCAACTATATCCTACCCCATCAGAGAACTGTTCTTTTTGCCTCCAGGCCACACTTGCCGGCAAATAATCTTCAAAGGCTTTCCGAAGAACCCATTTTTCCATGCGTTCCCCATTGATCATCTTGTCCTGCGGATTGATCCTCATTGCCACATCCATAAATTCTTTGTCCAAAAATGGCACCCTGCCTTCGATTCCCCAGGCACAAAGGGATTTATTTGCCCGCAGGCAATCATATTGGTGCAGCTTATCTAGCTTTCGCACCGTTTCTTCATGAAATTCCTTTGCATTGGGAGCTTTATGAAAGTAGAGATAACCGCCAAAAATCTCGTCTGCACCTTCTCCAGATAATACCATTTTTATACCCATTGCTTTAATCGCCCTTGCCATCAAATACATAGGAGTTGATGCCCTCACGGTAGTGACATCATAAGTTTCGAGATGATAGATTACGTCTTTTATAGCGTCTATTCCTTCCTGAATGGTGAATTTTATTTCGTGATGAACGGTATCAAGATGTTTGGCTACTTTTTTCGCAGCAGCGAGATCTGGCGATCCTTCCAGTCCAATAGCAAAGGAATGCAGGCGCGGCCACCAGGCAGCATCGGTATCTCCGCTCTCAATTCGCTTATCGGAATATTTTTTGGCCAAAGCAGAAGTAATGGACGAATCCAGCCCACCCGAAAGCAATACCCCGTATGGCACATCGCTCATCAACTGCCGGTGCACAGCGGCCTCTAAAGCATCACGGATTTCCGAAATACTGGTTTCGTTGTCTTTTACGTTTTCATATTCCATCCAATCCCGTTCGTACCATCGCTTATAGCCTTCCTCTTTACTGGAAAGATAATGACCGGGAGGAAACAATTCTATTTTCGTGCAGGTCCCTTCAAGAGCTTTTAATTCTGAAGCCACATAAAAAGTCCCATTTTTATCCCAGCCAATGTAAAGCGGAATAATCCCCATATGGTCACGCGCAATGAAATATGTATCATTTTCGACATCATAAAGTGCAAAACCGAAGATGCCGTTCAGTTCGTCGAGGAATTTCGTTCCTTTTTCCTGGTAAAGTGCCAGAATAATTTCACAATCTGATTCTGTCTGGAATTCATAACTTCCTTTCAATCCCTTCCGCAGCTCCCGGTGGTTATAAATTTCCCCATTAGCAGCTAAAATCAAATTTTTATCGGCACTAAACAATGGCTGTTTCCCCGAAGTAGGATCGACGATCGCCAGGCGTTCATGCGCTAAAATAGCTTTTTCATCACTGTAAATTCCGCTCCAGTCGGGCCCGCGATGACGCAGGCATTTTGCCATTTCCAATAAATGGGGACGCAAAGCTTCGGAAGATTCTTTTAGGTCAAAGGCGCAAACAATTCCACACACAACTTCTAATTTTTAATGGTTCATTCTTACAATACTACGATTTCACCCGGAAGTGCATCGTTTTTTTTACTTAATATTTTTGCATAAAATTCCAAATCACGTCGTTCCCAATGAAAAGATTCAGAGATCCATTCCAAGGTCTCGTCAACAGGAAAAGAATAAAGTTTAATTTCGGGATACGTCCTGGAACTCCTTTTGGATTCATTCACGCCAATCTCGATCATCCTCTTTTTTTTGTCATAAAAGGCATATTTCGCGTAAAAATTATGTTTTAACAGCAACATTAATTCTTCGGATATTTTTTCATGTTCAACACTCTCCTGCACATACGTTTTTACTGAAGATCCCAGGAGCACTTTGATTTCCTTTTCTGTTAAATAAATTGCCATAACGGTCACATTTTTACAGTATTACTGAAGTAATTCAGCTAAAATCCTCACTTATAAAAGCTAAAAGTAAACACAATATTTTAGTTGAAAAGGCCAAAAACCTTAAAAAAATAAAGTTTTACATTTCTGCTATTTTTGACACCTTTAAAATGTGAAAATGTATTTTAAGCCCTTGAAAACCGATGATTTGACAACGACAAAATTCATAGCGATATGAAGGCCGTCAAACTTTTCTCAAAGGAAGAAAGAGAAGATCCAGAAACTAAAAAACCATTGAAAAATGTCATTTTTGAATAATTTTTTCCATAAAGTAAACCATGGAATCGTAGAAAAGAATCTAAATATTTGCAATTACCCAGACTTTGACGTTATATTTGCTCAGGTTCTTTATTTAATAGACACGTTATCAAGAAAGGTTGAGGGATTAGACCCTGCGAAGCCTTGGCAACCCTCCTTACGGAGAAGGTGCTAAATTCTGCCACTTTTGTGGATAGATAACAGAAGAAAGCTTTCCCTTGCTTCTTTTTTGATCGTGATTTAATATAAAATTATGTCAAAAATAGAAGAAATTCTCTCTAAAAAAATACTTATCCTGGACGGTGCCATGGGCACTATGTTACAGGAATACAAATTCTCTGAAGAAGATTTTCGGGGGAGCCGGTTTGCCGATTGGCCTGTTTCGGTCAAGGGCAATAACGACCTCCTATCGATCACCCAGCCGCAGGCAATAGCCGAGATCCATCGCAAATATTTTCTTGCCGGGGCAGACATTGTGGAAACAAACACTTTTTCGGCCACCACCATCGCCATGGCCGATTATGACATGCAGGAGCTGGTGTATGAAATCAACTATGAGTCGGCCAGGATTGCGAAAAAAGTGGCTGAAGAACTGACTCAGGAAAATTCGAAGAAGCCGAGATTTGTCGCGGGTGCCATTGGCCCTACCAACAAAACTGCGAGTATGTCGCCAGATGTGAATGATCCCGGGTTCCGGGCGATCTCATTTTTGGACCTTCATAAAGCATATAAACAACAGGCGGGCGCTTTAATCGATGGCGGCGTGGATGTGTTGCTAATCGAAACTGTTTTTGATACGCTGAACGCAAAAGCTGCTTTGTTTGCGATAGATGAACTTAAAGAAGAACGGGGTTTGGATATTCCGGTAATGATTAGTGGCACTATTACCGATGCTTCCGGAAGGACTTTATCGGGTCAGACAGCCGAGGCATTTTTAATTTCCGTCTCCCACATTCCTTTACTGAGCATTGGGTTCAATTGTGCGTTAGGCGCCAAACAACTTACGCCACACCTGGAGGTGTTGGCCAGAAAATCAGATTTTGGAGTGTCGGCCTATCCCAATGCCGGGCTGCCAAACGCTTTTGGGGAATACGACCAGTCCCCAAAGGAAATGGCGCTACAAACAAAGGAATATCTTGAAAGAGGGCTGGTCAATATCCTCGGTGGCTGCTGCGGAACAACTCCAGATCACATTAGGGCCATCGCTGAAGTGGCGAAAGATTATAAGCCGCGGAAACTTCGATTTCGGGAAACTTCAAAAATTTTATTTTAAGAATGAACAATCCTACAGAAAATCCTGCAACAGAATCCTCTTCTTTGAATAATCCGGAAGTGAGAATCCGCCCTCTAAAATTATCCGGATTAGAACCTTTGGTCATTACTCCCGACAGTCTTTTTGTAAATGTGGGGGAGCGCACAAATGTTTCGGGATCCAAAAAATTTCTCCGGCTCATAAAAGAGGAAAAGTTTGAAGAAGCACTCAGCGTTGCGCGCGAACAGGTGGACGGTGGTGCACAAATTATCGATATCAATATGGATGATGGCCTCATTGAAGGGAAAGAGGCAATGGTCAAATTCCTCAACCTCATTGTTGCTGAACCCGATATCGCCCGTGTCCCCATCATGATCGACAGCTCCAAATGGGAGATCATTGAAGCGGGACTTCAGGTGGTGCAGGGAAAATGCGTGGTGAACTCCATTAGCCTGAAAGAAGGAGAAGAGGAATTCCTCATCCACGCCCGTAAAATCAAGAGGTACGGAGCGGCTGTGGTTGTGATGGCTTTTGATGAAACAGGCCAGGCCGATAATTATGAACGGCGGATCGAGATAGCAAAACGATCTTATGACCTGCTAACTCAGAAAGTAAAATTCCCGCCGGAAGATATCATTTTTGACTTAAATATTTTTCCGGTGGGAACGGGGATGGAAGAACACCGCCGCAATGCGATAGATTATATTGAAGCCACGAAATGGGTGAAAGAAAATCTGCCGCACGTAAGTTTGAGCGGCGGGGTTAGCAACGTATCGTTCTCCTTCAGGGGGAACAATCCGGTGCGGGAAGCAATGCATTCGGCGTTCCTGTACCACGCCATCAAAGCCGGAATGAACATGGGAATTGTGAATCCGGCGCTTTTGGATGTTTATGATAACATTCCGAAGAATTTACTGGAGCACGTGGAAGATGTGATTCTCGACCGGCGCGATGATGCTACCGAGCGGTTACTGGCTTTGGCCGAAAATGTGGTGGGAACAAAGAGAAAAAACACATTGGATCTCTCCTGGAGGAAAAAACCTTTGCAGGAGCGAATTACCCACGCGCTTGTGAAAGGAATCGATGCCTACATTATTGAAGACATAGAGCAGGCGCGACAAGAAGCAGAAAGACCAATAGAAGTGATTGAAGGTCATTTGATGATCGGGATGAATGTGGTAGGCGATCTCTTCGGAAGCGGGAAAATGTTCCTGCCCCAGGTGGTGAAATCTGCCAGGGTCATGAAAAAAGCGGTGGCGTATTTACTCCCCTACATCGAAGAAGCTAAGAAAAATGATGCCCCCCAGCCCCCAAAGGGGGAGCAATATTGGCGTACGGCTGAGCCGGCACTTTACGGTTTGATGAAGAAATACGCCCAAAAAATGCGTAACCAGCCTACGGAGGCAGAAGCATTGTTATGGAATGTTTTAAGCGGTAAAAATCTAGCAGGTTATAAATTCCGAAGGCAACACATTATTGGATCTTATATAGCAGACTTTATTTGTTTAAAGCGTAACCTTATAATTGAAGTTGATGGCTCTATTCATCAACTTCCTGAAAATAAATCTACTGATAAAGAAAGGACAGCCTGGCTTGAAGAACAAGGATTCAGAGTAGTACGCTTCCAGAATAAGGAAGTACTTCACCAATTTGACTATGTTCAGGAAAAAATATTAAAAGAGTTAGAAGTTCCCCCTTTGGGGGCTAGGGGGCTGGGTGGGTCTGGAAAAATCCTGTTAGCCACCGTCAAAGGTGATGTTCACGACATTGGGAAGAATATTGTGAGCGTGGTTTTGGCCTGTAATAACTACGAAATCATAGATTTGGGAGTAATGGTTCCTCCCGAAAAGATCATTGAAACCGCGAAAGCCGAAAATGTGGATATCATTGGCTTAAGCGGATTGATCACTCCTTCTCTGGATGAAATGTCGTTTTTGGCCAAAGAAATGCAGCGGCAAAACTTCAGCGTTCCTTTGTTGATAGGTGGAGCGACTACTTCCAAGGCGCATACTGCGGTTAAGATCGATCCGCAATACAAACATGCGGTGGTGCATGTAAATGATGCTTCCAGGGCAGTAACCGTGGTGGGTGATTTGCTGAAAGAAAGCACCAAAAAGAAATATATGGACGACCTGAAAGCTGAATACGACACTTTCAGACAAAACTTTCAGAAAAGAAGCAAAGTAAAGTCCTTTTTGCCCATTAGCGCAGCCCGCAGGAACAAATTTCAAATCGATTGGGAGCATGCCAGGATCAGTAAGCCTGGTAAACCTGGGATACAGGTGATCGATGATCTTGATCTCAGGGAATTGGAAAAATATATCGACTGGATGCCCTTTTTCAGAACTTGGGAGCTGCATGGCAGATTTCCGGCAATATTGGAAGACGAGACAGTAGGCGAACAGGCCACTGCCCTCTTTAAAGATGCCAAAATCCTGTTGAAAAAGATCATGGATGAAAAACTACTGAAAGCAAAAGCGGTCTACGGATTGTTCCCTGCAAATTCAGTAAACGATGATGATATTGAAGTGAAATATCCAGAAAATTCCGAAGAAAAAACGATCATTTTCAGGACACTTCGGCAGCAACTGAACAAGCATAAAGGAAAACCAAATTTCGCTCTGGCCGATTTTATTGCACCCAAAGAAAGTGGGAAGCAGGATTACATAGGTTGTTTTTGTGTGACCACCGGCTTCGGAACGGAAGAGCTTGCCAGGAAATTTGAAGAAGACCAAGATGATTATAACTCCATTATGATCAAAGCTTTGGCCGACAGGCTCGCGGAAGCCTTTGCGGAATACCTCCACGAAAAAATAAGGACAATTCATTGGGGCTACGAACCCGAAGAAGACCTGAGCAACGACGAATTGATCAAAGAAAGCTATAAAGGTATTCGCCCCGCGCCCGGCTATCCCGCCTGCCCCGATCACCTGGAAAAATTGAGCATTTGGGAAATTTTAAAGATCGAAGAGAACATCGGCGTGAAACTAACCGATAGTCTCGCAATGTGGCCTGCGGCAAGTGTGAGCGGCTATTACTTTGCAAATCCTGAAGCCAGATATTTTGGGGTTGGTAAGATCAAAGAAGATCAGGTGGAGGATTTCGCCCGTAGAAAAGGAATTTCTGTTGAAAAAGCAACAAAGTGGCTGAATCCCAATATTGCTGATTAAAAAACGAATAAACAGACTCCATAGGTTTCCAAACGCGTGAGGCCTGTGATCTCACTAAGAATAGAACATAATAAAAGAATGAAAATAACCGGACATATTGAAGCTTCAAAAGGAAAAACCTTGTTCTCCTTTGAGATCCTTCCGCCCCTGAAAGGCCAACATATACAGTCAATTTACGACGGGATTGATCCTTTGATGGAATTCAAACCACCCTTTATTGATGTGACTTACCACCGGGAGGAATATGTTTACATCGAACAGGAAAATGGGCTGCTTGAAAAACGAATTGTACGCAAACGCCCAGGAACAGTAGGTATTTGTGCTGCCATTCAAAGTCGGTATGGCGTAGATGCCGTTCCGCACATTCTTTGCGGTGGATTTTCAAAAGAGGATACGGAAAATTTTCTGATAGATTTGGACTTTTTAGGTATTAAAAATGTGATGGCGCTTCGCGGGGACGCAGTCAAAAGTGAAACTTATTTTAAACCCGATCCTTCCGGACATTGCTATGCCAATGGCCTGGTGCGGCAAATTACGGATATGAACCTCGGAAAATTTCAGGAAGAAATCCTGGAAAACAACCACAAAACAGATTTTTGTGTGGGAGTGGCCGGATATCCTGAAAAACATATGGAATCCCCGAGCCTGGACATGGATATTGAGCGCCTAAAGGTGAAAATAGCTGCGGGTGCTGAATATGTCGTTACACAAATGTTCTTCGACAATGAAAAGTACTTTCAGTTTGTGGAAAAATGCAGGCAGAAAGGAATTACGGTACCAATAATTCCGGGGCTCAAACCAATAGCTACAAAAAATCAGCTGAGTATGCTCCCACACCGATTCCACGTCGATTTGCCCGATGAACTAACACGGGAAGTGGAAAAATGTAAAAACAATAAAGAAGTACGGCAAGTTGGGATCGAGTGGTGCATTACCCAAAGCAAAGAACTCGTCGCTGCCAATGTTCCGGTTTTGCACTACTATTCCATGGGCAAAAGTCACAATATTCGGGAAATAGCAGCTGCAGTGTTCTAGTCCATCTATTTACCGAACGTGAAAGCTGCGTGTACGTTTAACTATAATTTAGTTATTAATGGAGCACCATGCTTTCTGTAAAAAAGAATGCCTCCCGGGTTCCAAAAAGGGCATTTCTTCCAAAGATTTTTTTCCAGGAACTTCAGTACAGTTCCTTACCTCTTCCCTGATTTATAACGGGATCTTTATAATGGTTTCCACCCCACTTCCATCTGCTTTGTTCCTGATCTCGAAAAATTTATCTTTTCCGTAGAGGTTCTCCAGGCGATCGTTAATATTGGAAAGTCCAATCCCCTTTTGAAGCAATTCATGCTGGCTAAGCCCAAGCGCCTGGCCGCTGTTCTCTACTTTAATCACGAGACAATCTGCTTCAGCCTGAACAGAAATAAGGATTTCAAGATTAGGGTGCTCATAGGAATATCCATGTTTGATAGAATTCTCAATTAATGGCTGCAATAACATTGCCGGCACTTTTTGCGAAAGGAGTTTTTTGTCTATCTCCTTTCGGATTTGAAGATGGTCAGAAAAGCGCACATTGAGGATGTTTAAATAATATTCTAGTGTACGGAGCTCCTTTTCCAGTGGAATTTCGTTGTCGTGACTACTATAAAGGCTTTCCCGCAAGAAATCGCTAAGATCGGCAATGGTATCTTTTGCTTTGGCTGCATCCATGTCAACCAAGACCGAAATGCTGTTAAGCGTATTGAACAAAAAATGCGGTTGTAGCTGGGAAGAAAGCATTTTCACCCGGGTATTTACGAGCTGGCCCTCCAAAATGTTGCGTTGTTTCCTGGATTCCTTTACCTGCTTCACATAAAAATAAATATAGATAATAAACACCATCGCGAAGTAGATCAGGAAATTCAGGTCGATCACGCTCATGAATCTGCGTACACTTTCTTCGATCTGAAATTCCGTGGGCGATATTTTTCCGGAAAGTATCCTGGAAAGGTCATAAATAAAATGAACGAGCACGCCCAGGAACAGCGATAAAACCGTGTGGATGGTTATTATTTTGGCCCAGGAATATCTTTTGTTCAGCAGGCGTTTTGTGCTAATGGCAATCAAAGTCATGTACGCCACAACCGTTAGCCAGTCAATCGCAACCTGTTCAAGAAGAAATTCGTGCCACGGCTGAAAAATGTCTTCTGGATAATAGTTCCGCAGATAGGCCGATTTGGCAATGTGGATCAAATTGAAAAAGGTGTAAAACCCGGCCAACAGGAGCACCAGTTTTAGATCCAGATCTTTTTTGCGAGCTAAAGCTTTCATTTTAAATTCCCAGTTTGTCCAGGAACGGCTTTCTATTCGATTTACTGATATGCAACAATTTGCCATCACTCATCTTCACGTCAACTTCGGAATGATTTGAATGCACTATTTCTTTCACGTGGTCAATATTGATAATGGTAGACCTATGAATCCTGAAAAACAGGTTCGCATCCAGTATATCGTCCAGCGTGTTAAGGGATTCCCGCAGCACGTACTTGTTGTTTTCGGTATAGATTTCGGCATAATAACCCGAAGCGATGATGTAGTAAATATCCTCGGGATCAATCAACAGCGTTTTATTTCCTTGTTTGACAGGGATCTTAAAAGAAGGATTGACTGTTCGTGCCTTTTCGCCATTGATCCTGAACAATTCCTTGATCCTGCTTTCAAAGTTATCATCGGCCTCTTGCCGGGAAGTCTCCAGGACTTTGTCTATGGTCTTGAAAAAACGCTCGTCCTTGTAAGGTTTTAATAGAAAGTCAAAAGCATCCACATCAAAGGCTTTGATGGCATAATTGTCATGAGCGGTCACAAAAACTACCACTGGTTTGGGAACAATTTCGATTTTTTTCAGGACTTCAAACCCATTCATGTCCCGCATATTGATATCCAGAAAAATGAGATCGGGTTTTTGTTCATTGATTTGTGCAATGGCTGCTTTTCCATTTGAACATTCCCCCAAAACTTCAATTTCGGGAACCATATTTAAAAGGTTCACCACCCTTTTTCTGGCCAGTCCTTCATCATCTATAACCAATGCTTTCATAGTTATATCTTTTACCGATAACGCAGCACTAATTTACGCATTCCTTTCCATAATTACCCCCATGGACGGGCGGTTTATGCCAGGCTAATTTCAATTTAACACTGCTGAAAACATGCATCATTGGTCGAAAAAATCTTGATAGAATAATTACAATTTTGAAAGTAAAAATCAGAAAAACAAAAAGAGACTGTTAAAGGATGATTTTTCCTCAAGCCTTATAGCTTCTAACAGCTGTTCAATTACAGCTCGATAGACCCTGCACTCCATTTATGGGGCAGAATGATGCTTTGTTCCCTTTTACAATCTCTTTGATCTATGGCAAAAACTAGATGTTTACCAAATCTGTTTCTCTACTATCACTTACATCAATTTTTAAGATTTTTGATTGGTTTCCTTTCTCTAGTTTGATATGGTAAAATTCCTTTACATCTTTTCCATTTCTTATTCTTGCTACATGGATATTTTCCACCATTGTCCAGCCTTCATATTCTTTACATATCTGTTCGCGGAGCTCTGCTGGCAGCAGGACATTTTTTAATTTAAAATTGGTTTTAATTAATTCACCTTTTTTGTTGAAATCGGCATCCAGGTTACCTTTGGTGCTCACCACATTCAAGGTGTAAATGCTGTACTTTTTATCCTCCAACACAGATGCTAAAAGCTCCATGTCACAATATTCATCCAAATAAGCAATAGGATCATTTTCGAATTCGCCCACGTGCGATTCCACAGGTGAAAATCTAAAAGTATTTTGATTGTTGGTTGTTTCCCACTCAAAAGGCGCAAAACCAATACGGGCTTCCTTTAGTTCAGTTATCTCCTGGGCATTAGAAAATCCTGCCCACAGACCTAGTACGAGCCAAACAAATAAATTTTTCATCTTTAATTAATTTAGGGGTTACTATTTGTTCAATTACCTTTTTATCCTCAGGTATTTGATTTTTACAGGACAAAATTAACCCTAAATCCCCCTAAATATGCTGAAAAGATGTGAATGACGTAATATTGGTAACCAATGGTATTTTTACTGAAGTAAAGGAAAAAGTGATCACCACTACCCCCAAAACCATTGCTTAAAAATAAATTTTACAGTAAAAAATATGGTTCCAATTTCCCCTTTTTGAATACCCATGAGACCAATTTGATAATTTAAACCATTGTTGTCCGATTAGAATAAATGACACTTTAGGAAAGACTTACCATTTATAGCCAAACTAATAATGTAACCCGATCCTGGAGGTGGTTTTGGATCGAAGATATTTTAAGGATTTTTTAAATTCGCCCCAAAGGTTAAATTGTTCTTTTTCAGGAATAAGGAAATTGTTTGTCCGTAAAGGATCCTAAACTGAAAAATTACGTCATTCTGAACTTGTTTCAGAATCTCATTTCAATGTAAATCAAGACCATATGGAGACCCTGAAATAAATTCAGGGTTAGGACAGAACACGGATATACATTAAGAAAATAAGTCTTGCTTCTAGTTTTTAGAAGCGGAGCGATTTTGGTTCTTTTCCAATACAACAATGAATTTAAGCTTAAGCTTAAAGTTCCACCCAGACATTTCCCTGCTCATGGGACTGTACAACTTTCTCGATAAAGCCCATTCCCCTAACCCCATCTGTCATCGTTGGGAATTCTGCAGGATTGTAATCTTCCTTTTTGATAGCTTTAGCCACGCCTCTGTAGATATTGCCCATAGAATCGAAGATCCCTTCGGGATGGCCGGGGGGCAATTTTGTTCCATTTAGTGAAAGTTCAGAATTATACGCATGACCGGGCTTCAAAACCCGCATTGGCTCTCCTTCCTGAAGCAAATACAAATAATTCGGATTTTCCTGTCCCCATTTTAAACCGGCTTTTTCCCCGTATATCCTCACAGTAAAATCATTTTCCTCTCCGGTTGCAATTTGGCTGGATCTAATAATCCCCTTTACAAATTCTGAAAACTTTAAAAGAATGGTGCCATCCACATCCATTCTATTGTCCCTGTACATGTAATTGAGATCTGCCAGAAGGCTTTTTACCTGTAGCCCGGTTACATATTCTACCATATTAAAGGCATGCGTCCCAATATCCCCCACACAACAACTTATGCCCGACTTTTGAGGATCCAACCGCCAGGTTGTACTCCTTTTTTCAGGATCGTGGATAATTGGGTTTATCCAGCCCTGGTAATATTGCACATCAACTTTCTGGATCTTTCCCAACTGCCCCTCATGGATCATCTCCCTCATTTGCCGAACCATGGGATATCCAGTATAGGTATAGGTGACGGCAAAAACAGTCTTTGAGTTTTTTGAAATTTCCCCTAGCTTTTGTGCTTCTTCAAAAGTGGTGGTCATCGGCTTTTCACAAATTACGTGAAAGCCATTTTCAAGAAGTTTTTTGGCCATTGGAAAATGCAGGTAATTTGGCGTGAGAACAGATATTACCTGCATTCGTTCTTCTTCCGGAAGTGAGGATTCACTGGCAATCAAGGCTTCTAAATCAACATAAACCCGACTGGTTGCAATTCCTAATTTTTCAGCAAATTCAACACTTTGAGCATGGTCCGAATTAAAAACACCTCCCACTAACTCATACTGCTCATACATTGAAGCAGCAATCCTGTGAAGGATCCCGATAAGTGAGTTTTCGCCACCTCCCAGGATCCCGAGCTTGATCTTTTTGACCATAAATTTTAATTCGTGGTTTTGAAGGGTGTTTTAGCTTTTGTTCAATTCCCTTCCTGCCTGCAGCAATAGATTTTTAGTTGCGAGAATTCCTTCTTCCGGAGGGAGACGGTCTCCTTCATATTCTATTCCTATAAATCCTGTATAACCAGCATCTTTAACAATTTTCAGCATTCTTTGGTAATCAATAGTGGTTTCCTGCCCTGTTTCGTCGAAGTCATAGGATTTCGCGCTCACTGCCTTGGCGTACTCCATCAATTCCTCTACGCCCTGATATTTGTCGTACTCTTCCAAACAATCATCTTCGCGTTTGATGCAGAAATTGCCAAAATCTGGCAGCGTGCCACAGTTTTCCATGTTCACTGCTTCCATGACTTCCACCAATAATTGTGCATTTGATGAAAAGGAACCGTGGTTTTCTACCAGTACATTAATATTTTTTCCTGCGGCATATTCCGAAAGTTGTGTTAGTCCTGCCACAGCATTCTTTTTCCATTCTACGGGATCTACACTGCCAAACAAGTTCACGCGTATGGAATGGCATCCCAGAAAGTCTGCCGCATCCACCCATTTTTTGTGGTTTTCCACAGCCTGATTCCTGACCTTCTGATCTGCCGTGGCCAAATCGCCTTCCCCATCAACCATGATCAAAACATTTTGAACATTGTATTGCTCACTTTTGGATTTAAGGGAATCCAACATGGTTTGAAAAGCAGCTTTAGGATCTTCAGCGTCCCGGTAAAGGGGCGTATAAAGCTGACTCACGTATTCGATGCCTTTAAAACCAAGTTCATTTGCCTTTTGCGCAAAATCCAGTGGCTGAAGCTCCCCGGCGAAAATAGGTTCGTTAAGAGACCACTGCGCAAGAGAAATATCGAAGAAAAGGTCTTCATTAGCTTCTTCAGCCAGAGGAACCTGGGAATTGGAATCATCTTTTTTGTCGTCCTTGCATGCTGTAAGACTTGAAATTAGGAATAGGCTAATCAAAAAATGTTTCATTTTGGTAGTAGTAAAAAGTTTCATAAGAGAAGGTTTGTTAAGTTTATCTAAAAATAATAATTTAAATTAGATTCTGTAGAGCTTATTCCTGAAGATTTATAATATGTGAATAAAAAATCATATAATTGGAATAGTAAGCTTGTAAAGACATCCCAAAACCTGAAGAAATTGAACACGTGAAACCTATTTACGAAAATGACACCTACGATGCTATAGTTGTTGGTACGGGTATAAGCGGCGGTTGGGCCGCCAAAGAATTGTGCGAAAAAGGCTTTAAAACGCTGGTCCTTGAAAGGGGACCTATGGTGGACCATATAAAAGATTACCCCACCATGTTTGACGATCCCTGGGACTACAAATTCCGCGGGCAGGTGCCACGGGAACAGGCCCAACGGCAGGCAAAGCAATCCAGGACAGGCTATACCGTTAATGAAGCCAGCAAGCACTGGTTTGTTGACGACCTAAAGCACCCGTACAACGAAGCCAAACGCTTTGACTGGGTGCGCGGATATCATGTTGGCGGCCGCTCAATTATGTGGGGACGGCACAGCTATAGGTTGAGCGATCTGGATTTCGAGGCCAATAAAAAAGAAGGGATCGGGGTGGATTGGCCTATACGCTATAAAGATCTGGCACCGTGGTATGATTATGTGGAAAGATTTATTGGGGTGAGCGGGGAAAGGCTTGGCCTTAACCAATTACCAGACGGGGAATTTCTTCCCGCCATGGAATTGAATTGTGTCGAAGAACATCTCAAAAATAGCATGGCCAAAAACTTCGGAAGGGTTCTAACTGTGGGACGGGTTGCGAACCTCACCGGAAATGCTCTTTTTGAAGGCCGTTCCCCTTGTCAATACAGGAACCGATGCATTCGCGGATGTCCCTATGGCGCGTATTTTAGTAGTAATGCCTCTACCCTTCCGGCAGCAGAACGTACTGGAAACATGGTGCTTAGACCCAATTCGGTGGTGCACCAGGTGTTGTATGATTCCGATAACAAAAAAGCGACCGGCGTAAAAATCATTGATTCCGAAACAAAAGAAGAAATTGAATATAAAGCCAATGTGATCTTCCTATGTGCTTCCACCATTGGCTCCACGAGTATTTTGATGCAGTCAAAATCTGATCGCTTTCCCGAAGGAATGGGAAATGACAGCGGCGAGTTGGGACATAATATCATGGACCATCACTTTAGGGCCGGCGCTTCGGGCAGGCACGATAGATATAAAGATAAATATTACAAAGGGCGGCGGCCAAACGGAATTTATATTCCCCGGTTCCGTAACCTGAAAGATGGTGAAAAAATGCCCTTTTTGAGAGGCTACGGCTATCAGGGAAAGGCAAGCAGGGGCGACTGGTCCAAAAGTATTGCCGAACTTGGTTTTGGAAAGGAATTAAAAGAAGCGCTCACCGTGCCTGGGGATTGGACCATGGGCCTGACTGGCTTTGGGGAAACCTTACCTTACCACGAAAACAAAATGACCCTGGATTACGGTAAAAAAGATGAATGGGGGCTGCCAACCATCACTTTTAGTGCTGATTTTAAAGAAAATGAGCTGAAAATGCGTAAAGATATGGTGGAACAGGCCGTACAAATGCTCGAAAAAGCTGGTTTTCTGAATATTGAAGCAAGGGACGAAATCGGCGCCCCGGGATTAGGGATCCATGAAATGGGAACAGCGCGAATGGGAAGGGATCCCAAAACTTCAGTTTTAAATGAGAATAATCAAATTCATGCGGTGCCAAATGTTTATGTCACAGATGGCGCTGCTATGACTTCTTCGGCTTGCCAGAATCCCTCTTTAACCTACATGGCACTAACTGCACGGGCAGTGGACCATGCTTCAAAAACCCTCGAAAAACGCAAGTTTTAATATTATGGACAGGAGAAAAGCATTGAAAAGTTTAGGATTGGGAGCCGGATTTCTGGCAGTTGGCCCCACCACTTTTGGGCTCTTGCAAAGTTGCAATACAGCAACTTCAGAACATTGGGAGCCAGAATTTCTAAGTGCACCAAACGGCCTGGCTTTAAAAAATATTCTGGAAGTGATCCTGCCCGGTACAGAAACGCCAGGCGCCAGTGATTTGAACCTTGCACAGTTCATCGACTCCTATATGCAGGAGGTGGCTTCGGAAGCGCATCAGAAAATATTCGAAAAAGGTGCCGGGAATTTTGCGAAAAGCTTTGAAAACAGGTTCGAAAAAGACCTTTCTGAAGGAAAGCCGGAGGAATTTGAAACAATTGTAAAAGAATACCTCACCTCCACCCCGGTAAAGAATCAAAAACAACTTAAAAGGACAACTGCAAGACAAGATCCCATGGATAAAGATCCTGAAGAAAAAATGGACACCGAAACCAGTACGCTCGCTTACCTGGAAAATGTGC
>JAGXIM010000031.1 GCA_024635665.1 Salinimicrobium sp. | reverse complement strand
TTCAGGGCCAGACATGAATTAATGGATTTTTAACTAATCATTGTCCGATTAACTAAGCAACCAGAAATACCATCCAAAAATGTCATTTTTGACTCATATTAACTCCTTAAAAAACTCAACAGCCCAGGGATGCATTTTATATTTCTAAAAAAATACTTCTATACCTTCTTTGGAGGCAGATCAAAAGCTTTAGCTTCATGTTCAAAGTGGTTCCTGTGAGATCCGTCACAAAAAGGTTTGTTTTTTGATAATCCGCAGCGGCATAGGGTAACCTGTTCCCGCCCGCCAAGGCCGTAAACATTTCCATTCTTATCTACTATTTCAATATCTCCCGCAACGATAAGCGATCCGTTATTGTTTACTGTAATTTTTGTTTTAGCCATTTTTATTACTTGTTAGGTAAGCAAATTACGTTTTTAATAATAATTCTGGAAGCTAAAATAAGTTCAGGGCAAATGAATTTTAAATCAACTATTTTTCAATTAACAATTAACAATTAACAATTAACAATTAACAATTAACCATTCACCAGCCTTTGACTTCACTGCGTTCAATTCGGGGTTTAAAATTTTGAAAGAAGAGGCGGGATCTGTTTATAAAAACACTCACAGAAAAGGAATTTGGAGACCCGAAGAAATTACTTACTATTTCTATTTATCAGAATCCAGTAAAAGGTAATGGCTAAAACTGTCAATATTCCTCCTGCTATGTAGATCTTGTATTCCATATGGATTTACAACTCAGATTTTCCAGAGCCATATTAAAAGTCCTGAAATTAATTTATTTAAACCATGATATTTATCACTTATATTGATCAACTTTTTCATTTCTCAACGCTTATTATTTTGTGGCTATAATGCAAAAAAGCGAAGGCAGGCATAGTCATTAAGTCAAACAATTATATCTTTAAAAGAAAATAGAACATGAGCCACGATCATTCTCATAGTAATTCGGGAAAGAATTTAAAACTGGCGTTTTTTCTTAATCTTGCCTTTACAGTTTTGGAATTTATTGGAGGAATCTATGTCAACAGTATAGCCATAGTTTCTGATGCCGTACATGACCTGGGTGACAGTTTATCCCTTGGAACCTCCTGGTATCTCGATAAGAAAAGTAAGAAAAAGTCAAGCTCTACCTTTTCCTTTGGTTACCGAAGATTTTCTCTTTTAGGAGCTTTAATAAACAGTCTTGTTCTTATAGTAGGTTCCATATATGTAATTTCTGAAGCTGTTGGGAGACTGTTTGAACCCGAACCTTCCGATGCAGATGGAATGATCATCTTCGCCATAATTGGTGTTACGGTCAATGGTTTTGCAGCTTATAAATTGAGTGGTGGGAAGACAATGAATGAAAAAGTTGTTTCCTGGCATCTACTTGAAGATGTGCTGGGATGGATGGCTGTACTGGTGGTGGCAATAGTTCTGAAATTTGAGGATATCTATTACCTTGATCCTGCACTTTCCTTGTTGATCACCATGTATATTTTATGGAACGTTGTAAAAAGGCTTAAAGAAACTTTGTTTATTTTTCTTCAGGGAGTTCCGAGAGAAATAGATCTGGATGAAATACAGAACAGGCTCCTGGAAATTCCAAAAGTGGCTTCTATGCATCATACTCACGTATGGTCACTTGAAGGAGAAAATCACGTATTCACTGCTCATATAAAGCTGCAGAATATTATTGAATTCAATGAGATCCTTGCGGTTAAGAAAGAGGTAAAGAACATTTTGAAGGAATATTCCTTTGAACACTACACTATTGAAACTGAGCTGGATGACGAAACCTGCGAACTCGCCTCCAGCTGAAAAACAGTACTTATGAATCTGCTTTTACCTGGGCATGATTCAGCACTGCCACAATAGTTACACCTCCTATTATGTTTCCGATTAAAGAAGGAACAGTAAATCCTGTCAATGCATTCCACCAGGAAGTTTGTTCCATGAACGCCAGAGTGAAAACCTCTATTGAGCCCGCTATAGCGTGACTTAAATGGCCAATTCCAATAATATAGGTTATAATGATAATTACCCAGATATGTGCAGTTTGAGCATAAGGTAGAAGCCACACAATTAAGGCAATGAGCCAACCGGCAAAGATCCCTCTTATTAAAGTGACTTCAAAAGACGGTTCCATGGCCATTTTCGCAATTTCTTCAAAAGCTTTCTGAACGTGTGGATCAAATACTTTGCTTTCGGAAGCCACAAAAGCTATAATAACTGCTCCAATGAGATTTGCAATAAGTACGATTCCCCATAGACGTAGGACTTGCCAAAGGGTTTTTAAATTTCTTCTATGAAGGAGCGGCAGAATGGGTGTGAGGGTATTTTCTGTAAATAGCTGTTGCTTTCCCAGGATGACAATGAGAAACCCCACGCTATAGCCAAAATTTGACACCAGGAGTCGCCACTCAACATCAGGAAGGTTAGCCCTTAGTAAGCCCTCCGAAATCATGGAAAATCCCATGGACAAACCAGCAGCAAGACCAGACCAGAATAAGGCAGAAGAAGAACGGGAAAGTTCTGAAACAGCTTCCTTAAAAATTGAACCATGTATCACTTTGGCAGAAGGAGATTTTCGTTCATCTGCCTCCTGTTTGTCTGTAGTAGAAGTGTGATTATTTGTCATTTAAAATAAGATTTTATTTTTAAAAAAACCTTCGATTTTAAAACACTTATGCTATTGTGTTTCCATTTCCAGGAGTTGGCATTAAAGCCTGCCATCATTGTATAGTAAAAATAGGAGCTATCAGGTTGATATGTGGTTAATTAAGCCTTAAAACTATGTTATTAATATAAATTTATTATGAATACCACTAATTTCTTGCTGTTCGCACCTTCAAGTTGAGAGGCTATGCAAAAGAATTAATTATAGTCTCTGTAAATATTAGGTCAAAAGCAATTTCTATCATTCCAAATGACCAATGTCATTAACCAATCCTCTGGAAATAATTATATTGTAGACTATTGGAACCGGATTTTTTTCAGTAAAACACCAGTGCCGCAAAATGCCATTTTACAAGTAGTAGTGGAGACATTATGAATGAAGTTGAAATAAAAAAAACTGATTATGAATAGACGGGACGGATCAAACAAATCAGAAAAAAGGGAGGAATGGGAACTGACTTATAGGGGATTTGACCGGCAGCAAGAACTTTTGCGGGAAGCCTTGTGCACGCTGGGAAACGGCTATTTCGCCACCAGGGGCGCAGCCGAGGAATCTCCAGCAGGCGCCATACATTATCCGGGAACCTATCTTGCGGGTGGTTACAATCGGCTCAAATCGGATATTGCCGGAAGGATCATTGAAAATGAGGATCTTGTGAACTGGCCAAACTGGCTATGTCTCACCTTCAAAGTGGAAGGGGAAAAGGAATGGTTTAAGCTTGAACAGACTGATATTCTTCACTATGAGCAAACCCTGGACCTGAAAAAGGGGTTGCTCAGGCGGGAAATGCGTTTTAGGGACCATGCAAAAAGGGAAACCTCCCTAACAAGTGTTCGTGCGATAAGTATGGACAATCCTCACCTTGCCATGATTTCCTGGCACCTGAAAGCCGAAAACTGGTCGGGAAAAATTGTGCTGCGTACCTGCATTGATGGCTCTGTTAAAAACGAAGGAGTAGATCGATATAAAAAACTGAGCAGTAAACATTTGAATGTTGTTGAGAAAGGAAAATCGGGTGAAGACAGTATTTATTTGCTGGTGCAAACCAATCAGTCCAGGGTTTATATGGCTCAGGTTGCGCGCTGCCAGGTTTTCCAGGATAAAGGACAATTGCCGATAGAAAGAAATACGATAGAAGAAGAGGAATGTATTATTCAGGAACTTTCTTTTGAAATACAGGAACACAAACATGTTGAAATAGAAAAGACAGTTGCAGTTTATACTTCTGATGACAATGCTATCACAGAACCTCTCATCGAAGCCAGGGAGAGCATGCATCGTGCAGAACGTTTTGAGGTTTTGCTCAATGATCATCAAAGGTCATGGGAAAAAATATGGAAACGGTTTGACCTTGAGATCGATGCTCCGGGTAAAACTCAGGTACTGCTGCGTCTCCATATTTTTCACTTGCTGCAAACCTGTTCCCATCATACGGTAAATCTTGATGCAGGCGTGCCGGCCCGGGGGTGGCACGGCGAAGCCTACAGGGGACACATCTTTTGGGATGAACTTTTCATTCTGCCATTTTTCAACCTCCACAATCCCGATCTTACCAAAACTTTATTGCTGTACCGGTTTAGGAGGCTTCAAAAGGCGCGGCAGGCTGCAAAAGAATTAGGTTTTAAAGGCGCTATGTTTCCGTGGCAAAGCGGCAGTAATGGCAGAGAAGAAAATCAGGTATTACACCTTAACCCGAGATCAGGCAAATGGGTGCCCGATGACACCCATTTGCAAAGGCATGTAAATATGGCTATTGCCTTTAACACCTGGAAATATTTTGTGACAACCAAAGATTTGCAATTCATGCGGTTCTATGGAGTCGAAATGTTCCTGGAAATTGCCCAGTTCCTGTCCAGTCTTACCACCTATGACAGTACCAAACAAAGATATGAGATAAAAGGGGTGGTGGGGCCTGATGAATTTCACACGAGTTATCCTGGAGCGGAATCCCCCGGAATCAATAATAACGCATACACCAATTTGATGGTGGTCTGGGTGTTTGTTCATGCGCTGAAGCTCCTGGACTTGCTGGATGACTTTCGCAGAAAAGAACTTTTGGAAGAAGTAAAAATCTCCGATGAGGACCTGGAGCGCTGGGGCGAGATAAGCAGAAAAATGTTTATCCCTTTTCATGAGAAAACAATCATCAGCCAGTTTGAAGGTTACGAAAATCTGCAAGACATGGATTGGGATTTTTACAAAAATAAATATGGGGATATCAAACGCCTGGATCGCATCCTGGATGCAGAAGGGGATTCCGTCAACCGTTATATGATATCAAAACAAGCAGATGTTTTGATGCTGTTCTACCTATTTTCTGCTGAAGAGCTATCTGAACTGTTTCAAAGATTGGGGTATTCTTTTAACTCAGACAATATTCTACAAAATATAGAGTACTATACCAAACGAACTTCTGATGGTTCTACGTTAAGCCGCATCGTAAGATCGTGGGTGGAAGCCCGCTCAGACAGGGCTTGCGCATGGAGTTGTTTTGAAGAAGCAATCAACAGCGATTTTAAAGATGTACAGGGCGGCACCACTTCTGAAGGTATTCATCTGGGTTCAATGGGGGGAACGGTCGATATTATCCAGCGC
>JAGXIM010000030.1 GCA_024635665.1 Salinimicrobium sp. | reverse complement strand
CAACAGTACAACATGAAAAAAGCTCCTAAAAAAGGAGCTTTACACAAGAGCCGATAGAGGGACTCGAACCCACGACCTGCTGATTACAAATCAGCTGCTCTAGCCAGCTGAGCTACATCGGCAATATTCCGAATGCTATAAAGCGTTTACTTTTTCAACCAAAACATTGGCTTTGGCTTCCAATTCCTGCTCAATGTTCCTGAAGTGTTGCTTTTTGTTCTCCACATCCTTCTGGTTGATCTTAACGATCAACTCGTCGAATTCGGAAATTGCTTCATCAACAATTTCTTCAGATTTTGCGGTATCCTGGTCTGGATTGGCAATCTGGTGCAGGTAAGCTGCTTCGATTATGTCTCCGAATACGTCGTTGATATTTCTCTTTAATGTTCTTTTATTCGCCATTTTTATGCGTAATTTTTGAGAGGCGAATTTACAATTTTTACCTTTTAAAAAATCTATTTCGGGGAGTTTTTTTATTCGCCCTTGTAAGTGACGAAATTGCGCGGGGTTTCAAATAAAGTAACCTCGAGATCAAGATGGCTGGCTAGTTCCTTCCGCAGTTTTTCCCATATCACGACCGCAATATTTTCGGCTGTGGGGTTGAGCTCTTTAAATTCCGGAACTTCCACATTTAGGTTTTTGTGGTCAAAAGGTACTTCTATTTTGTCATAGATGAGTTTTTTCAGATCTTTCAGGTTCATGACAAAACCTGTCTCTTCATCGATGTTACCTGTGACTGCCACTACAAGTTCATAATTGTGGCCGTGGTAGTTTGGATTGCTGCATTTGCCAAACACCTGTTCATTGGTCTCATCGTCCCAATCTTTCCTGTGAAGCCTATGTGCGGCATTGAAATGCGCCTTCCTGTTTACCGTAATCCTCATTGCTCAATAGTTTCGTAGTATTTATCGAAGATGATCTTGAACCATTCTGTATAAAGCTCAGGGTTTTCCATCATGTCCTTCTTCAAATCATCGAGGGAAACCCATTTGTAGGCGTGCACTTCAGCAGGATTGGGCTCGGGCTCGCGGTCATAGTTTCCTACCAAAATGTGATCAAATTCGTGCTCTGTGAGCCCGTTGTCAAAAGGAGCTTTGTAAATAAAAGAGATCGTGTCCTGCAGGTTTGTCGTGAAGCCCATTTCTTCCTGAAGGCGCCGTCTGCCCGCTTCAATATTGCTCTCCCCTTCACGCTGATGGCTGCAACAAGTATTCGTCCATAAGCCAGGGGAATGGTATTTTCCCATCGCCCGCTGCTGGATCATTAGCTCCCTTTTATCATTAAAGACAAAGACCGAAAATGCCCTGTGAAGCAATGCTTTTTCATGAGCTTCCATCTTTGGCATTAAACCAATCTGCTCATCTCGTTCGTTCACCAGGATTACTTTTTCTTCTTTCATTGCAAAAATTGAACGTCAAATGTACGAAATCGTTCAGGAAGAATTAACCAGGGAAAGTCTGAAAACGAGTTAGGGACCATTCCCTGAATTCAGATTCAAATAATTATATTTGCAGCCTTAAAATGACCTATGAAATTCTTAGACGAGATCAAGAGAAGGAGAACCTTCGGGATTATTTCCCACCCAGATGCCGGAAAAACGACCCTTACCGAAAAGCTGTTGCTTTTTGGAGGTGCTATCCAGGAGGCCGGGGCGGTAAAGTCCAATAAAATCAAGAAAGGCGCCACCAGTGATTTTATGGAGATTGAACGTCAAAGGGGAATTTCTGTGGCAACCTCTGTACTTGCTTTTGAATATAAAGACATAAAAATTAATATCCTGGATACTCCGGGGCACAAGGATTTTGCTGAAGATACTTTTCGAACCCTAACAGCCGTAGATAGCGTAATTGTTGTGCTTGACGTCGCAAAAGGGGTAGAGGAGCAGACCGAAAAGCTTGTGGAAGTCTGTCGCATGAGGAATATCCCAATGATCGTGTTTATCAACAAACTGGATCGTGAAGGAAAAGATGCTTTTGAGCTACTCGACGAAATTGAGCAGAAACTAAATCTCACCGTGACACCTTTAAGTTTTCCTATTGGAATGGGGTATGACTTTAAAGGGATCTATAATATTTGGGAGCAAAATGTAAACCTTTTCACCGGCGATCCAAAAAAGGATATAGAAGAAACGGTGGAGATTTCCAATCTTGAATCTGAAGAACTGGATCAATTGATCGGGAAAAAATCGGCTGCTACTTTGAGGGAAGAACTTGAACTGGCACAAGGTGTCTATCCTAAATTCGATAAAGAAGCTTACTTATCAGGAAAGTTGCAACCAGTATTTTTCGGTTCGGCTTTGAACAATTTTGGCGTTCGGGAGTTGCTGGATTGCTTTGTGACGATTGCGCCTACGCCGCGTCCCAAAGAAAGCGATACGAGAAAAGTGGAACCCACTGAAAAAGATTTCACCGGATTCGTTTTCAAGATCCATGCGAATATGGATCCCAAGCACCGGGACAGGCTGGCTTTTATAAAGATTGTTTCAGGAAAATTTGAACGCAACAAGCCTTATTTGCACGTAAGGCACAATAAAAACCTGAAATTTTCAAGTCCGAACGCCTTTTTTGCGGAAAAAAAGGAGATTGTGGACGTTTCTTATCCCGGCGATATTGTGGGGCTTCACGATACCGGGAATTTCAAGATAGGAGACACTTTAACTGAAGGGGAACAACTGCAATACAAAGGCATCCCAAGCTTCTCCCCGGAACATTTCCGGTATATCAACAACGCAGATCCCATGAAATCCAAGCAACTGGAAAAAGGGATTGACCAGCTAATGGACGAAGGGGTGGCCCAGCTTTTTACACTGGAACTCAACGGAAGAAAAGTAATTGGTACCGTGGGCGCACTGCAATTTGAAGTAATCCAGTACAGGCTGGAACATGAATATGGTGCAAAATGTACCTACGAAAACCTGAATGTTCACAAAGCATGTTGGATAGAACCCAATGATCCTAAAAATGAAGAATTTCAGGATTTTAAAAGGGTAAAATCGAAGTATCTGGCAAAAGATAAGCGGGGGCAACTGGTATTTTTAGCCGATTCTGCCTTCTCGCTTCAAATGGCCCAGCAAAAATATCCTTCCATAAAATTCCATTTTACTTCGGAATTCTAAATAGCCGGTAAATTATTAGTTTTCAGAAATAAATAAAATATCTTCCAAAAATGACATTTTTGGAAGATATTTTTATTCTATTCTAATTTATACACCCTTACCCAATCTATAAATACAGGGACAGGAAATTCTGCTTCAGGAACTATTGGGCCTCCATAGGTGTATTGAGATCCACCCACGCCAGCACTTAAAATGGCATACATTTTATGTTCAAAAGGCTGCCATTCCTCAAAATGGTTGGAATATTCAGAAACCCCGACCCGTCTGCCATTCAATTCCCGGACTGCAAATTGATCTTCTCCTTCCTTACCAAACGCAGCCCCATCATTGAAATAATGTATATGGTACACATTGTCATCTACGAAAAATTCCATCCTGTCGTGGTACCAGTCGATCCCATACGTATGAAACCCTGAACTTCCCGCATTGGCCGCATTTGCCGGGGGAGGATAATTCCCGTAGCCGGGCTCGGGGGGAGTTGGCACCTGCTGAGTTTCGTAATTGTAGTAGGCGCCAAGGTGCCCGTGGTTCCAATCCCTGTATTCGTTATTTTGCCAGAACCAGGCATAGTGCACCGTGCCGAGGTTGTTGTAGGGAATGGATCCAACATATTCCATGATATCGATCTCGCCACCTTGCGGCCACATGATCGAACTGATATTTGCGGGCTTTTCGGCTGGCATCATCCAGAAGGCGAATCCCTGTCCCTGATATCTTACGCCTTTGGGCATCACCCGGGCGACAATCCTGTGGCCTGGTCCCCAGGAGGCATTGCCCGCAGTGTTGATCCTTCCGCTGGTATAATTCCGGTCTATGTAATTTTCTTTTCTTGTGGTAATCACCAAACAACCACCATCTGCACCAGTGACTCCATCCCGAAAACTAACATTCTCTTCGCGCGCAGTTGCCCTGTCGAGCTGTCCCGTTCCAAAGTCCCCGTTAACCCCGGTTCCTGTTTCATAATTCCACTTCGAAAGATCGAGTTTCCCTTCGTTGAATTCGTCCTGCCACACCAGGCTTCCCACTTCCCCGTCGCCTCCGGAATCTCCAGGAACACTTACCTCAAACGCGGCCATCACTATTTCGCCTGCTGAAGTTTTTATAGGACTGTCCAATCCATTGGAGCCATCAAACTCAAAAATTCTTGTCTCACCATCATCTGTATGAAGGACTGCTACTAATATTTCCCCGTTTTCTACTTCCACATTCGGTAAAAGCTGAACCTTTACATCACTGGAAAAACCTTGCTGTAAAAATTTAGGCGTGGAAATGCTGCCTCCAAGATCTGATTCTGCCATGCCGTCTTGGCGATAAAGCAGAAGCCACCCCGCCTTGTTGATGGTCACGGTTTGTACAGTGACGACGTTGGTCTGGAGAGTTTGATCTTCCACATGAAGACCTCCCGTTAACTCATCGGTTTCAGAATTACCACTACTATCTTCCGAGCTACAGGAAAATGAAAAAAGGGCAAAAAGCAGGAAAGTGGGGAGAAGGAAGTTCTTGTATTTCATTTTTCCAATGATCTAAATAAGGAATAAAAATACTAACAAGAAATGACGTTTTTGGATTCCAGTTTCCCAATTTCAGCCGAATATGACGAAGATCATAAAGGATTTTTTCCTCATCTGGCAGGTCTTCAGAAAACCGGAAATAAAAAAACCTGAAGTCGAAACTCCAGGTTTTAAGGTTCCAAAAATGGCATTTTTGAAACTAATTTTTTAAGAACTAGATCGCCTGGGCTTATGCCTGTCCCGTTGGGCCGAAATTTAACGGAATAGGAGGTTGTTCGTAGTCCTTGATCTCTCCGTGGGCTTTTTCGAACCTGTTCACGTTATCTGCCAGGGCTTTTAAAAGCCTTTTGGCGTGTTGTGGTGTGAGAATAATTCTTGATTTTACTTTGCTTTTTGGGGTTCCCGGCATGATGCTCACAAAATCCACTACAAATTCTGAAACTGAATGGTTGATGATCGCCAGGTTGGAATAGATTCCTTCGGCTACTTTCTCATCCAATTCTATGTTGATTTTACCTTTTTTGGGTTGTTTTTTCTCGTCGCTCATGTTGTGTTTATTAAAATGTGAGCGAAAGGTACAAAAAAGCGGCTGGTTATGGGCTGATGTTTAAAATCTGGTCAGAAAAAAACCGCTTCCGTGGCTGGCACGAAAGCGGTTTGTAATTATTAGAAGAAACTGTTTGTTACTTCACCATCTCAAAACTACGTTTAATAAATGCGGTCAATTCTTCCCCTTTTAGGAGGTTTTGACTAAGCCTTGCAAGGTCTAGCGATTGTTTGATCAAGCGTTCCTGTTTCTTGGCTGTTTTGGTGTTCAGGATTTCGGATATCAACTCGTGGTTCGTGTTCACCACCAGGTTGTACATCTCGGGCATGTTGCCCATTCCAAACATTCCGCCGCCACCGGTTTGCTGCATTTCTTTCATACGGCGCATAAATTCTGGCTGCGTGATGATAAGTGGTGCGGCATTGCTGTCCATGGCTTCCAGCTGAACGCTGTATTTTTCTTTTGGGACAACTTTTTCAAAATCACCTTTTAGCTTCTCTTTTTCTTCATCAGAAAGTTTGGAGATTTTTTCTTCATCCTTTTTGATAAGGTTGTCGACATGATCTGAATCCACCCTTACAAAAGAGATCTTTTCTTTTTCAGCTTCTAATTTTTGAAGCAAGTGCGAAATGATTGGCGAATCCAGTAATAATACTTCGTAACCTTTTGCTCTGGCCGCTTCAATATAACTGTGCTGCTCATTTTCGTTGGATGCATACAGGATGACTTTGTTCCCGTCTTTGTCGGTTTGATTGTCTTTTATCTTTTCTTCAAATTCCTCAAAAGTGAAATATTTTCCGTCTACAGTTGGGTAGAGGGCAAACGGCTGTGCTTTTTCAAAGAATTTTTCTTCAGAAAGCATTCCGTATTCGATAACGATCTTGATGTCGTTCCACTTTTTCTCGAAATCTTCACGATTGTTGTTGAAAAGGGTTTTCAGCTTATCGGCCACTTTACGGGTGATATAGCTGGAAATTTTCTTCACAGCACCATCTGCCTGCAGGTATGACCTGGAAACGTTCAGCGGAATATCTGGGGAATCGATCACTCCTCGCAGCATGGTAAGGAATTCCGGCACGATGCCTTCCACATTATCTGTTACAAAAACCTGGTTTTGGTACAGCTGTATCTTATCCTTCTGAATGTTCATGTCCTGAGACATTTTTGGGAAGTAAAGGATCCCGGTAAGGTTGAAAGGATAATCAACATTTAGGTGGATGTGGAACAAAGGTTCCTCAAACTGCATAGGGTAAAGTTCCCTGTAAAAACTTTTGTAGTCTTTGTCCTCGAGATCTGTTGGCTGCTTTGTCCAGGCAGGATCTGTATTATTGATAATGTTATCAACTGTTTTCGTCTCTGGCTCTGCATCTTCGGGCGCATCTTCGGGAAGCGGAAGGGTTTCTTCCTTAGTTCCAAATTTGATGGGCACCGGCATGAACTTGTTGTATTTTACAAGGAGCTCCTGTATCCTGTTTTCTTCCAGGAATTCTTTATCATCATCGTTGATATGAAGGATGATTTCTGTCCCGTGTTCCTTTTTGTCTGCTTCTTCTAAAGTGAATTGGGTTGTTCCTTCACAAACCCAGTGGGCTGCAGGCTCATCTTTTTTATAGGATTTGGTGATGATCTCAACTTTGTTTGCCACCATAAAGGCAGAATAGAACCCAAGTCCAAAATGGCCAATGATCCCGCTGTCTTTGGAATCTTTGTATTTTTCAAGGAATTCTTCAGCTCCCGAAAATGCCACCTGGTTGATGTATTTTTCAACCTCTTCCTTGGTCATTCCAATTCCGTGGTCAGTAATCCGAAGCTGTTTTTTGTCTTTATCCACTTTGACCTCAATCACTGGATCACCATATTCTACAGATGCTTCACCAATAGTGGTAAGGTGTTTTAGTTTTAAAGTCGCGTCTGTCGCGTTTGAGATCAATTCTCTTAAAAAGATCTCATGATCACTGTAAAGGAACTTCTTTATTAAAGGAAAGATGTTCTCTACAGATACATTAATGTTTCCGGTTGCCATATATCTTGTTTTATTAATTTTTCTGTTCCCCCAGAGAAGTCAAAAAAAGTACCAAGAGAGGTGCGCTGACAAACTGGCAGCGAAAAGTAATGAGGCAGTATTTTTTACAACTACTCATAAAACACAGTATTTCAAAATTTAACAGGAACTTGTTTATATTTTAATATATAAACTTAAACAAAAATTGTACTTTTGCAGTAATTAAAACTCTGATAATGGCTCAATTAAATAAAAAGGCGAAACAAGCTGAAAAACTTTCCGGAGAGCGGCTCATTGAACTTTATATGGATTACGTACTCGAAAATGAACAGGAACCGGGAACGGTTTATAAGTTCTGCCAAACGAATAAAATTTCTGAAGCAGAGTTCTACAATTTCTACGGAAGTTTTGAGGGCTTGAAAATGGGCATCTGGGAACGTTTTTTTGGACATACCCTGGAGGTCATGCAGAAAAGCAAAGAGTATGCTTCCTTTAATAACCGGGAGAAAATGCTCACGCTTTATTACACCTTTTTTGAAATTCTCACCGCGAACCGCAGTTATGTCCTGTTTACCGTGAAAAAGGAAGAATCTTTGATGAAGAATGCCGGTCAGCTTAAGGGATTGAGGCGTGAGGTAAAAAATTATACTGCAGAACTTATTCGAGAAAATAATCAGGAAAAGCAGGGAAGACTGCTAAAAAGATCGGAGACTGTTTTTTCTGAAGCTGCCTGGGTACAACTTATGTTCCTTCTTAAATTCTGGATGGATGATAACTCTCCTCAATTTGAGAGTACCGATGTGGCAATAGAAAAATCTGTTAACACTGTTTTTGACCTTTTTGAAAATACTCCCCTGGAGAGAGTGCTCGACCTTGGAAAATTTCTTTGGAAGGAAAAAATGGCCTGATGGATTTTTAAAATCTTCAGGTTTTTGCCCGCGACCGGCGTAACCCTACTATTCCGGTCGTCGGGTTTTTTAATTTGAAATAATATGAAAACAATAGATAAAATTCCTACGGGAAAGATTAGCCGTACCGGTAAAATGGTACAAACCGGCATAAAGGTAGGAGGGAACTACCTGAAATACTACTCAAAAAAGGCATTAAACAATGATCTTTCCCGCGACCAACTTGATGAAAGCAATGCAGAGGATATTTACGATGGTTTAAAAAGCCTTAAAGGCAGTGCGCTCAAGGTGGCCCAAATGCTCTCTATGGAAAAGAGCCTTCTTCCAAACGCGTACGTGGAAAAATTTAGTCTGGCGCAGTTCAGCGTACCACCACTCTCTGCTCCCCTGGTGAGAAAGACCTTTAAAAAATATCACGGGCAATATCCCGACGAACTTTTTGACAGCTTTACCCTGGAATCTGTAAATGCCGCCAGTATTGGTCAGGTTCACCGCGCGACTAAAGATGGAAAAGAACTCGCTGTTAAGATCCAATACCCGGGTGTGGCCGACAGTATTAGTTCAGATCTCGCTATGGTAAAGCCTATTGCCACTAAAATGTTCAATCTGCAGGGAAAAGATTCTGAAAGATATTTTAAGGAGGTAGAAGGTAAACTGCTGGAGGAAACAGATTATGTGCTGGAAGTAAAACAAAGTATTGAGATATCCACAGCCTGTGAACACCTCCCTAATCTGAAGTTCCCTAAATACTACGAGGCTCTCTCCAGTGAAAAAATCATCACCATGGATTGGATGTATGGAGTGCACCTTAGTGACTTCGCAAAGCAGAATAAAGATAAGGACAGGGCAAACAAATTGGGGCAGGCTCTTTGGGATTTTTATATGTACCAGATGCACGTTCTTAAAGCAGTACATGCCGATCCACATCCTGGGAATTTTCTGGTGGATAAGGATGATAATTTAATAGCAATAGATTTTGGTTGCATCAAGCAGGTGCCTCAGGATTTTTATGATCCTTATTTTGAGCTTGCCGATAAGGAAAAAATCAATGATCCTGAAATTTTTAATGCAAAGCTCTTTGAACTGGAAATCTTGCGAAAAGGGGATTCTGAAAAAGAAATTGAATTCTTTTCCGAATTGTTTTACCAAATGCTGAGCTTATTTACCGCACCTTTTCAAGGGGAGGAGTTCGATTTTTCAGATGAAGGTTTCTGGACATCGGTTACAACTCTTAGCGAGAAGTACAGCAAAGATCAGGAACTGAGGAAAATGAATGGCAACCGGGGGAGCAAACATTTTCTGTATATAAACCGAACCTTTTTCGGACTTTATAATTTACTTCACGACCTGGGAGCGACGGTCAAGATCAATAATTTTAAGCAATACCCTAACGGCACCGGAATGATAGAGGCTAAGGCTGTCTGAAAAACTCATTTTGCGTTAACCTGAACTTGTTTCAGGTTCTAATTTGTTCTTTTCAGATAATTTTTTATTCCTGCTATTGTAAGTTGAAAATTTCTGCCAGGCCTGTTTAAAATCTTAAAGTGCTTTCTACCATTACAGGACATGGTATTTTAAAGAATTTGAAGAGAACTAATTTAAAAGCCCGCAGCTATTGCGGGTTTTTTCTTGCCGGCATGTTTT
>JAGXIM010000143.1 GCA_024635665.1 Salinimicrobium sp. | reverse complement strand
TTATTCCCAACACCCCACTAAAGAACAATTGATTAAACTACTGGGACGGGCAAGGGCGAAAAAAGGTATGTTTGAAGGGGATTTAGAAGAAGGGGAACTGGAAATTGGTCAGATTTCGGGGCTTATCCACGATATTAAACCTGCTGCCCAGATCCTACAGGATATGCTCAAAGAATTTAATGAAGCTAAAGCTGAAGTAAGCGTGCTATAAATTCTTTTAGCTCGAAAATTCCTCATATTTTCCAAGTTCCAGCCGTACTACTTCCTGCCATTTCAATTGTGCTTCGGCATTTTGACTATGGCGAGTCTCCACATCAAATTTCTGTTGCATGTGAGCGCGCTCTGCTTCTATCTTTTGATAGATTTCCCGTAGTGCTTTCTTAATGTCTTTGACTTTCTCAGGATTAAACTCCTGAAGCTGACTCCTGAGTTTTCGCGCATGCAGTTCGGTGATGTCAAAATGCAGTTGCTCATGCGCCAGCAGGTTCTCCGAAGTTTTGCCAGGTTTCACCCAGGATCCTTCAGGAAAAAAATACGATTCTACTGAAAAAACGAATTCCTTGCCTTCTTCTGAAGTTTTTAGCGACCAGGAATAGGAAATCCCTGAAGTAGTATTTGCATGAAAAGAATTATGTAGTTGTGGCTTCCCCCTGAAATCACTCCATTCCAGCAAATTTTCCTGCCAGGACATGCTATTTTCCGGCAATTGTGCGTTCACAACAACCGAAACCATCAAAAATAAAATACAGCCAAAAATGCCCTTTTTCATACCCTACTGAAGTCAGGTTTTATAAATACTTAAAGCTGATGTTCAAATCTATATCAGGATGCAGGCTATAAAGAACGGGGCAGGTCTTTGCAGAGTGTTCAAATACTTTCTGGATTTTTGTGCTGTAGGTTTCAGGAAAGGTAAAGTCGATTTTTATTCCGGAAATCCTGCGAGGATCTGCTGCCATGGTTTTTGTGACTTCAGCATAAGCACCTTCCAGATTGCTCTCATGGTCGCGTGCCTTAATGCCCATTATAGTGAACATACAACTGGCAAGTGCCGTCGCCACAGTATCTGTAGATGAAAAAGCCTCTCCTTTCCCCTCATTGTCTACGGGTGCATCTGTTATAAACCTGGAGTTGCTCTGCAGGTGTTCACACTCAGTTCTCAAATCGCCTAAATATGTCACCTTTGACGTCATTATCTCATCACATTTAGATTCATATCCTTGTCATACGCCAGGATGTAAACCGCCCGGTTTTGGTAACCTCCCATCGGCCTTTTTTCATACTCAAATTTATTCTCCACATATTGTGTAACCCCGGCTTCACCCAGTGAAGCGTAGATGTTTTCAGCAGAAGCCAGGCGCAACAAAACGTCATAGGTAACATCAAATCCACGCACTGCGTAGGTGTTGGGAACAACTCCGTATTTATTCATATATTTTTCGATAAAACCTCCATTTTTCTCCAGGGAATAAACTCTATCCACAGATGGGTAATGAAAATTCAGGTTGGCCAGGTGGCGGTTTGAAATATTATCACTCTCAAAAGATTTGTTCCTGTTGGTTGTGAGCAGGGTAATATCGTACGTCTCTCTAAGGGAATTGAGATAAGAAGTGGTACTGCTCAAAACCCCGATTTTTTCAGATTCCAGGATCACCCAATTAGGACGTCCCGTGGCCAGGGCTGCAGTAAGTTCATTCCGATTTACCGTATTTTCCTCTCTCGGGTTAACAATTCGTGCATTGGGAAAAACAGCCATTAACTCCCTTTTCTTACTAGCTGATGGCACATCGGCGATGATGATCAAATTTTTTCCCGTCACATTACCAGAAATATAGGAAATCATGGAACTCGTCAACATTTCATCGGCCGGGCGGGCCTGCAAAAAGTTTTGCATAGAGCCGGTTTGTTTTTTGGTGACCGGGGAAATCACAGGAATATCTCTTTTTTGTAAAGCCGAAGCAGCTGCTTCTGCAGTAGATTGCAACAGCGGACCAATCACTGCATCTACATTGCTGAAGTCATTTGCAGCAACAATTGAATAGACCTTCCCTGCATTTTTTTGCGTATCATAAACGGTCATGTTGATAGAAATTCCCAATGCTTTTGCTGAATCCACGGCCATCAATACGCCGCTATAAAAATCCAGGGAAATCTGCATCACCTCGTCTTTCCGGAGCCTTTCTGCCGAATTGCTCGAAGTATCGGTGACGACGATCTTTTCAAGGTTGAATGGCAGCATGACCACAAGGTTCTTGGTATCGTAGTTTGTAATTTTTCGCTCCAAATTCACAATACTTCCTTCGGTATATTCCCCGGCTTCAGGAAATTCCAAGTTTGGGATCCTCAAGACCATTCCGGTATTCAAACCATCGGCCAACGCGGGGTTCAACGTCAACAGCGAATCCTGGCTTATCCCAAAACGGCGGGTAAGTCCAAAGATCGTGTCTTTGGGCTCGACTAGATAATATTTAAAAAGATCCCCGTCAACCTCCACAACCTGTTCCAAATCCCCATTTCGTACCTTTAGAACCATTCCCGGTTGCAATTCGGTAATCTGCGGATTGAGGCTTTTCAAATCTTCAATGGTCACATTATAGCGCTGGGAAATCCTGAACCAGCCTTCTTTTGGCAGTACCACATGTTCTTTGGCCGTGAGGTCCATAGGATTTGAAACTGAAGGCTCCGGCTCTGGTTCCTGTTCAGTTTTAATAGGGATCCTGATTGTCTCGCCCCTTTGCAACTCTTCCGAATATAAATGCTTATTATATTTTTTTATGTCCCCAATGCTCACGTCATACTGCTGGGAAAGGCTAAACAGCGTCTCTTTCCGCTTTACGCGATGTGTCCTGAACTTCTGGGTTTCCTGCGGTTCCTGCCTCACAGTTTCTGTCAACGGCACAACCAATTTGGTATTGGGGCTAATACCGCTACGGGCATCGGGATTGTACTGAAAAAGGGTGGCTTCAGAAATGTTGTACTTTCTGGCAATTGCCGCAGTGGTTTCCCCCTGCTCGACGATATGGTATTTATACTGCTGGGCAAAAGCCGGAATAGTCAGCATTTGAAAGAACAGAAAAAGTACAATTACTTGCTTCATAGGTTTTTACATTATTCCCACTCGATCGTGGCAGGCGGCTTGGAGCTTATATCATAAACTACCCTATTAACGCCTTTTACTCTGTTAATTATTGTGTTGGACATTTTCTGCAGAAAATCGTACGGCAAATTCACCCAATCTGCGGTCATGCCATCGGTAGATTCTACAGCCCTCAGCGCGACTACTTTTTCATAGGTCCTTTCATCACCCATCACACCCACACTGCTCACTGGCAAAAGGATTGCTCCTGCCTGCCACACTTTGTCATATAACATCCATTCTTTCAATCCGTTGATAAAAATAGCGTCCACTTCCTGAAGTACCCTCACTTTTTCAGGAGTAATATCCCCCAAAATACGGATTGCCAATCCTGGCCCAGGGAAAGGGTGCCTTCCCAACAATTCCTTATCTATTTCCAATTCGGCTCCAACCCTTCTCACCTCATCTTTGAACAACATCCTAAGCGGCTCCACAACCTGCAGCTTCATGTAATCTGGTAAGCCGCCCACATTATGGTGGGATTTTATGGTTGCTGAAGGCCCGTTTACTGAAATGGATTCAATCACATCGGGATAAATTGTCCCCTGCGCCAAAAATTTCACATCCTGGATCCTGTGGGCTTCATCGTCAAAAACCTCAATAAATGTTTTTCCAATCGCCTTACGCTTGCCTTCGGGATCTGAAATACCTGCAAGGGCATCCAAAAAACGTACCGAAGCATCTACTCCCCTTACGTTCAGCCCCATGTGCTTGTACTGGTCCAGCACACTTTCAAACTCATTTTTCCGAAGCAAACCATTGTTTACAAAAATGCAATATAAGTTTTTGCCAATCGCTTTATGAAGTAAAACAGCAGCAACAGTCGAGTCAACTCCGCCACTTAGACCGAGCACAACTTTATCGTCCCCAATTTTCTCCTGAAGATCGGCAACGGTCATATCCACAAAAGCTTCTGGTGTCCACTCCTGTTCGACTTTGGCAATTTTCACCAGAAAATTCTCGAGTAGTTGTTTTCCATCTGTCGAGTGATAAACTTCCGGGTGAAATTGAATGGCAAACGTTTCTTCGCCTTCTATCCTGTAGGCCGCGTTCAGCACATCGGGTGTGCTGGCCAGCCGTACCGCATTTTCTGGTAATTCCTTGATCGTATCACTATGGCTCATCCAGACCTGTGAATTTTCAGTAACACCTTCAAAAAGGGCTTCTTCGTCTTTGATTACCGAAAGGTTTGCCCGGCCATATTCCCTTATTTCAGAAGCTTCTACTTTTCCACCATTGAAATGCGCGAGGTACTGTGCACCGTAACAAACAGCCAAAAGTGGTACTTTCTTCCTGATTTTTTGAAGATCGGGGTGTGGGGCGTTTTCACCCCTCACCGAAAACGGACTTCCGGAAAGGATCACAGCCTTAAAACTGCTAATATCTTCTGGAAGCTTGTTATAGGGGTGGATTTCGCAGTAAATGTTGAGTTCCCTTACCCGTCTGGCAATCAATTGAGTATACTGGGAACCGAAATCTAAAATAAGGACGTTGTTGTGCATGCGTAAAAATAGGAATTTGAACCAATTTTTTGTCCTGAGAGCAGAATTTATTCTTTTCTTAATCCATACCACTCAAAAATGGCATTTTTTACATAGTTTCCAGGATGATGTCTATATCTTCTTCGGTAGTTTCAGGATTTATGAAACAAAAACGGGCAACGGTTTCATCTCCATCGTCACTCCTCCATCTGGTGGGGGTGACCAGCGCAATCCCGGCTTTGTGGTTGCGGTAGGTCCAGTCCTTGTAATCATCGGCAGTCCAGCCTTTCCTTCGAAAAAGCACCACCGAAAGACTTGCTGGTCGTACCATTTCAAGATTTTCAGCTGCTTCGATCTTTTTAGCGGCGATCTGGGCAAGCTTAATTCCCTTTTCTATGGCATTGGTATACTTGTCTGTTCCATGCATTGCCAGGGAGAACCATAAAGGCATGCCCCGAATTCTTCGGGTAAGCTGAATCTGGTAATCTGCCGGATTAAATCCCTGGGCTCCTTCATCCTTAAAAATCTCCAGGTAAGAACCTTTTTGAGAATGAGCTTCGGCTGCAAGTTCCATATTTTTATAGATCACCGCACCGCAATCATAGGGTGAAAAAAGCCATTTATGCGGATCGATCGTGATACTGTCTGCCCGTTCAATCCCGTTGAACAAATGCCGCACCGAAGGCGCTGCAAGCGCTCCGCCTCCATAAGCACCATCTACATGAAACCAGATGTTGTGCTTCTCACAAATATCGGCAATGGTATCCAGTTCGTCGATGATCCCGGCGTTAGTAGTGCCTCCGGTCGCCACAACGGCAAAAAGCCGTTTCCGGTCCTTCTCTTCAAGTTCCTCGATCGCCGATTGCAGTGCATGCCCCCGCAGGTTCTCGTCGGGACAATCGATCATAATCACATCTGCATCCATCACTTTCGCCATTGCCTGCACCGAAGAATGCGCTCCATTTGAAGTGAGCAACAAAGAACGGACCCCAATGTTGGAACTATTTTTATTCCTCCAGGCTTCCCTGGCCGCCACCAAAGCCGAAAGATTTGCTGCCGTACCGCCACTTGTAAAGACGCCAAAGGAGCCTTCGGGCAGCCCCGTAAGGGAAACGAGCCATTTCATCGCCTGGTTTTCACAAAAGATACCACCTGCCCCTTCCATCCAGTAAGCACCGTGAATACTGGAAGCCGAAGTTACGAGGTCAAACATGATCGCCGCCCGGGTGGGCGCTGCCGGCACAAAAGCCAGGTGCCGCGGATGATCTATGGGAACAGTTGCTTTTACCAAAATATCCCGGAACATCTTAAAGGCTACTTCCCCGCCTATTCCCTCTGGCGTTACCGTTTCCCCAATCAATTCAAAAAGTTCCTCTTCTTTCTTGGGGGAACCTAATTCGGGGGTGACATTGGAAATACGGTCGATCGTGTATTTCATGACATCAAGCGTCATTTCCACAAGGTCTATATCAATTTTGTGCATTTTGTTCATAGCGAAAGAATATCAAATTTTAATTCGAAGGGGTTTAGTTGCGCGATCAATGTGGGGATGAGAGCATTACCGTATTCCAGGTAAAACTCCGAGAAATTATGGTGGCGTTCCTGAAGTCCTTTATTGGGGAAAAGTTCCCTTTGCAGGCCGGCAATTCGGGAAACTTCATCTTCCAATTTCCTTTTTTGGGCTTTTAACAATCTTTTCTCCAGCTTTTCAAGTCCCTTCAATTGTTTTACTTCCTGTGCTTTTACAGCACCGAGGAAGGATTTATCGGTTTTTTCTGCCAGTTCGTACATTCCCCGAAATTGTTCCACCAAATGCTCTTTTTGAGGGGAAAAATCTATGTCGATATTGGAAATCCGCCGCACTTTTCGGTTGATGAGTTCATGTTGTCTTAGAAAAAGTTCGGCAATGGAAAGCTCCAGCTTTTGTCTTTTTTTGTCCTGTTTTTGTGTTTGTAGCAAAGCAGAATTCCGCAGTAACAAAACGGGAAAAGGCACATTTTCCTTCTCAAAATAAGTCTTCAGTTCAAACCAGTAAGCCAGTTCGCCGCCCCCGCCTATATAACACAAGTTTGGAAGGATCACTTCCTGGTACATCGGCCGGGTGATCACGTTGGGACTGAATTTTTCCGGTTCATTTTCAACCAGTTGTTCCAATTCTTCTTTACTCCACGAAATTTCATTTTCATGCACAAAAAAGCGGCCGTCTTTTTCAATAATCCGCTCCCGAAGGCCTTTGTCCAAATAGAATAGGTTTATTTC
>JAGXIM010000029.1 GCA_024635665.1 Salinimicrobium sp. | reverse complement strand
GTAAATTTTATTTGAAAACTCATCCCGCTTTACCTTAAATATATCATTCATAATGGAACTTGTCGGCTGCCCCTCCAGGCTGTCCACTAAATCCTGTATGGCAAAATAGTAGGTTTCAAGCTCCTCGTTTTCAATTTCATTTGCTACCCTGCGCAATATTTGTTTGGCATTAAAAGAAAACTGTTCTTCTTTGCTTTCTACCGTATTCTTAATCCAAAAACCCTGAACAAAAATGATTCCGATTAATGATAGACTCATGAGAACTACCAAAAGAAAAAATATCTTTTTGTTCATATCCCAAAAGTATGATTTTAACATTTACTCCTGTAAATATTTAACCAAAAGTTAACAAAAGAAACCCTTATTTTATGCGCTTTCCAGCAGTTTTTCATGAAGATTCTTCACTGCTTTACGAGTATTTTGAAGATTTACATTTTTTATGGTGAAATCGGCCAATTCAGCCTTTTTTTCATCGCTCCATTGATGCTCCATTCTGGCGGTTATTTCTTCCAATGTAGAATTGTCCCGTTCCAGAAGCCTTCTTATTTTTTCCTCGTAAGGAGCCGTGACCAGCAGGTTATAATCACACCTTTTATATCCTCCTTTTTCAAAGAGTATGGCGGCTTCATAAACTACGTAAGCAGAATTTTGCTGCTTCGCCCAGCTTTCGAAATGTTGCTGGACTGCCGGATGTATAATTTGGTTTAGCTGTTCCAGTTTCTGCTTGTCGTGAAAAACCTGTGAAGCCACAAACTTTCTGTCCAAACTGCCATTTTTGAATGCCTCTTTGCCAAACAATTGCCTAATTTGCTCCTGTACAATAAGATCCTTATCCATTAGTTTCCTGGCCTCATCATCGGCAATATACACTGGCACATTAAGTTCTTTAAAGAATTTGGCAACTGTGGTTTTACCACTTCCCATTCCCCCTGTTAAACCCAGTATCTTCATTTCTTGATTATAAACTGTATCCTTTTTTCATTGATCCGGTGATTTGTTGTGAATTCAGGCTCTTTAGTAATTTCGGGCAAAAGGAAATCCTGGTTTTCGCGTACTTTACTGAAATCGGCTACCACCCTGAAGTCTGAAGGTGTCACCTTATTGTAGTCTTTCAAATTTACCTGATAGAACAATAAGGTCTCCTTCGGAAAGATCACCACATTCAGATTATTGGGAACATTAATAAGTTCAATTGGCACCACGACATTTCCCTCTGTGAATTTCTCTACATCCACAGAATAATTCACGTTCTCCTGGTATAGCGTGAGATGGCGAATGCCCGAAGTATCAATGCCAACGGTGGAGGAAATATCTTCTTTAATATTCTTCAACTTTACCGGCCTGGTATACAACATGCTTAGGGTATCGATAATGTTATCTGGACCGCTCACGGTAATGGAATCGGGACTTATTTGAAAGCCTTTAACCGCACCGAATCCCGCAGCATATTCAGTTTCTATTCGCAAGATCACAGGTAATTTTTTCTCCTGTCTTTGCTCATAATTAATTGCCAGTTCATCTTTGACAAATTGGCTGTCATCAAAATCAATGTTCAGTTGGGCAAGGATATCACCGCGATGTTCATCAATAATATACCTTAAAACTCCATCATCCTCAACAGCCTTTGAAACATCTACCTGCAGCGTGGGCGGAAACATGGAGAACCAGGCAACCCTAAAGCCATTTTCTTTCATCCGCAAATGGAGATTGTCAGGATTGTTGATGAGCAATTTATCTGGCGGCACATTGATATACTCAACAGGAATTTCAATTACCTGGTTGTAATGTTTTGAAAACTGCACGAAAATCCAAATCACCACAGCGAAAAAGAGGAAAAAAAGAAAGGAATTGAAGTCGGTTTTTCTAAACCGTGTCCGGGTGACTTTTTTTAGATTTTTGAGCATTTTTAAAAAATAACTTCGGAAACCTCTTTTTTGGGTTTTCGTTGAGAATCCTAATATAGCAGGTTGACCGGCAGAAACCAAACCCATACCCCAAAAATTGTACTAGGGAAGCCCATAATGAATAAACGGCGATTTTTAAACTTCTGTTCTGAAAAAGCGAGTGCACAAAAATTGCTCCCAAATAAATGACATACAGGTACAACAGGAATGGAAAACCATAGATGAGGAGCACTAGTGCCAGCACAAGACCTGCAGAAAAAAGTGTGGGAAACCAGAAAGTAACTTTAGCCGATCCAGGATGCCACTTGTTCAAAACAGGCCGCACCATCCCGAATTTATACACCTGCTGATAAAATTTTTGCCAATCAATGCGGCGTTTGTGGTACACAAAAGCTTCCAAAAAAAATTTAGTCTCAAAACCGGCTTTTTGGAGCCTTAGTGCAAGATCTGGATCTTCGCCGGGATGAATGGAACCAAAGCCTCCGGTAGCTTCAAAAGCTTCTTTGGACAATCCCATATTAAAGCTCCTGGGTTGAAAATTATTCAGCATTTTTTTACCACCACGAATCCCGCCAGTGGTCAAAAATGAGGTCATGGAATAATTAATGGCTTTTTGGACAGCCGAAAAACTTTCATGTGCCGCATCGGGGCCGCCAAAACAATGCACAAAATCTTTCTGAAGGGCTTTTTCTACCTCCTTAAGATAATTCGAAGGCAACAAAACATCGGAATCAAGGATCAGGAAATAGTTTCCTTTTGCTTTGTTCATTCCGAAATTTCGGGAATCCCCCGGACCGGAATTTTCTTTTTTAAAATAAGTAATATCAAGATCGGGAAATGCCGCAACTACTTTTTCGGAACTTAACGTGGAACCATCCTCCACGATCACTACCTCAAAAGAACGGTCAAAATCCAACTGCTGCATACTCCGCAGCAATTCCTCTATCTCATTGGGGCGGTTAAAAACAGGGATGACAAAGGAAAAAGTTGGTTCCATTCCACAAATGTACTAAACAAAACCACTAAAAATACTGGTAAAAAAAGGGGTCCCAAAAATGACATTTTTGAGACCCCTGCAAAATTATAAAAATTTGAATTAGCTACTCTTCCTGGCCTTTAATATAAGCCTCCATCACATGCTGGCTGACTCCCATATTAGAGAAACCGCCATCATTAAAAAGATTTTGAAGGGTCACTTTTTTTGTGAGATCAGAGAAAAGTGTGATAATGTAATTGGCACAATCCAATCCAGATGCATTACCCAACGGCGACATGCCATCGGCATAGGAAATGAATCCGTCAAAGCCTTTGACTCCTGTGCCTGCCGTGGTAGGCGTTGGGGATTGGGAAATGGTATTTACACGTACATTTTTTTCTTTTCCGAAGAAATACCCAAAACTACGCGCAATAGACTCGAGATATGCTTTGTTATCGGCCATATCGTTGTAGTCTGGGAAAACTTTCTGGGCGGCGATGTAAGAAAGTGCAAGAATACTTCCCCATTCATTCATCGCGTCTTTTTTGTATAACGTCTGCATGGTTTTATGAAAGGAAACCGCGGAAACGTCCCAACCTTTTACAGTATGCTCATAATTCATATCGGTATAATGATTTCCTTTTCTCACGTTCACCGACATTCCGATGGAATGCAACACAAAATCCAGTTTTCCGCCTAAAATTTCCATCGACTTCTCCACAAGGTTCTCCAAATCTTCTACTTTGGTAGCGTCTGCGGGAATAATTTCAGAATTCGTTTTTTTAGCCAGGTCTTTGATATTCCCCATTCTCATGGCTATAGGCGCATTAGTAAGCACAAACTCCCCTCCTTCTTCGTGCACGCGTTGTGCAGTTTTCCAGGCAATAGAATTCTCATCCAGCGCCCCAAAAATTATCCCTTTCTTTCCTTTAAGTAGGTTATATGACATGGTTTTCTTCTTTGGTTGTTGTTAAGCTCGTAAATATATAAAACATTTTTAATTGAGAAGGGCTTTCGCGTGCGCCACGGCAGATTCACTAATGTTTTTGCCGCCTAGCATCATAGCCAGTTCTTCCACCCGTTCTTCGGCTTTTAATTCCCGAATATTAGTGATTGTGCTGTTGGCCGCATCTTCTTTGTAAATTTTAAAGTGGGTTTGCCCTTTTCCGGCAATCTGTGGGAGGTGAGTGATTGCAATAACCTGCATCACTTTTCCCATTTTTTGAAGGATAATGGACATTTTCTGCGCAATATCACCAGAAACACCCGTATCAATTTCGTCAAAAATGATCGTTGGCAAATTGCTGTAGGTCGCAAGAATGCTCTTCACAGCCAGCATGATGCGGGAAAGTTCCCCGCCGGAGGCCGCTTTTTTGATATCGTTGTAACTTCCGCCTTTGTTTGCCGCAAGTAGCCAGGAAAGTTTATCATGTCCATTTTGAAAAAATTCCTCTTGCGCTTCCAGCTTGATTTTCAAGGTCGCATTGGGCATTCCAAGATCGGCAAGAATAGTTTCGATTTCCTTAATAAACTTCGGAATGATCTCCTTTCTGGACGCATGGATTTCGGAAGCTTTTTTCCGAAGCTCTTCCTGCTTTCCAAAAATGGCATTTTCAGCCTTTGTTATTTCGGCTTCTGCATTTTCTGAAACTGAAATTTTTTGTGACAATTCCTGCTGAATTTCCTGAAGTTCGGAAACTGTGGAAACCATATGTTTCTTCTGAAGGTTGTAAAGCAACTGCAACCTGGCATTTATTCGCTCCAGTTCGGTTGGGTTTGCCTCCACTTTCTCTAAAGCCGATTCCAACTCGGCAGCGATATCATCCAATTCAATATTCAGACTTTGTAGCCGCTCAAAAAGCTGATGGTATTGAGAGGAAATTCCTGAAATGCGCTGCAGGTTGTTTTTCGCTTCCCTCAAAGAAACCGCTGCCCCAATTTCTTCCTGATTAATGGAATTTATTGCACTTCCCAACTGTTCGGTCAACTGCTCCACATTGCTCAGCTCTTCATGCCGCTCTTCCAGCTCCTCCTGCATCCCCTTTTCCAATTTTGCCTGTTCCAGCTCATTAAAAAGAAAAAAATTGTAGTCGTATTCTTTCGCAGCTTGTACTTGTTCTTCCCTCAAAACCCGAAGTTCCTTCTGAAGTTTTTTCAACTCCTGCAATGACTGCTGGTAAGACTTCAGTTTTTCCGCATTTCCAGCCAGGGAATCGATCACCAGGAATTGGTAATCGTTGTCACCAAGGCTCAAGGTTTCATGCTGACTGTGGATATCAAGCAATTCTTCCCCTAATTTTTGCAAAGAAGATAAATTTGCCGGGGTATCATTGACGAATGCCCTGGACTTGCCCGAAGGTAAAATCTCTCTTCTTATAATAGTTTGTGGTTCGTAATCCAGGTCTTCGAAAGTAAAAAGCTGCTTTAGGCCATAGGAGGCAATATTAAAACTGCCTTCTATTACACATTTCTTTTCAGAATCCCGGATCGCATTAAAATCTGCCCTTTTTCCCAATAACAGCGAAAGAGCACCCAACATGATAGATTTTCCTGCCCCGGTTTCCCCCGTAATGACGGTGAAACCGCTCTGAAGGTCCATTTGGATATCTTCAATGAGCGCGTAATTTTTTATTGAAAGCGTTGTTAGCAAGAGGATTGATATTTCGATCAAAGATACGGGAGAAATGTTTCCAAATCAAAGAAGAAAAATGATTAAACCCGTCAGGTTTTCAGCAAGGAATATTCGGCTGAAAAGCATCGATTTGTGAGCAGGAAACTTTAAAACCTAATGTTCCCCCATTTTTCAGAAAAGGTAGGAGCTATTTTATTAAGTGCCTCTACCACCGATTTTACCTGCACCGAAGGACCACCGCTAAAAACCTGTTCCACCTCATCGGCTTTGGCATCGAAAAAGGTGCGTAAAAGCAAAGAATTTGGTCGGCGGCTGTTCATCCTTTCCAGGTCAACAATTGCTGTGGCTACCCCTTTTTTTCCTTCCGCAGGGGACATATGCATCAAATCCAACCCTTCCCGGTGATAGGTGTACATGGCGGTTCGATAACCAGAAAAAGTATTAGACAACAGTTCGTTGTTCAATTGGTACCGTGACCTGTTGCCATCTGTTACTTTCCATCCCGCCCGGTTCCCCTGTTGGGCAGTATTGACAATTTGGTTCGCCTCCTGAAAATGCCTCGTCCCGCCCTGCTCTTCAAATGTATCTGCATCCAGGCCCAGGATTGTGTAAACATAATAAGTGACTACAGAAATAAGGTTGGAGTTATATTCGTTCGGGTTGTAACTAAAAGGTTCATATTCTGTGTATTGGAACCCCAGGTTTTCATCGTTGAAATTGAAAACCGGACTCACCATCGTAGAACCAAAAACCGGCCTTGAAGACTGCACCTGGATTGTTCCGCTAAAAGAATCGGCGTCATAGCTGCTAATATTGATGAACATACTGCAATTGATGCGCTCGTGGGATAGGAATTCGGTATTCGTCCACCTGGTTTGGTTGATGAATTCTGAAAGTGAATTTTCCAAAGTTTTAAATACAGAAAGATTTGCCTGGCCTGTTTGTTCAGCACTCACCACAACCTGGCAATTTAATTCCTGTGCAATGCTGGTCGCAGTGAACAAAAATAAAAACGATAAAACGATTAACTTATTCATGCAGCAACAGGTTGATTTCTTCAATAATATCCCGGGCAACTTCTTTTTTTGATTTTACCCCAAAAGTCTTTTGCCTTCCGTCCTTGTACAGAATTTTGATCTTATTGGTTTCGCTTCTAAACCCTGCCCCGGTATCGTTTAAGGAATTGAGCACAATAAAATCCAGGTTCTTCTGCTCCAGTTTCCCGAGGGCGTTTTCCTCTTCATTTTGAGTTTCCAAAGCAAAGCCTACCAAAATCTGATGCTTCTTTTTGGTTCCCAGGGTGGCAAGGATATCAGGATTCCTCACCAGCTCCAGCTGTAGGTTTTCGTTGTTTTTCTTGATCTTTTGGCTGGCTGCCTGCTTTGGCCGGTAATCTGAAACCGCTGCCGAAGCAATGGCCACATCCATATCATCAAAATTTTCCAGGGTTGCATCATACATTTCCTGAGCACTTTGCACCCGTATCAATTTGATCCCATCATTCGGATTTTCGAGATGCGTGGGACCCGATATTAAAATCACTTCTGCTCCCGCCGCATATGCTTCAGCTGCCAACTCAAATCCCATTTTTCCACTAGAGTGGTTACCTATAAAACGTACGGGATCTATGGCTTCGTATGTGGGACCGGCGGTAATCAGTATTTTTTTGTTCTTAAGTGGCAGTTTTTCAGCAATATCGTCTTCTATAAAACGTAGAATATCTTCGGGTTCGGCCATCCTGCCCGCGCCTGAAAGTCCGCTGGCAAGTTCCCCTGAAGTGGCCGGGATCATCACATTTCCGAAGGAAATGAGCGTATTAAAATTTTCCTTTGTTGAAGGGTGCTTAAACATGTCCAGATCCATTGCAGGTGCAAAATAAACGGGACATTTAGCCGAAAGATAGGTGGCGAGCAAGAAGTTATCGCTGTTGCCAGTTGCCATTTTTGAAAGCGTATTGGCAGTTGCAGGTGCAACCAGCATAAGATCGGCCCACAGGCCAAGTTCTACATGATTATTCCAAAGGCCGTTCTCGTCGTCATCTTTTGTAAAAGATGAAAAAACCTCATTTTTAGATAGGGTGGAAAGGGTAAGCGGGGTTACAAAAGCTTTGGCCGCAGGGGTCAAAATAACTTTCACCTGCGCTCCGGCCTTTATAAACAGCCGCACCAAAAAAGCTGTTTTATAAGCGGCAATACCACCGGTAACGCCGAGTAATATTTTCCTGCCGCTTAATACAGACATATTTTATTCTTCGCTTTGAGTATTGCGATAGTAGATCTTGTCTTCAAGCCACTCCTGAACTGCCAGTGCGTGTGGCTTTGGTAATTTTTCATAGAACTTGGAAACTTCAATTTGCTCCTTATTCTCAAAAATTTCATCAAGGCTGTCATTGTAGGTGGCAAATTCATCCAGCTTTTCAAGCAGCTCCTTTTTGATTTCAGAATTTATCTGTGTCGCCCTTTTGGAGATGATCGAGATAGCCTCATAAATATTATCGGTAGGTGCATCTACCTGGTTTTTGTTCAACGTAACAGTGTTGACAGGAGCGGTCGTCTTCTTTAAATCTATCATGGTTCTTTTCTTCTCTTAGTTATAAACTTTGTTCTTGTTGCTCAATGGTGGCCAAAGCTTCTTCGGCTTCAGCGATATATTCGCCTTCTGGATAATAGCGTTGGTAATCCTCAAAATAGATGCGGGCGGTTGCCAATCGTTCCGGCATGGCATACCTGTAACTGTTGATCGCAAACTGGTAAGCCGAATCGAACTTATAATACAATGCCCTTTCCCTGAATGGTGATCCTGGATAAGCCGAAACAAAGTTGTCAAAAGCAGTGATGGCTGCATTGTAATTTCGGGTGTGGTGGTACTGCTTGGCTATTTCATAAGCTTTTTTCTCCAGCTTTATCCGCAATTCGGAAGTAAGCTCGTTTGCTTCGTCCAAATATTCACCTTCTGGAAACCTGTTAATGTAGGCCTGTAGCTTATCAATGCCCTTAAGGGTTTCGGTTTGATCCAGGTTAAATGGAGGCGAAAGAAAATAGTAACTTTTGGCACCTTTATAGGAAGCCTCCCCTATTTTCTCGCTCTGTGGATAGGTTTCAGCAAAACGCTCAAATTGATATCCCGCCAGGAAATAATCCCCCAATTCATAATAGGTGTCGGCGTACAGGAACATCAGCTTCTGGCCTTGCGGTTTTCCCCGGAATTCCGGTACAATTTGCTCAAAGATCCTAAGGGCTTTTCTAAATTTCCTTCTGGAATTTCCTTCCCCGGCCTTGGCTTCATCATACAATTGTTCGGCAGTGGCATATTTGAGTGCTGTATCTTTGCTTTTAAGGACTTGCTGATATTCTCCGCAAGAAGTTGCAAGCACAACTACACTCAATAAAAAGATTATTTTCTTCATTCTTGATTTTAACATCTGGCAAAAATACTGTTTTCTACCTTATTATAAAAACTTAAGTTATGGGCGGCAATGATCGCATTTATACTGAAATACCATCCAAAAAAGGCATTTTTGGATTAGAATTTTGAAACGAAGGAATTAATTTTGTCAGTTAACCCGCTGCTGGACTTCACAAGCGGCAACCGCAGGGTGTTTTTACAGATATTCCTCTTTTCAAGTAAGGCTTTTATCCCCACAGGATTCCCTTCCGAAAAGATCAGGTCTATTGACGGCGCTACTTTATAATGAAGCTTGTAGGCTTCGTCCACTTTTCTTTCCAGTCCCAATTTTACCATTTTTGAAAATTCAGCTGGAAATCCCTGTCCAATTACTGAAATTACTCCGTGCCCACCAGCCAGCACCATTGGCAGCGTGATCATATCGTCGCCAGAAATCACCAGAAAACCATCGGGCACGAGATTTATCAACTTCATGGCCTGTACCATATCCCCTGCAGCTTCTTTGATCCCTATAATGTTTTCACAATCCTGCGCAATCCTCTGTACGGTCTCCGGAAGCATATTCGATGCAGTCCTGCCCGGGACATTGTACATGATCACCGGTTTTGGGGAAGCAGCAGCAACCGTTTTGTAATGCTGATAAATCCCCTCTTGTGAAGGTTTGTTGTAGTATGGCGAAACAGAAAGTACGGCATCAAAAGCAGAAAGATCTGTCGATTTTATCTCCTCCACCACTTTTGCGGTACAATTCCCGCCAATCCCAAGAACCAAAGGGATTCTTCCATTATTTTCGGAAACGACCGTCTTGACAACCTGTTTTTTCTCTTCGGAAGTCAAAGTAACGCTTTCCCCGGTAGTGCCCAGGACCACCAAATAATCGATCCCATTTTCTATTTGAAAGTTCACCAGCTTTTTTAAGGCTTTTACATCTACCTGAAGGTCTTCGGTAAAAGGGGTTATCAAAGCCACTCCGGTGCCAATAAATTTGTTCATACTGCTGTTTTATTTAAAATTTTCAAATATTTTTTTAGTTCTGCTATAAAAGTGGATGGGGCATCAACATTGGTAGAGATCACCAAATTATACAAATCTCTACCTTTATTTTGTTCCTCCCGCCCCACCTTCAGCTCTGCCCGGGCAACTGAAACGAGAAGCCTTGCCAATTTATTTTCAGCTTCGGTAAAAGAAATCAACACATCATAATTCCGCTCAAGGAATTGAGTGACTTCTTTATTTTTTAATTTGCCGTTCCAGCCGAGATCAAAGGGCGTAAAAACAGGGTATCCAAAAAGGGCATTTTCGGATTTCTTTTTTCCGCAGATCACAAAATGCCAATCTGTATTTTTGACTGGGCTATTTTCCTTCAGTTTTTGAAACAAATTGAGCGTTGCTTCTTTTTCAGAAGATAAAATGACGCCAATATTGCCATTACCGTGGCTATTTTGAGGCACTTTTTCGACCAAAACAGACAAGCGTTTACGGGCAATAGCGATTTTTATCCCTGAAAATTTCACGGGACAAAATTAAGTATTAAAAAAACACAAAAAGAAGAGAAATCAGGAGAATTTCTGCTACACCAAAAAGCCGGAGTTTTTTCTCGCGGGTGACAATTTCATTGTGAGAGGAAAATCATCTGCAATATATAACCTTTACCTATTAAAAGTGATGAAAAGTGACTGATTGGATGAAATTTTCAGAAAAATCAAAAACCGGGGATACGGGAGGATCTTCTTCGATGCAAAGCATGTTCTACCATTGAAAAATAAGCAATTACATGAAAAAGTGGATAAAATAGATTCACGCTAACATCAGAAATTATATACATCTTGAAAAACAGGGAAAATTCTGAAATAAGCAGGGAAGCAGCCATCAACATGAGCCATAGCGAAGCGTAATGGGGCTTTATTAAATATTGGGTAAAGGTGATCGCAAGCAAAAGGGCGGGCAAGAAAAGATACAGGTAGGTGGCATCGCGATGAGCCGGGATGACCTGCGGCACAAGTTCCCCCACATAGAAAATTAAAAACCCGAGAAATGCATACATGATCAACAGCGAAATTACCTCCACCAAATAAACTTCTGACTTTTGAAAACCCGTGATCGCGAATATGTAGAGAATCAAAATGGCAATAAAAAAGAATATGAGGACGGTTTCACGAAAAAGGCCAACTCCCTGCAAAAGAAATATATCACGAACATATAGAAGGAGTAAGGCAATTACCATTGGCAGAAACCATTTTTTGGTTTTATACCTATAATACAGCAATAGTGAAGGGACCAGGATAAAATTTGTCGCTTTGGCCAAATCATTGAAGTTAAAAATAGAGCCTATAACAAAAGTGGCACTAATCAACAGAAACAAGTAAAAAACTTTCTGGCTCGATTTCAATAGAAAAACTTTAGCAACATCAATTGGTTCGAAAAATAATACAAATTCGTGTTAAATCATCAACTTTCACCAAAAAAACGATGAATTTTCTTAAATCCCGCAAAAAACCATGCTGAATTGGCCGGAGAAAAAGATGAAAAAAATTACTTTTACCTTTCACAGTTAGCAAAGCGCGAAATGAAAAAAACCTTCCTATTATTTTTGTTAACAAGCGTCTTTTGGAGCTCCTGCAAAAAAAGTCGCGGTTTAACCGTTACTAAAATCAATTGGGAGCAGATCGTGATTTCAGATTCTATTCCTGCCAATGATTCAATTGCTGCATTTATTGGACCCTACAAAAAGCATATCGACCAGGAAATGAATGCAGTGCTGGCCTACGCGCCCATAGGCCTCACGAAAACCGATGACGAGTTCAACACAGCAATTGGAAATATGATGGCCGATGCAGTTATGGAGTTGGCCAATCCCGTTTTTGAACAAAGAACCGGAGAATCCATTGATATCGTCCTTCTCAATTACGGCGGGATACGTTCTTCCCTGAGCAAAGGGGACGTAAGCACCCGGACCGCGTATCAAATCATGCCTTTCGAAAATGAAGTGGTCGTCGCCGAATTAAGAGGGGAACAAGTGAGGGAAATGGTGCGTTACCTTATCGATGATGGCAGCGCTCATCCCGTGGCGGGACTTGAACTGGCTATCAATCTAGAAAATGCTATTGAAAGAATGCTGGTTCAGGGAAAACCTGTAGAGGAGGATAAAATCTATTATGTCGCTACAAATGATTATCTCTACCAGGGCGGGGACAACATGTTGTTTTTCGCCAAAGCCGAAGGTGTACATAACCTGGATTACAAAATAAGAAATGTGCTCATAGATTATTTTAGTCAAAAAGACACCATTGCTCCGGTTAGGGACCAACGATTTATTCGCATACCATGAAAAGAAGGAAATTTATAAAACAATCGGCTGCGGTGGGAGCAGTTGTGGGAGTAGGAAGCCTGGGATTTTTATCATTTGCTCAACAAAAAGACCGCAAGCACATTACGATCCTGCATACAAATGACGTCCATAGCCACATTGAGCCCTTTGGTCCAGACCATGCCCAGTACCCGAACAAAGGTGGTGTCGCAAGGAGGTACAGCCTTATAAGCAGGATTAGGGAAGAAAATCCCAATACGCTGCTCCTGGATGCCGGAGATATTTTCCAGGGCACTCCTTACTTCAACTTCTACGGCGGGGAACTGGAATTCAAACTAATGAGCAAAATGGGCTACGATGCCGCGACCATTGGGAACCACGATTTCGACAACGGGATCGACGGGTTGTTGGCCCAACTTCCGCACGCGGAATTTCCCTTTCTAAATGCAAATTACGACTTCAGCAATACAATACTGGACGGACAGATAAAGCCTTACAAGGTTTTTATTCGGGATGGAATAAAAATCGGAGTTTTTGGCCTCGGCATCGAATTAGAGGGTCTGGTAGGTAAAAAATTATACAAAGAGACCAAATACCTCAACCCGATCGAAATGGCACAGGAGACGGTTCGGCAGCTAAAAACCGAAGAAAATTGTGAGCTGGTGATCTGTTTGTCCCACCTGGGCTATAAATACCAGCAAGAAAAAATAAGCGATGTAAAACTGGCAGGGCTAACCAAAGATATTGATTTGATCATTGGCGGCCACACCCACACCTTTTTGCCCGAACCCACTGTCGTACCAAACAGCGAAGGCAAAAATGTACTGGTGAACCAGGTAGGTTGGGCAGGTGTCGAATTGGGAAGGATCGACTTCTTTTTGGACGCCGGTGTGAATCGCGAAGGTCAGGGAGCTACGATTTCAGTATGAAAATCTAATGGGAAACCAAAACTGTGACCTCTACATCCAGTTATATGTCCTGAATGATCTTCTTGCCGTTCAAACCCGTCTTTTCTAATTCCTGCCATACTCGATCCAGATCATGCTTTTCAAGCGGCTTGGATAGGAAACCCGAAACACAAGGATAAAGAATAGTTTCTTTATCGAATTTTTCAATAGAAGAAGTTAGGATATAAATCCTGAACCGGCTTTTTATGCTCTCATCAAAGGTATTGAAGATGTCCAGAAATTCCCAACCAGACATGGTGGGCATGTTTACATCCAAAAAGAGCAAAATTGGAGATTCAAAACCGCCCTTATTCTCACCAAATTTTTTCAAAGCTTCCTCTGGTTTTTCAAATAACTCTACCTCTGCCCCCGGCCTCCAACCCTTGATCACAAATTCACAAATAAGGTTATTGGTTTTATCGTCATCAACTACTATGTAACGAAACAGATTTTTCATTTTTAGAATCTTTGTTAAAGTTATTATTTTTAAATTCTATGGTAAATTCACTTCCCTTGTTCACCTCGCTTTCCACCGAAATTTTGCCGCCCAGGAGCTCTACTTGTGTTTTCACCATGAACAAGCCCATTCCCTTGCCTTCAATATTATGGTGAAAACGTTTGTAAAGTTCGAAAACCTGATTTTCTTTTGAAGTCAAATCCATGCCCATCCCATTGTCACTAAAAATTAAGAATATACCGTCCCCGTTCTGTTGCGATTTGATATGTAATTTTGATTGTTTCTCGGGGTTCCGGTATTTTATGCTATTTGAAATAAGGTTGTAAAAAATACTGTGCAAATAGCTTTGAACTGTATTCATTTCAGGAACTTCCTGAAAGTCTGTAGTAATTTGCACCTGTTCCTTTTGCAGCAAATTTTGAATCCCCTCTTTTATAGAGGCTACAAAACCTTCTAAAGGCACAAGTTCCTTTTTTGCGTTCAGCTCTACCTTTACCTGTAGAATGGCATTTAGATCATTGATCACATTGTCCAGCCGCTTCACATTGTCCAATAATTCCTGAAGGAATTTCTCCTTTAACCCGGCAGGATAACCATCCTGTTGTAACAAATCACCCAGACCAATTATGTTGGCAACCGGGGAACGTAGGTTATGGGAGACAATAAATGAAAATTGTTCAAGTCCTTTATTGGCAGTGACCAATTCCCTGGTATAATTCTGTAAACTCTGATTTAGTTCCCGTAATTTAAGATCGGCATTTCTTCGCTCAGTGACGTCCCTAAAATATACCGAAAGACCATTTTTTGAAGGATAAACACTTACCCCAAACCAATTCCCGGTTCTTTCCGAGAATTCTTCAAATTCCTCAATGCTGTTTTCTTCAAGGGCTTTGTGGTAATAGAAATAAAAGTTGGTATCTATCGAATCTGGAAATAAGTCCCAAAGGTTCTTACCTAAACATTCTTCCCTGGAAAGGTGGAGCAATTCTACTGCGCGGCTGTTCCAGTAAGTGACAATCCAATTGTGGTCTACTGCAAAAAAGGCATCCCCAATACTTTCCAGGATCACCTGCCTTTCTTCGGAAGCCTTTAAAGCCTTCAACTCTGAATTTTTCAAATTTGTGATGTCCTGAAAACTTCCGTTGATTCGCACGCATTTTCCATCAACAAAAGTGGGACGGCCAATTTCCCTCACCCAGCGTTCATTCCCTTTTGCCGTTACAATTGGCAATTCAAGGTCATAAGAAATGTTCTCTTCAACAGCCCTTTTGAATTCCCTGGACATGGTATTTCTACTCTCCCCCTCTTTATAAAACGTAATCCCTGTTTCATAACTGGGGTCAAAATCTTTATGTACCTCATGGATTTCTTTGGTAACAGGGGACCAATACACTGAGTCCTGTTCAAAATCAAACTCAAAACTTCCTATACGGGCAAACCGGGAAGCTTCATCCAAAAGTTCCTGAAGTTTCTTTTTCTCGGTCAGATCCCGAATCGCCCCTACCATACGGTAGGCTTCTCCGTTTTCATCCCGTAGGATAAACCCTTTTTCTATTACAAAAGAGTATTTCCCGTTAGCTTTTTTAAACCTGTATTCCGCTTCCCAATGATTTTCATTTCCTTTAAGGCCACGAGTAAGACTATTGATTATGGATTGCTTTTCTTTTGGATGGACTTTTTCCAACCAGGAATCTAATGTTGAGGAAAAAGTATTTGAGGAATATCCAAACAAAGCATAGAATGATTCGCCCCAATATAAATGGCCGGTTTTGATATCCCAGTCGTAAAGAGCATCTGAAGTCGCTTTAGATGCCAGTTCATACCGGGCATTACTTTCTTTTAAAGACCGCTCGGCCTTTACCCTGCCCGAAATATCAATGCCCACTCCCTGTACTTCCAAGGGATTTCCGCCAGCATCTGTGAGACAAATAAAATCCCATAAAGTAGTCTTTGTAACTCCCTGATGATGCATTTTATCAATCTCAATTTGATGGGTAACATTGGGTTTTGCAATACAGTTTATAAAAAATTCCTTACTCTTTTCACGGTGGTACTCTTCAATGGTTGATTCTGCATATTCCCCTATAACAGTATTATTAGGGAAGAGCCAGGCAAAATCCTGTTCAAACTTTTCATTACAATACGTATAGTGACCATCCAGGTCAAGACGGATAAGGTAATTGGTTTGTGACTGCAAAATCCCCCGATGCCGGTCTTCACTTTGCTTCAGCTTAATCATCGCATTCTTGTAATCTGTAATGTCCTGAACAGAGCCTTCAAATTTATATGGTTGTCCATTGCTGTCTTTTACCAGTTTCCCTTTTTCATGTACCCATTTTATACCTCCGTCTGGTAAGATTATGCGATGCTGAAAATCCAGGTCTTTGATTCCTGAAAGAGCTGTCTCCTGTTCCTTATTGAATCGATCTAAATCATCAGGATGGATTGTCTGCAGAAAAGCATCCAGTCCTACCTGGAACTCCTCTTTTTTTCTTCCCCAAATTCTGTATACTTCGTCACTCCAGAAGAAATACTCTTCCTGTATCCCAACTCCCCAATACCCGAATTTTGCCAGTTTTTCTGCCAAAAGAAGTTTTTCACTTTTTTCTCTCAGCTTCTTTGCCGCAACTTCCTTTTCGGTAATGTCAAGGCATACAATCAACCTACAGTTCCTGTCTTTGTACCGTAAATTATACCCATACACCTCTACCTGAATACGTTCCCCGTCTTTTTTAAGATTAACAAGATTATTCTGGCGTACGTCGTCTCCATCTGCGGCCACCTTGGAAATATTTTCCTGTAACCATTTCCTGTCTCCCACAGGCAGGAAATCCAGCACGGTCAATTGCAAGAATTCCTCGCGTGAAAAACCATAATGACTCATGGCAGCTTTATTTATATCAAGAATTTCAAAAGTATCCACATCATAAATGAGGTTTGGAAGCGGACTTTTCTCAAATAATTGCCGATATTTTGCATCTGAAGCCTTTAGGTCTTCCTCTGCGCATTTAGCTTTGGAAATATCCCTAATGATCATGGAGGTCAATTCCTCCCCATTCGCATCCTGAAAAACTGCTGAAGAAAGTGCGGCTGGAAAAATACTACCATCTTTACGGACCATATTGATCTCCACCATTATATTTCCGCTCTTTTGCCTCTCCCTCAATGCCATATTTACACGGGGATCACTTAAATCTACCATCCCGACGCGCCCCACTTCACATATTTCTTTTTCCGTTCTTTGGAACATTTTGCAAGCTCCAGGATTGGCAGCCAGGACCTTTCCAGTGGGGGCTGTCAACAAAATTCCGTCGAGGCTATTCTCAAAGAAAGACCGGTACTTTTCTTCGCTTTCCTTCAGTGCCTTTTCTGCAAGTGTACGTTCAGTTACATCATTAAAATGAACTATAATGCCCTCAACAGCCGAATCCTCTACAAAATTTGTAAGAGTAAGCTGCATCCAACGCCATCCATTGTTCTTATGCCTTGCCCTAACCAGAAATCCATTAAAAGGTATTCCCGGATTCCTGAGGCATTCCGCAATTTTTTCCTGAAAAGGTTGTCGAAAATCCTCGTGGAGGATTTCTTCTGTATTTATTTCTAATGCTTCTTTTTCAGAATACCCCAGGATTTTAGTCGCAGTTGGGGAAAAATACCTGGCGGTGCCATTAGGTTCAATAACAGCGACCGCCTCTGTGCCGTTCTCAACAAGTCTCCTAAATTTGTGCTCATTTTTTTGAAGGTGCCCCATTAAACTTTTTCGTTCTTGTTCCTGGCGGCGCTCCTTCAATACTTTTTCAACGGCTGAAGCCAGTTTTTCCAATCGATGCTTCAAGACATATCCCCTTGCTCCTTTATTGAATACATCCACAGCAAATTCCTCTGTCATTTTTGTTGTAACAATGATGACCGGGATCGGCATTTTCAATTCCTCAAGGACTTCCAGCACCTCGAAAGAGTGAAAGGATGGCACAGAATGATTGGATAGAATAATATCTGGTTCAAAATCTTCTAAAGCCGAAAGAAATTCCCCTCTTGTCTCCACCACCAAAATCTGGCTAACCAGCCCATTGCGATTTAAGGTTTGAGAAATTAATTTGGAATCCCCTGGATCATTTTCCAGGTGTAGTATTTTTATTTTCTGAGACATATAGTTCTTTTCGTGTGATAAAAATTAATTTTTACCATGACTGAAATTTTTATTTGTAAAATGCTATTCATTCAATTGGCGGCAACACCTCAAATTGATTCATATTCTTGAAAAGCCTCCAGCCTGTCATTCTTATTAGTTTGACATGCATCAAGACACTTCATCTAAAAAATTGTACCACTTATCGAACGAAAATAGGCGCAAAAATAATATTTTTTATAATGTCTTAACAAATTATATTTGATAAAATTCTGAATCAAACCGCTTACAGCCAAGCTT
>JAGXIM010000142.1 GCA_024635665.1 Salinimicrobium sp. | reverse complement strand
TAAATCCTGGACTGTGATGACAACTCTTATTGCCTTTGTGGGATTAGGCATGTCTCTTCTCATGTGGGTGATAATTTGATTTATTCGGCCGGGGAAAGTGTGAATTCGAGCGTATCCACGATATCGCCGTATTCATCTACCCCAATTTCAAATTCCATTTTTTCCGGGGAAGCTTCGTAGCCTATATTTTGCAGTTGTTCCGCATCTACTTGAGCTGTGTATTTTCCCGGAGGCAGACCAAGATGGGTGAAATATCCATCGCCTTCAGAAAGGATCCTGGCGGCCTGGTTGCCCTCTGCATCGAGAATATTGATAATGATCCTGCCCTGTCCACGGGTGCCGGATTCGTCTTTAAAATAAACCATTCCGGCCACTTCCCCCAATACCTGAATGGGTACATAGATCTCCTGGAAATGGTTAGGGGTGGTATGCACTGCTATTTTCGGATTCGGGATCTTCCAGGCGATATTATCCAGACTCATAGGATCCAGTTGCAGGAGCAGGTCTACATACGGCTGTAGTTCTGTGATCCTAATTACCGTGCGGTCTTTATTATAACTTACATTCCCCTGGCGATTAGACAGTTTCAGACCGGGGACTCCGGGTTCCATAGGATCTTTTTGGCCATTCCAGTTGAGATCGAGAAAAGGAACCAGCGTAAGGGCAGCACGGGAAACCGAAGTTCGGTTACGGGCCATTACATACCCGGTATTGTCATCCAGGAGAATACTTCCCTGAGCAGATTCTACATAAGAGCTGTTATTTCTTCCAATTCTGGATGAAAAGGACGTTTGTGCCATGTCAAAGCTATACCGCAGGCCGAATTCAAAAATATGTTGATCTCTGCGGAAGTTATTTTCATAACCCACATTGGCGAATCCATTCTTGAAGACGGGACGTTCCAGATCTATATTCAGGTTTGTAAATGTGTTTCTACTCACATCATATTGCACGCGGGGAGAAAATATTAGTTTATAGGGTAATCTGTAGGTTTGTGATAAAGAACTGTAGATGGTAGGATTATCAACTCTGCTGTTAAATACCCCGTAAGTAGTAAGGTTGGTGCTCACCCCCATAAATCCTCCGGAAAGCAATAACTGCGCGGTGGTAAATTTGGTGGCCGGCAACAAGATTTGGTTTAAGCTCAGCCTGCTGAACATATAGAATGCCTTGGTCCTGATTGGCGCAGAAATACTAATTTTTCGTTCTTCCAGGTAGTTCAGCCGTATTGCCGTTTGATCCTCGTCATATTTGATATAATTCAGGTCTATTTGGAGACTTTCGGGAGTGTGATAGCTTAATAAGGCTTCTCCTTTAACCCCATACATGTATTCCCCGCTGAACAGCAGACCCGAAGCTACCCGCGCCGAAGCATTTACAAAAGGCATCACCTCGCCGCTGCTGACATCTGAAAGATATTCAACTCCTCCTCCCAGAGTAATGGCATTGTTAAGACCGTAGTTCATATTCAGGCGTGAAAAACGGTCGTTTTCGTCATTTTCCAGGATCCCTGCGCTTAAAGTGTATTCGAATTCATTCTTCGGCACAAAATTGTAGGGAATGTTGATCATTCTCTCCTCGGTGCGCTCTTCCCCGTACGGTCCGTAAAATCTTAGATCTACCACTGTATTCCCATACATCAAAGGCACTTCAAAAGTGTAAAATCCGGAGGCATCGGCCACCGTAAAATCCACCAGCGCGTTGTTCACGTATAATTCCACCGTCCACCTAGGTTCCGTAAAATCACTCAGGGTAAATGTTCCAAAGCTGCGACGGTTTTGAAAAGGGCTGTTACTCACCTGTACTCCGTTAATGGGAGCAAAGAGCGAGGAAGTAGCCTGGGTGTTGATCCTTCCGGCGCTAACCTGTTTAAAGAATTTACTGTAATTGTTGACCAGTCTCCATTGATAGAACTGGTTTCGGGAATTAAAGGGTACCCGTGTTGAGTAATTTAACCGCACATTGGTTTCTCCTCCCAGGAACATGGTTCCCAATCCCAGATTCAACCGATTGTCATTGGTAAATTGCGTTTGCTGGGTGGAGGTAATTCCCCAGTCGAGGAAGCCCGGTTTAAAAAAGGGATAGCGACGAGGCATGATCGTATCCGTATTTACCACTCCTTTCACCCGATCCAGGTTTTCCCTGATCTCTTTTCTTTTCATATCCCTAATAAAGGGTAATTCTTTATCGGTTTCAAAATTCACCGACAGACTTCTAAAGGAAAAGTTGGTATGCAGGCCGAACACCTTTCCGAAGTAATCTGATTTTAAATAGTTCCCGGTAGGGGATTCGATAATATCCGATTCTTTCAAAGAGTAGGTCTCATTCCTATAAACGATCTCACGGTCTTTGTAATTGATGTGGTACGTAGAATCGGGGTGGATAATGAATCCTAAAAGACCAGTACTAATTTCTACATTTTTAAGCTGAAGAATATTAAATAGGTCCTGTACCGGTAAGTACGCGTCATCTCCCTGGATCGCGACAGGAATTTCCACAATTCCCATTTTGGGGACAGACATTTCCACGTTTAGTTCGTCGTGGCCGGGAATAGTTTGTTGCGCCTTTAAAGAATTACCAAAAAGTATAAAAAGAAGTAAAAAATAAATTCCAAGCCCATTGGAATAAAAAGAGATCTTTTTATGAATTTTTTTTAGCATTGATATTTTATTCAAATGCCACCGTCACATTTATAGTTCCAGAATAAGGCCCTGGTTTATCGGCATTATCAGCGGTAAGAGTCCCCCCCATATATATATATATAGGTGTAAACTTATCCACAGATTGATAGGACGGTTTATCAAATTGAACTGTAATATCTAACTCATTACCAGTATTCAAAGGTCCACTTCCAGTTAATTTAAAAGTTGTCGAAGAAATTATAATTACGTTTGTATTTTTTTGAGCATACAATTCAAAAACTGGTACAGTAGGGACTGATTTGAACAAAATTATGTCCCCGGTTATCGTTGGATTTCCTGTAATTGGATCCAGTGAAATTGTACCTCCGTTATTATAGTAATAAAAAGTTCCAAAATTTAACGAGCCCGAATAATGACTTATGGTAAGAGTTGGACCCGTATCGGGAGGTTTACCAGTGTCGGGTGGAGCGGCAGCCTGAATAACTTTATTTTTCTGAGCACTCAATGAAAATGAAATACAAAAGAAACATGCTAATAACACAAGTTTTAATGGCAGTATTCCTTTTACCTTAAATGATAATTTTTTATAAAAGGTGTAGTTTTCATTCATAGACGGCTAGCTCTACATCGTTATCAGTAGTATATGTTATTCTCAATTTTCCGGTACTAAGATCTACTTCCTCTGACTTATTTAAATCCATATTAAATTGCCGCTTTCTGTTGGGGGTGTACACAGAAATTCCTTTAACCAATCCTACTTGAATTGTTTTTCCTGTTTCAGAAATGTGCTCCACTTTAATGTTACCGTAAACAGACATATTCCCGCTGCGATTGATTACTATAGAAAGCTTAGGATTTTCTCCTTCTAAATCTAAATTAACGTCACTTAAATAAATTTCATTGGAGGCCTCTCCATGGCGAATAATAACAGGGATACTTATTCCAAAGACAGTTTTAATTTGAATTGCAATTCCCTCAGAAGATTTATTATCATCTTCTCCTAATGCTACCTGGTCTTCAACTGCCCTGAAATACATGTGAGACCGATACTCTCCTTCTTCTAGGTTTCCTGTTCTGGTAAGCTGAACTCTTATGGTTTGTGCTTCATTAGGTGCAAGGGTAACTCTTCGGGGAAAATAACGAAGAAAATCAGTTGCAAAACGCTGGCCTTCATCTGGAGTTTCAATTTGTTCAAAACTACCAGATTCAGTCATTTTATAATTTATAAAAGATATAGCATAAACTGCAGTATCTTTTCCTGTATTGGCCAAGTTAATTTCCTGGGAGCGTTGACTGCCATCAAACACGAGTCTTTTCGGTAGAATCATCAGATCTCCTTGTGCAAATGTCATTTGACTTGACAGATTAATTACAAAGAATATAAAAAGAGGGAAGAAGAAATATTTTCTTTTCATGAGGGGCTGTTTTAACCTAATTAAAGGCTTCAAAGATATGGAATTAGCCGTTAAAAGTTAAGGAATTGTGAAAATTTCAATTATAAGAAACCGTTACATTGAAACCCTCTGAATTAGTATAAAATCCTGAAGGTTGATTCGCCTCTAAGTTTAGGGTAGCACCAATTTTTAAAACATCAATTAATTCTCCTGAATTGGGTGCTACATTAAAATTATTAATTAAGATCACTTGATTTGGATCTGCCTGACTATATAAAGTGAAAGATTGAGGTAAGGTAATTGAATATTTGTTGTTTCCATGACTAACCCTGGCTTCAGCAGGGGAAACATTTCCCGGAAAAGTACTAGAGATCTGCACGCCGTTTGCAACCCTCGAACCGTCAGGGGAAAGGGTTACAGTTCCCGGATTAAAAGCACTTATTACATTGCCAAAATCCAGATCTACAGATTTCGTGATCTTTATAGGTTCAATTACATTAACGCGAACAGTAACCTTGGCTGTTTCTGAATTTTGACTTAACCCCTGAAAAAGAGGGAAAAGTAAAAAAATTGAATAAAGTATTCTGTTCATATTTAAGAAGATTTAATAGCTGAAAAAAAGCCGCCACGTTGGGCAGCTTTTCATATAAAATAACCTATATAAATATTCTTATTCGTAATCAACCGAAACATTAATAGTTCCTGCGTAAGTTCCTGATCCCTGATTAGAAGCTAGCGCTAAGCTTCCACCAACATTTAATGTAGCAGAACCGGAAGTAAAAGCGTTGCTAGTAGCTGCAAGATTGTGACTTAATGTTAAAGTCATATCCGCACCAGAACCACCTGATAATGTCACTGAAGCAGGGACAGTTAAGGCAAAGGTTTCACCGTCTTCGCCGGTAATAGTAAATGATGCTGCACTGCGACCAGTTGCATCCATGTCAGTAGCAGTACTTGCAACATCAACGCTTCCATCAGTTTTTATAATGAAGGTACTTGTATTATCAGATTTAGGAGCAATAGTTCCTAAATTTAGATCTGTATCTTTCGCAATTTTGAGGGCTGTTATAATTTCAGCTGTAGCAGTTGCAGATGTGGCGGTCTGTCCAAAAGCAGTTCCGGCGATAAGAGCGAATAATATAAATGTAATTTTTTTCATAATAAGTAAGTAGGTTTAGGGGTGTGTTTTAAATTGATTTGGGTTTCAAATTTTGAACAGTGCAAACATACTCCCTAAGGAAAGCTCCTACAAAAAAAATCGTTAAGGGGACGGTAAATTCGTTGAAATACACAACGAAAAGAAAGTACTAACCACGAAAACGATTGAGTTAAGAGATGTCTATTAGATAGACTAGAGTTGGTCTTTTAAATAAAGGCTAAAAAGGTGGAAAATCAATTATAATTAACAGTTACATTCATAGGATTCTGACTGTTATAAACCCCGGGGGTTTGATTGGGATTTACATTTAAGGTAGCTCCGACCTTAATAATCCTGGAACCGCCACTAACATAGCCTCCATCTGCCAGGCTACTTGTGAAATCTTTGATGATCATATTTTCACTGCCGTTTGACAGCTTATATTCATTTTGGGGAAGTGTAATGGAAAATGAAAAACCATCTTCTCCTGTAACCTCAAAAGCAGCAGCAGAAATTGCAGTATTATCAGAAAGGGAAACACCTCCGGTACTTGTCCGGGTACTTTCGGGAGTAAGAATAACCGTTCCTCCAGATTTTGCATCAAGATTGGCAAAATTCATATTGGCAGTGGTGGTTATTCCAATGGGTTGAATAATCGTGGCCGAGGCAGTAAAGGAGGCGGTTGCCTGTGTTTGGGAATATCCGAAATAATTAATTCCCACTACAAGTAAAAGTAATATAGTTTTCACCCTTTTCACCATAACTTAAAGCTACGATATTTTATTTAAAAACAAGACAAAACACATAAAAAATCGATGAAATACATCTTTTGTTCTTTTAGCCCTTTTTTTTAGGGAGATTCCTGAGATTGAGGTGGATAAAACCAACAGATTTTTAGCAGCCTTAGAATTTATTGATGAATATTTTTACAGAGGTCAGGTTCCTGCGAAAGCTGTTGATTCCTGAATTTATTCTACTTTTACCGGAATAAAATTTAAAAACAGGAAAATGAATAAAGTTTATTTTACCAGCTTGAATCTAAAACAGGTTGATATTGCACTTCTAGTGCTTCGGCTTGGAGTGGCGGCCTTGATGCTCACCCATGGGACCCCAAAACTTATTAAATTATTCACCCAGGACGAAATCACTTTTCAAGATCCCTTAGGACTGGGAATGGTAACTACCCTGGCGCTGGTGGTTTTTGCCGAATTCATTTGTTCGATCCTCATTGCAGTTGGCCTTGCTACGCGGCTGGCAGTAATCCCGCTTATCATCACCATGTTGACCGTTTTGCTCATTGTGCATGCCGACTCTCCTTTCGCAAAGCAAGAAATGCCACTTATTTACTTGCTTATATATGTTGTGCTGTTAATAACTGGCGCGGGAAAATTTGCTCTGGATTATTATGGGTTGAAGAAAAACAAGGAGAAGTAGGTTCCTTTTAATCCATCTAAAACAAAGAGGTAGCCTGTTCAAACAACCTCTTTCGCTTTTTTCCTAAATAAGCATTAATTGAATGGCAGCTTTTTTCAATTTTTTATTTTTATCCCAATCCACACAAGATCAAAAAATATTGTTCCAAATAGCCCTTTTTGAAGGGGTTTAACAGCTATTTAGGTTTAAAAATTTCCTGATGTTCCTCAAATGGGATAAATTGGGCACTTAAAGAGACAGTACACGCACATTGGAAGAAGAAGAAAAAAAGAAAAAGGAGAAGAAGAAAAAGAAAGGTTCCGGAATAACATTATTTGGTAAGATCCTGTTGGGGATTTTCATCTTCATTCTCTTACTGCTCCTTTTCATCCGCAGTCCCTGGGGACAAGGTATTATTACCGAAAAGCTCGTATCCTATATTTCTGATAAAACAAATACAGAAGTAGCAATAGATCGGCTGTTTATCACTTTTGGAGGGGATATTTATCTGGAAGGTCTTTATTTAGAAGATAAGAATGGCGACACCCTGGTCTATTCCCGAAAACTGGAGGCCGATGTGCCTTTATGGCCTATCATCCGGGGAAATGGTTTTGCCATTGACAACCTGGAATGGAGTGGCGTGCGGGCAAATATTACCCGACAGGATACCTTACAAGGCTTCAACTTCGAATTCCTGATGGATGCTTTTGCAAGCGCCGATACCACCACCACTGCCACGCCAACCGATACAACTGCTACTTCCATGCAAATTAGCGTGGGCGATGTTGACCTAAAAGATTTCAAGCTTAGTTACATAGACGGGTACATGGGAATTGAGACCCGGGTGGATCTCGGCAGTCTGGTAGTGGAGATGCAGGAATTTAACCTGGACAGCATGGCGTTTGAAGTAGGGGATGCCTCTCTTGAAAACACCCGCTTTACATATCTCCAAACAAAACCTTTTCCCGAACAGGAACAGCAGGAAGATTCTCCCATGCCTTTTTTCTCGGTCGAATCCCTTAAAATCAACAATGTAGTCGGCGATTATCAATCTATTCCTGATGGATTTTTGGCCGATGTCGATATTGATGCCCTTCTTTTGGAAATGCCCGAAGCCGATCTTTCCCAGCAAAAGATCCTGATTGAAATGCTGGGCTTGAAGAACTCTGAAATCCTTATAAAAACGACTCAAACGGCGGAAGCTTCTGAAACTTCAGAAACCACTACAAAAAGTCAGGAGGAAAATGCCCTTTTTGAATGGCCTGCATGGCAGGTAGAGGTTCAGGAAATTTCCCTGCTCAGCAACCGGTTCAGGTTTTTTATGGACGGCGCGACCCCGCAGCCGGGAGCCTTTAATCCCAATGCCATTTCCTTGCGCGATTTCACCTTTGTGGCCAATGATCTGGTTTTGGCCCAATCCCTCAAGGCGCGAGTGGAAAAACTGAATTTTGAAGAAATTTCTGGTCTGGATTTGAAGGAATCTTCTTTTGAATTGGAAATTTCAGAAGAAAGATTGGCTGTGAGCGATCTAGGGCTTCAGCTGAATCAAAATAATCTACAGGGAAATCTGGTAATCAACTATGACTCGTTTGCCCAATTTTTGGAACAGCCCGAAAATGCTTCAGTAGATCTCGACGTGCCCAATTTCAACCTGGACCTAAAAGACCTTTTTAGAATCCAACCCGATCTGAAACAGAATGAATATCTGGCCGCCCTGGCCGAAAAGGAACTTCGCGGAAGTTTTTCTGCCGAAGGAAAACTTTCAGAAATAGAAATAGGAAATACCAATGTCAAATGGGGCCAAAACACTTCCCTTTCGGCTTCAGGAAAGGTTTTTAACGCCACCAACCCGGAAAATATCAGCTTCAATTTCCAGAACATTCAGTTCATTTCAGGAAAAGCAGATCTCAGGCCATTTATACAAAATCTGGACCTGGGAATTGAGCTTCCGGGGAGAATGGAACTGGTAGGGGATGTGAACGGCAGCCCTGAAAATATTAAAGTAGACGCCGTGTTGAAATCTTCGTCTGGAAATATTGCCGTGGATGGACATTTCCAAACCGCTCCCGGGATTGCCTTCAATGCCAATATACAGGTGACCGAACTGGAAGTAGGACAACTCCTGCAAAATCCGGCGCTGGGTCCTGTGAGTCTGGAAATTTCAGCTACAGGATCTGGGGAGGATTTGAACAGCCTTGATGCGGTGGTTGAAGGAAATGTGGGCAGTTTTACCTACAGCGAATATGAATTTGAGAATATAAATCTATATGCCGAGCTGGAAGACGGGGAAGGTTTCGCCAACATAGATTACAAGGACGAAAACCTGAACATGGAGCTGGAAAGTTTTGTGGATCTGGATTCGGTCGCCCCGGCAATTGCTGTTAATTTAAACATTATTGGCGCCGACCTTATGGCCCTTGGGATCACAACCCGGCCCGTCAATACAGCCATGGAACTGGAAGCGGTTTTTGAAGGCAACGCAGAGGAATTTGACCTGGTGGCAAACATTTCTGAGTCCATCTTTGTGTATGACAACGAGTCTTACCTAATGGGCGATATGGATTTGCTGGCCCATGTGCGCAACGATACCACCTCAATGGATATCGACAACCGCATGCTCAACCTGAGGCTTCGTTCCAACACAAGGCCTGCAGATTTTATCAATGCTCTGGGCAGGCATTATCAGAGTTATTATTCTGAAGGGGACAGGTTGGACACGATAGAAAACCCGGTAAACCTGGAGTTACGGGCAGAGATCAACCCTTCTCCTATCCTGGAAGAAGTTTTTCTACCCCGGCTGGAGGAATTGGATACGGTAAATATTAGGGTTGATTTCAACGAGCGAGAAAAAATGCTGGCTGGCAATGTAGATCTGCCACACGTGGTCTACTTCGGAAGTGAGATCGATAGCCTTGCTTTCACCATAGATTCTGATCGGGAAGGTTTTAGGTTCAATTTAGGGTTACAAAGCCTTGATGCCGGCCCGCTTGCGATTAAAGAAACCTCTCTGGAAGGCCAGCTCATAGTTGAAGAACTGCTCCTCCAGTTTACGTCCAATTATGAGGATGAAGTCCTGATGAATATCAAATCCTGGATCTCAAGGGAAGATGATGTCCTGCAAATCCATATAGATCCAGAGAACCTGGTGCTTAATTCAAAGCCCTGGAACATAGAACCCGAAAATGAAATCCTCATTGGCGACCAATCGTGGGAGCTCAACGATTTCAGGTTATACAGGAACAATCAATTCCTGCGGGCTGGCAATGATTTGGAGGGGGTCGAAAAAGAGCATATTGGGATCGAATTTCAGAACTTTAATTTAGCAGCCCTGTTATCCTATTTAAATCCTGAGGACGTTTTGGCTTCAGGAAATATGAACGGGAATCTCATCATTGAAGAACCATTTGCCGAAACTGGTTTACTGGCAGATTTGACCATCAGGGATTTTGGCGTTGTAGGTGTGCCGCTGGGAGTACTAACTTTGGATGCTGAAGCTATTGGCAGCAGCACCTATAATTTTGACCTTGCTTTAAAAGAGGGAGATGCCGATCTTGATTTGACAGGTTCTTACGTTGCCAATGAGCAGGCAGCAAACCTTGATATGCAGTTGGATTTGAACGAAATCAAAATGGAAGTTATCGAAAACTTCTCCGACGGGGCGATTACGGCCGCAGATGGGAGTTTTTCGGGACAAATAATGGTGGGTGGTACTACAGTTGATCCCGAATACGACGGTTTTCTGGATTTTAACCAGGCTGCCTTTACCGTGGCGATGCTTGATGCACCTTTTGTGTTGCCCAATGAAAGGTTGCGGTTGGATGACGAGGGCGTTTATATGGATAATTTCAGGATTGTGGACGCGAATGGGAACCCTTTTATTATTAATGGGGCTGTACTCACGGAGAGCTTCATAAACCCTGAATTTGACCTGAGTTTTTCAGCAGACAATTTTAAAGCATTAAGCTCAACTGAAGAAGATAATGAACTTTATTATGGAACTGCCATTTTTGACGCAACAGGATCGGTAACCGGAAACCTGGAATTGCCAAAAGTGGAACTGGACCTATCGGTCAAAGAAGATACAAACCTTACCTACGTTATTTCTTCTGCTTCTGTGGGTGTGGAAGCAAGGGAAGGCGTCGTGGTTTTTGTGAACCGGCAAAACCCGGATCGTATCTTGACCCAAACCCAGAACGAAGCCGATGCTGTTACTTTTTCAGGTTTCCAGCTCAACTCATATATTTCAATAGAGGAAAATGCAACTTTTACTGTGGTCATTGATGAGGAAACCGGCGATCATTTCCAGGGTTCCGGGGAGGGTGATCTACTTTTCGATATCTATCCAAACGGCCGGACCACACTTTCGGGGAGGTTAGAATTAAACGACGGCTATTATGAAATGAGTCTTTACAACCTGGTCACCCGCAGGTTTGATATTGTAAAAGGTAGTAGTATCGTATGGGCGGGCGACCCCCTGGATGCCGATTTAAACATTACAGCAGTCTATAAAGTTGAAACTTCTGCTTCGGCTTTGATGGCCCCACAAATTACGGGTGCCGATATGGATACCAGGAACCGGTTTAGACAGGAACTCGAGTTTTTGGTTTATCTCGAGATTGGCGGGGAAATTTCTGCGCCGCGTATCTCATTTGGACTTGACATGCCCGAAGATGAACAGGGATCTGTTGGCGGGCAGGTCTATGGAAGGGTCCAACAGATAAATCAACAGGAAAACGAACTAAATAAACAGGTATTTTCGTTGTTGGTGCTCAACAGGTTTTTTCCAGGTTCTGGTAGTGATGGGGCCGGGGGAGGGACCATGTCGTTTGCAAGAGACAACCTGAATCAGGCACTTTCAGATCAACTGAATATTTTCTCAGATCGCCTTCTGGGGGATACTGGTGTGAACCTAAACTTCGGATTGGATTCTTATACCGATTATCAGGGGGAAAGTCCTGAAGACAGGACACAACTGGATATCACAGCCGAAAAGACATTTTTGGATGACCGCTTGAAAGTCAGCGTGGGAAGTGAAGTAGACCTTCAGGGAAGCAGCCAGGGGGGAGAAGAGTCGCCTGTGATTGGGAATATTGGCCTGGAATATTTATTGACCCGCGATGGACGTTTCCGCCTGGAAGCCTTCCGAAGAAAAAGCTATGAAAACGTCATTGATGGGCAGTTGATCGTAAGTGGCCTCGCATTGATCTTTACCAAAGAGTTCAACAAATTCAATGAATTGTGGGACCAGATTGTACAGGATGAGAAAAAGAACCAGCAAAATACAGAAGACCAGGATGGTGAAAATTAGAATACTTATTATTGGGATACTTCTTGTGGCGCTTCAGGCTTGTAGCGTGAAACGCTTTGTGCCCGAAGATAAACTATTGTACACTGGCGCCGAACTGGAAATGAATTCTGAAGATGAAATTGAACGCAAGGACGAACTAAAGGATGGGCTCACCGCCCTCATTGGCCCAAATCCCAACTCAAAATTTCTCAATACCCGATGGGGACTTTACTTTCACTACAAAGCCCAGCGGGAAAAACCGGGCTTTATCAACAAATTCATAAACAAAAAAATCGGGGAGGAGCCGGTATATCTTTCTGATGTTAAACCCGGCCAGACTGAAGATATCCTGAAGAACTGGCTTGAAAACCGCGGTTACTTTTACAACAGGGTGGATTATACAGTTGAAGAATATCAGGAGCAAAAAGAAGCTAAAGTTTTTTATAAAGCCTTTCTTCCTGAAGTGCCTTATGTGCTGGAAAATTATAAGGTTGATAACGATTCTTTGCGCATATACCAGCAGATCCAGCAAACTTTGGGCGATGCTATTTTGAAATCGGGAGAACCTTTTAACCTCACCCAAATGAAGATGGAGAGGGAGCGCATTGATCGCGAGCTAAAAAGCCAGGGATACTATAACTTCAGTGCGAATTTCCTCATTTTTGAAGCTGATACCAACCAATATGACAGGAAGAAGTTTGATCTATTTTTAAAGCTGAAGGAAGAAGTTCCCGAAGAAGGTATTAAACCCTATGTTGTAACAACAATCAATGTTTATCCCAATTATGTGGTAGGCACAGATTCATTGGAAAGGGATGTGCGGCGGTACAATAACAGGAACTACATCCAAAACGAGACATTTTTTGAACCCGACAAGCTCGACCCTTTTATATTATTGGAAGAAGGGGAGCGCTACAGTCCAAGGAAGTCTGCCATGACCAGCAGAAGGTTGACTTCTATTGGGGTCTACAAGTTTGTCAACATACGTTATGATGAAATAGACTCCTTATCAACCGATAGCCTGGGGTACCTGGAAGCCAATATTTACCTGTCTCCTTTAAATAAAAGGGCTATAAAAGCAGAACTTCAGGCCGTGACTAAATCCAATAGTTTCACAGGCCCGCATCTGGCTTTGACCTATTCAAACCGCAACCTTTTTCACGGAGGGGAAATTCTTAATACCACAGCCCGTGTAGGCTACGAATGGCAATTTTCGGGAGGGGACCAAACGGGGCAGAGCAGTACCCAATTAGGTCTTGAGACAAACCTTATTTATCCCCGAATGCTGTTTCCAATCTTCGAGATCAACAACGACTGGTTTGATTATTCCATTCCCAAAACCAAAATAAGTGCAGGATTTGAATATTTGAACAGGAGCAACCTTTTCAGCCTGGTCTCGGTAACTGGTAGTTTTGGATATGTGTGGAAAGCCAACCGGTTCATTACCCACGAACTGGATCCATTCTCGATTAATTATGTACAACTGGCGAATACAACTCCAGAATTCCAGGACATTCTTGATAACAACCCTTTTCTGGAAAGTAGTTTTGACCAGGAGTTTATCGCCGGATTAACTTATTCTTTTTATTACAACGGCATGGTGGACGCTACCAGCAGCCATCAGTTTTACCTAAACAGCAATCTCGACCTGGCAGGTAGCCTCCTCGACCTTTTAAGTGGTGGGGAAACCCCAAAAACTTTTTTAGGGCTGCGATTTGCACAATATGCTAAAATTGATGCAGATTTTCGTTACCACTATAGACTGTCAGCTGAACAGACGATCGCCAGCCGTCTATACGGCGGAATAGGAATTCCTTATGGAAACTCTGATGTCATGCCGTTTAGCCGCCAATTTTTTGCCGGCGGACCTTATAGTATTCGCGCTTTTCAAATAAGGAGGCTGGGTCCTGGCAGTTACAAACCTGAAGACCTTGAAAATTTCACATATTACGACCAAATGGGGAATGTTCGTCTGGAAGCGAATGTGGAATATAGGTTTCCTGTCTATTCTTTTCTGAAAGGAGCTGTCTTTACAGACGTTGGAAATATTTGGAACACCAAAAGTAACAATCCCATTATTGACCCTGCTGCAAATGAGGAATTGAGTGACCGGCAAAAGCTCATCATTGAAAAAGGGACTTTTGGTTCAGATTTCCTTAATGAAATTGCGGTTGGGGTAGGAGCCGGGCTGCGGGTTGATATTCAGGGTTTCGTGATTAGGTTCGATCTTGGTTTTCCAGTGCGCACTCCCTGGCTGCCCGAAGGTGAACGTTGGGAGTTTAGGTACAAAGACCCGGTTTTCAATTTTGCAATTGGATATCCTTTCTAATGTTGCTTTTTCGTACCATAACAAAGATCTCCGGCATCACCCAGTCCGGGTACGATATAACCCCGATCATTTAGGTTTTCATCGATGGTCGCAATCCATAAATGTGAATTGTCAGGGAATTTTTCCCCCACATATTCAATTCCTTCGCGGGCACCAATAACCGAAACCAGATGGATTTCCTTTGGAGTTCCCATAGTTCCCAGGGCTTGTAGGACGTTCACAAAAGAACGGCCTGTGGCCAGCATTGGATCTGCCAGGATCAAAGTTTTGCCTTCAAGGGAAGGGGAAGCCAGATATTCTACTATTATTTCAAATTCGGCATCGTCGTTAGGATGGTGCCGATAAGCAGAAATAAAGGAATTGTCGGCATCATCAAAATAATTCAACAAACCCGTGTGCAGCGGCAGGCCAGCCCGCAAAATGGAACAGATAACCAGCTCTTCCTGGTTCACAGGAATGGAAGCTGTCCCTAACGGGGTCTCAAAATGCTCTTTTTGGAAGGTGAGGTTTTTGCTCATTTCATATCCCAATATCTCGCCAAGCCGTTCCACGTTCCTTCGGAAGCGCATCCTGTCCTGTTGGATATTTTTATCACGTAATTGGGCTACAAAGCTGTTAGCGATGGAATTATTTTCTAATAGATGGTGAATGTGCATAATAGTATCTGCTATGGAATTCTTTTTCTGAATAAATGCCCGGCTTTCAAGGCAGTGTCAAATTTAGAAATAATATAAACCGAAACCTGAAATTAAAGAAAAAATCCTTTTCAATTCCTTATTTACAAAGGGTAATTTGTTCGATGGTTTATCTCTTGTTTAAAATATCCAGTTGAAAGTAAGGAACTTATTGCGTTTTACCTTATTTTTATAAAAACCAACAAATTGACTTTCAGAATTTTAACTAGAGCAACTTTTATGTTCTTTGTCCTCCGCTAACCTTAAAATTTGACGAAATGAGCAAAACAGAAGAATTCCTCCGGAAAATCAACAAGGCTATTGCTGAGGTCGACGACCAATTTTTATTGAACAATGTTACAGATGACTTTTGCTGGAAAATAGTCGGGGAGAGGACTATAAGTGGAAAATCTGAATTTTCTGAAGCCCTCGAACAAATGCGGGAAATGCCACTCATGAAGATTGACATTAGAAATGTTATCATTGAAGATGGATCGGGAATCGTTGAAGGTATTGTGGTGGGGAGAAACCGCATCGGCCAAAAGAAGTACTTTGGCTTTTGTGATGTCTACAGTCTGGAAGGCACAGGTGAAGAGCTGAAAATCAGCAAAATGAATTCCTATGTCATTGACGTAAGCCGACATAAACGCTATAAGGAAAGTTGTTAAAAAATCGGGAGGAAACAAAAAATGCCCCCTCCCGAACTATCAACATGAAAAATTATTCTTTACCCGAATCTTCTTTTTTAGAAGGATCCTTGTACTTTTCAGCCTTCTCGCCTTTGTAAACAGTATCTGATTGTGATTCGATATTGTCATTAGAATTCGCCGATTCCTTTGGACGCCTTTGTTTTTCCACATCCTGTGGCATACTACGGGAGGGAAATACCTTCCGATCCTCCTCTTTTGGAATATCCAGGTCCTCACCGGCATAATCGATAGGCTCGTCCCGGTCTTTAAAGTATTCATCTTCTTTTGCACCGCGTTTTTCGTCCTTGCTTTGATTGTTCAATACATTTTTATTCTCCTCGGTAATGTCTGGGTTATAAGGAAGGTCTTTTGGAGCTTCTTCCCGTTCCTGCTTATTATTTTTAGGTAATTCTTCTTTTTTGGTCATAATCTTTTGTTTTGATTTAAATTACAGATTAACAGGCCGACCACCAACATTTCCGGGGTTAAAATCCCGTTAAAAATAAAAGCCAAAAATGCCCTTTTTGGAAGGTTTGGGAATTAATGGTTAATTTAGGTCAGGTTTTTGATTAGACTAGGATACAGGAGTTCCTGAAAAGCTGAAAAATGATGAAAACATTCCTTTTATTCTTGAGTTGCTTTATTTTGGGCATCTCTGGTTATGCACAAATCGATAAATCCACCACCACTGTAAAAGCCCCTAAAGGTCTTTTGAGTCCTAAAACTGAAGAATCTTCTTTACTGAAGTCTTCCGGAAACCACAGTTTAAGCTCTAAAAATGGTATTTTCAGTAATATGGAAGAACCCGTTAAACTGGGAGAAAAGGAAAAAAAACCTTTCAGCATGACTACAGATAATGGGCTGATGACTTACAAAATGGAAGGTTTTGCACCCAAAGCATTTACAAAAGACAAAGAACTTAAGGAATCTTACAGGAACGATCAATATCTTGGAGATTTCAAGACCAGCGGCACTTATGTGGAACTGTATTGCCGTGACCATGAATACGTGGACGGGGACAAAGTAAAAGTCTCGGTAAATGGCGAAGTGATCCATTATAGTGTCTCACTGGGTGCCTCTTATACGCCCATTATGGTAAAGTTAAATTCTGGGCTAAACACGATAGAATTTGAAGCTTTGAACCAGGGAACATCTGGCCCAAATACGGCCGAACTCCGTGTTTATGATGATCGGGGAGTGGAAGTAACCAGGAAGGAATGGAACCTTATGACTGGTGCCAGGGCAAATTTAATTGTTGTTAAGCAATAAACTTTCCGGCCTATTTTATACGTTTCCCTGGAACAAATTATAAATATTATATCCAAAAAGAACAAGAATGGTAAGCAAGGCCAGGACGGTAGGTATGGGTATATTGTTCACGTTCATCCCAATGAAAAAAGGAGGTCTTTCTTCAACTTTATTTCGGTTTTTATATCTGTAATCCAGGAGGGCCGCATTTACCAATCCAAAGACAATAATGGGAGTTTAACAGGAACTATAGAAAATCCTAACTAATTTTAAAAAACTCGGGATACTGTAGGAAAGAAATGGACGAATAGTCGGGGAAACCATAGCTTTTTGTATTTTTAGAATATAAAAACTCACTCCATGAAAAAAGTACTGATTGCAATCGATTATAACCCTGTTTCAGAAGAAGTGGTTAACAAAGGCTATGATTTGGCAAAAGAAATGGACGCCGAAGTTTGCCTGCTACATGTATTGAGCGACGTAGGCTTTTACGGGGCTCAGTATCCCACTTTCATGGGCTATGAAGGATATACCGGAATGGGCCCAGACCTTGATCTTAACCTTGAAATGCGCAAAATTGCCGAGGAATTTATGGAGAAGGCTGCGAGTCACCTGGATGACCCCGGGGTAAGCACCCACATAACAGACGGTAGTACAGCTAAGGCATTACTGGCATATGCCGAAGAATGGAAAGCCGATTTAATTGTTATGGGAACCCATAGCCACTCGACACTTGAGAAACTTTTGTTAGGAACTGTAGCCGAAGAAGTGCTGGAAAAAACGGAAATCCCTGTTTACATGGTACCTGTTAAAAAGTAAATTTTTAATAGTTTCTTCCAGAATTGCTGAAATAATTATCCTATACTGAGAATCCCGTCTTGATAAACTTTCCTCAGAAAGCAGGACATCAGGGGATTTAAAGGGAAAATATTTGTGTAAAATCCAATTATACAATCTAAAAAAGAAACCCTAACTTTGTAAAAGTGAAAATGCTGAATAAAATTTTAGGTAAATCTTCCCCCAAAGAACTTTTTCAAGAGTTTCGTTTAGTAATTCAGCCAAATTTTATTATATTCATTTAAAACCATAGAAAGACCGAATGGCCAAATCGCAGCAAACTTATAACAAAACAGAAAAAGAAAAAAAGCGCCTTAAAAAGCGTGAAGAAAAGAAGAAGAAGAAGGAAGAGCGAAAAGCAAGTGGTGACAGTGCTTCTGAATTTGCTTATGTAGACCAATATGGCAACCTGACAGATACTCCGCCAGATCCATCTGACAAGATTGAAGTGGATGTTGAAAGCATCGAAATTGGAATCCCGAAAAAAGAAGATTCAGATGAAGAGGTAGATTTCAGTAAAGAAGGAAAAGTTTCCTTTTTTGATCACAGTAAAGGTTTTGGGTTCATCCTTGACAGCCAAACACAAGAAAAATATTTTGTGCATGTTAGTGGGTTGATCGATGAGATCGAAGAAAATGATAAAGTTACTTTTGAGCTGGAACGCGGGATGAAAGGAATGAACGCGGTACGGGTCAAAAAGATCTAAATATATTTTTATTCCTGCGCTTCTTCCCAATCCAGGTTTCTTACCTGCGGGTTTTTTTGACGAAATTAAAGAAGAGAAGCCCTGGAGTAATTACAAAATAGAGGCTGTATAAAAAGCGAAGGAGGAATTCCCCCTTTCTTTTATACAGCCTTTTTTTATTTTTAATTACTACGACTTTAGCCAGGCATGCCTTAGCTCTACCTGCTCGCTGCCCGCACCAGAATCTTCAACCAGCTTTAGCCCGGTGGCTGTTGGGGTCGTAATAGTGGATTCCAAAATAATTTCTTCTCCGTCCCGAACGACTGTCATTTTAATAGGATCCCCTTCATTCCATTCCATTGAACTGGTAATGAGACCATAAACATTCTGGGCGCTATAGGTTTTTCCATTGATACTTTTGATAACATCCCCAGGCTCCACTCCCAGATCTTCGAGAAATGAATTGAGTTCCATGTTGCCTCTTATAACAATATTTCCGATTGGAGAAACTGTAATGTACGGCGTGGATTGATCTTTCAGAAAATAACCGACTTCAATTTCAGCTTCTTTCATTTCAAGCCCTGTTTTTTCAAAAAATTGGTCATAGGGGATAGGGGTGGGGCCGCTCACATATTTGTCAAAAAACTCCTTGATTTCTGGAAAGGTAAGATCTACAATCGTGGGAATAAGTTCATCATCCTCAAAAGGCCGGTCTTTTCCATATTTTTCAGAAAGGGCTTTCATAAGATCCAAAAGTCCCATTTGGCCATTGCTCAATTCACGAAGCCTTATGTCGAGCGCCATATTTATTAAAGCACCTTTTAAATAAACATTGTAGTAACTTTTTTCGTACTCGTCTTCAAGAATGTTTTCACTCATTACCGTAAAAGGCATTGTGTCATCAAATCTTTTGGCCGTATTTATTTTATCGGTGATCCTATCATAAAACTCCTGGTTAGTGATCAAGTTCTGGTTCACCTGGAAAAGATTGGCAAAATATTCGGTGGTTCCTTCATACATCCACAAGTGTTGTGACATCCTGGGATCGTTGTAATCAAAATAATGTATTTCATTAGAATGGATACTAAGCGGGGTAACAATATGGAAGAATTCGTGGGAAACAATGTCTGTAAGGCTTTTGTTCAAAGCTTCCTGTGACATTGTTTCGGGCATTACCACCACTGTAGAAGTGTGATGTTCCAAAGCCCCAAAATTTCCAGCATCCCCGTCTCCCGGATTGGCCGATAAATAAAGCAAGATGGCATATTTATCGGTATCATCAATTTCCCCCAAAAATTCTTTTTGGGCAGAAATCATCCGTTGCATGGCGGGTTTGAAAGATTGTGCCGAAAATTTATCGTTCGGGGAATATACATGGAGCAACACTTCCATACCTTCCACATCAAAACTGGTGGTATCGGGTTCGGCATACATAATGGGATTATCGGTCACCTCAAAATACCGTGCTAGATCATAAATATCGGTTTTTACTCCAGGTTCTGTAGAAGTGGATAGGGCGGTTACTAAAGCGCTTCCGGGGTAAAGATCTGCAGGTCTTTTGATTTCTAACCGGTAGGCCTCTTCCGTCATATTCTCAAAGTACCCAACAAAACCATAAAGGTTCAGCAGGAAATTTTTGTTTTCCAGGATATTGGTGCCAGACATAGAATAGATATCTCCTTCACCCGGGATGTCAAAAGTGTCATTTACGAGATAAGTTATTTTATCCAACTTTCGGGCATTAGGAATGCTCCAGCTGTTTTCATCTATTTGCACAATTTCCAATTCATTCCCCTGGTAGTCATATGCAGTAATGTCTTCAGTAAATTGTCCATAATTGGAGTTGGAATAGGTTCCGGGAACAATTTTCGGAATATAAAACACAGTTTGTGCAGTTTCGAATTGATCGGGATCAATGGTCACCTTCACTTTGTCTTTCTGTATATCTACCAGGTCTATAAAGGCCAATATTGGCTGTTCTTTCTGCGGAAGGTTCTGCGTTGTTTTACATCCAAAAAGGGTAAATATTCCTACTAAAGCGAATATTAATTTCTTCATTTCGTTGTTTCTTTTTTAATGACTTTATTATTGGTAAATCACCATATCTGACAGAAGTGGTTAAAACTACAAATTTTCACTACATGTGTTCATAAGGAAGGCTTAATTTCCCCTTAAAACTGAGTTTTGGACACTAATTGCCAATGTTTTGACGGTGGTCACCGTCTGTAAATTTGAGAGGTTATCTGATTTTTTTGGAAGGAGGGAAGGCTTTTCCTAAGCCATGCCACAGGTTCGCAGGGTGCTATTAATTTTTAAAATTTACCGGGATAGATTCAGGATTTTCATCCTTCCCTTCCAAAAAAGGCATTTTCCATACATTTTTTTTCCACGACCGGGAAGGGATCATTCAGAAATTCCTGAAGTTCAATTCCATGGTCCAGAATGATCTGTTTATGATATTGATCAGGAAATAGTGAAAAATTCTATTTATTCAGAAAAAATGTCCTCATAAAATAATAAATTTATAGGTGTTAATTTTTCCCGTAAACTCCCGGAACGAATGATTATCTCTACTTATTTCTCAGCATATTTTTTACAGATTTTTTACATTCTCTTTCCTTTTCATTCCACTAAAACTTTCAAAAGATGAAGATTTACGATGATAAACACATCAAAAATGTAGTATTTGTTGGCGCTCATAACAGCGGTAAAACGACTTTGGCAGAAACTATGTTGTTTGAAGCCGGACTAATAAACAGGCGGGGCACTGTTGAAACTAAAAATACAGTTTCAGATTACCATGAAATCGAACATGAGAAAGGCAATTCTATCTTTGCCACCCCTTTGCACACCGAGTGGCGGAATTACAAGATCAACATCATTGACACGCCGGGATTGGACGATTACATTGGGGAGATTATTTCCTCCATCAGGGTGGCCGATACCATAGTCACTGTGCTTAATGGACAATACGGGGTAGAAGTAGGAACAGAAATTATCTGGAACTACATCAGGGAATATCAGAAACCTACAGTATTTGTCATTAATCAAATAGACCACCCGGGGCTTGGTTTCGAGAACAGTTTTAACAGTATTAAAACGCTGGTGGGAAATAGTGCGGTCAAGATCCAGTATCCGCTAATAATAGATGGAGCGCAGTGTATTATTGACGTCCTCAAGATGAAGATGTACAAATTTTCTCCGGAAGGAGGCAAGCCGGAAAAACTTCCTATTCCTGAAAATCAAAAAACCACCGCGGCTGCTTTACACAATGAATTGGTCGAAAAAGCAGCCGAGAATGACGAGGAATTAATGGAGTTATTTTTCGAAAAAGGCAGCCTTAACGAAGATGAAATGCGCAAAGGAATAAAGGCCGGCATGCTTAACTATGACATATTTCCGGTTTTTTGTATCTCTGCCCTTAATGATATGGG
>JAGXIM010000141.1 GCA_024635665.1 Salinimicrobium sp. | reverse complement strand
CTCTAATTTTGTTTTTCTCTGCAAAAAAGTCGTAATTTAATTTTCTTACAGAAAAATTATGACTAATCAAGTTTCGCCTTTCACCAAAGACCAATTGCTTCCGCAGGAGGAAACCCTTGAAATTTATAAACACAAAGGCCAGTTGTTCCTTGGCATTCCTAAAGAAAACGCTTACCAGGAGAAACGGGTTTGTTTAACACCAGATGCTGTGGCGGCCATAACCGCGCATGGCCATCGGGTGCTATTTGAATCGGGTGCAGGAAGCGGTGCAAGATTCAGCGATAAAGATTATTCTGAAGCCGGTGCCGAAATTACAAAGGATACAAAAAAGGTTTTTTCCTGCCCAATGATCCTAAAGGTGGAACCTCCTACCCTTGAAGAACTGGATTTGGTGAATCCTCAATCCACTATTATTTCTGCTCTGCAACTCAAGACACAGGAAAAACAGTATTTTCAAAAACTTGCTTCCAAACGAATTACTGCCCTGGCCTTTGAATTTATCCGCGATGATGACGGCAGTTATCCTGCAGTACGGGCACTTAGCGAAATAGCAGGGACCGCCTCTATTTTGATTGCATCAGAAATTATGAGCAACAATCCGGCGGGAAACGGATTGATGTTTGGGAATATTAGTGGCGTTCCTCCAATTGAAGTAGTAATCCTGGGAGCAGGGACCGTAGGGGAATTTGCGGCACGCTCTGCATTGGGACTTGGTGCAAACATTAAGATCTTTGACCATTCCCTCACAAGATTGCGCATCGTGCAGGCAAACCTCGGGCGGCCGCTACACACGTCCACCATTCAACCTAAAAACCTAATTAAGGCACTTAAGCGCTGTGATGTGGCCATTGGTGCCGTAAGAGGGAAAGACCGCTCTCCTATCCTGGTTTCAGAAACTATGGTAGAAAATATGAAAAAAGGTGCGGTGATCATTGACGTTAGCATTGACATGGGTGGTTGTTTTGAAACCAGCGAAGTCACCACGCACGACAAACCTACTTTTGTAAAGTCAGGTGTGGTCCATTACTGTGTCCCTAATATTCCTGCGAGATATGCCAGGACTTCTTCTCTTTCCATAAGTAACATCTTCACTCCTTACCTCCTGCACATTGCCGAGCAGGGCGGACTGGAAAATACCCTGCGATTTGACAAAGGTCTGCGAAATGGATTGTACTTTTACCACGGAATTTTGACCAATAAATCTATTGCTGATTGGTTTGATCTCTCTCACCGGGATATCAACCTGCTAATTTTTTAGAATACAAATGAAATTTATTCACCGACTTGGCTTTTATCTCGGGGGTTTTGCCATAGGACTAGTTATTCTTGCTTTTTTCCTAAGCGGAAAAAGGGCGTCCTGTGACTACTCGCCCGATGCACGTGTACTCAAAAACATTCGGATCAAAGAACAGGCATATTCTGAAAGTGCATTGGAAAAAATGCAACTTTACCAAATTGACAGCACCCATATCTCTACAGTCCTCAACAACGGCGACGTGGATTTCGGCAGAAGCAATACAGACCTCGATTCCTGTAAAACCTACATGGTGACCGGCCGAAGCTCTTTGCATAACCTGGAACTACTATTTGAAAACTGCGACAGCATCGCTACCCTTCAAAAAGTGGAAATTTTGAACTAATTTTTGCAGAGGTCAATCTTTCTACATTTGACATTAATTAAAAAATGTTCCGCCGTTTTACAGTATTTGGGAGGCGTGATCCTTGGTTTTTACCTTCGAGATCACATCAGAGATCACTCCGTTTTCATCTATTACAAAAGTTGTCCTGTGGATCCCGTCATATTCCTTACCCATAAACTTTTTAGGTCCCCAAACCCAAAAAGCATTAATAACCTCCTTGTTTTCATCGGCTAAAAGTGGAAATGGGAGTTCATTTTTGTTTTTGAAGTTTTGCTGTCTTTTTGGGGAATCGGCACTTACACCCAGGATCTCAAATCCTTCGGCCTGGAACTTTTCATAATTATCCCGTAGGTTACAGGCTTCGGCGGTACAGCCTGGCGTGCTGGCTTTAGGGTAAAAGAAAATCACTAATTTTTTTCCTTTATAATCTTCTAAGGTATGGAGATTACCATCCTGATCTTTTACTGAAAATTGCGGAGCTTTGTCCCCGGGTTGAAGTGTTGTCATAATTCTTACTTTTGTACCAAAGTTACATATTAATGACCAAGAAGGAAAAAGTACAGTTCGTAATTGACACTTTACAGGAAATTTATCCCCATGCCCCGATTCCACTGGATCACCGTGATCCTTATACTTTGTTGATAGCTGTGCTATTATCAGCGCAAAGTACAGATGTCAGGGTAAATCAAATCACCCCAATTCTTTTCGCCAAAGCCGATAATCCCTATGCCATGGCCAAACTTTCGGTAGAGGAAATTCGGGAGATCATAAAACCTGTAGGCTTGTCGCCAATGAAATCCAAAGGCATCCACGGACTGTCAAAAATCCTGATCGATAAGTACAACGGTGAGGTTCCTGTTGATATAGATGCACTGGAAGAGCTTCCTGCGGTTGGGCACAAAACCGCCAGTGTGGTTATGTCACAGGCTTTCAATATTCCGGCATTTCCTGTAGATACTCATATCCACAGGCTCATGTACCGCTGGAATTTATCCAACGGAAAAAATGTGGTGCAGACAGAAAAGGATGCAAAAAGGCTATTCCCAAAGGAAATTTGGAACGAACTGCATTTGCAGATTATCTGGTATGGAAGACAATACTCTCCCGCCCGTGGCTGGGATCTCAAAAGAGATATTATTACCAGTACAATTGGAAGAAAAACTGTATTGGAGGAATACTATAAAAAAAGGATCCGCTCTTGAGAGGGATCCCTTGTGCTTCAGTTTAAAAAACTTTCGAATTCCATCCTTTTATAAGTGCTTATGTGTAAAGCTTTAGAATAGCTCAAAAGGAAATTAACTGTTTCCTTCTTTGGGGACATCTTTTTCACTTTATTAGGTGAACTTTCAGAGTAAAGTTTTGCCATTATTGAACGTTTATGATTTTAATTATAAACGCAGCAAAACTTCAATTATTGTACTGGTTAATTCGTTAAAATCAGGTTGTGCTTCTCTATAACCTTCCGCAGATTTATCAGCGCATACCTCATTCGTCCAAGAGCCGTGTTAATGCTCACTCCCGTTCTTTCTGAAATTTCTTTGAAGCTCATATCTTTGTAGATCCTCATGACCAGTACTTCCAGTTGGTCTTCGGGAAGCTCTTTGATAAGCTCCTGTACATCTGCTTCTATTTGGTCTTTGATAAGCTGCTTTTCAGCATCCAGGCTGGAGTCGGTGAGGACAGAAAATATATTAAAATCCCCACTGTTATCGAATTTTGGCATCCTCTTGTTCTTTCTAAAATGGTCGATCACAAGATTGTGTGCAATTCGCATTACCCAGGGAAGGAATTTTCCTTCTTCACTGTATTTCCCCCTTTTTAAAGTCCGGATCACCTTAATAAAAGTATCCTGAAAAATATCTTCAGCGATATCTTTGTTATAGACCTTTGAGAAAATAAAACTGTAAATACGGTGTTGGTGCCGATCGATTAGAATAGAAAGGGAATTTTCATTTCCTTCAATATAGCTTTTTACGAGAAAAGCATCGTTTGCCTTTACGTTGTTCATAAGAGTTACTTTTAACAGGCTGTTGGGGTGGCCCGGGTTAGTTAATCAAGTTCAAAAGTAACTTTATGTAATAGGCAAATCTTTTTTGAAGTTATATATAGCAAATATAACGGGAAAAAATTTACATATACAAAAAAAAGGTTAAATGTTTTAACAAAGTAATTTTCAGCCACTTACTTTCAGTTGGGCTTCCTCCTTGAAAAATCTTTAGTTTAAGTATCTTTGCAACTTGAGAAAAACGAGCCTATGATAGTAGATGTTTCTGATGTAGATCCAAAAAAGAATATTATAATTAAGGGAGCCAGGCTCCACAACCTAAAGAATATCAATACCATCATCCCGCGCAACAAGTTGGTGGTATTCACCGGGCTTTCAGGATCTGGAAAGTCTTCCCTCGCTTTTGATACCCTCTATGCCGAAGGCCAGCGGCGCTACGTGGAAAGCCTTTCTTCCTATGCACGTCAATTTCTTGGGCGTTTGAACAAACCCCAGGTGGATTCCATAAAAGGGATCGCGCCCGCTATTGCAATTGAACAGAAAGTGAATTCCACTAACCCGCGTTCTACGGTGGGCACTTCTACGGAAATTTACGACTATTTGAAATTGCTTTTCGCCCGGATAGGCAAGACCATCTCCCCTATTTCTGGCGATGAGGTTAAAAAAGACACGGTTACCGAGGTGGTGAATTATATAAAATCTTTTCCTGAAGGCTCAAAAATGCTATTATTGGCACCTGTTCATGTAGAGGAAAGCAGGACGTCCCAAGAGAAAGTCAAAGTTTTGCTCCAGCAAGGCTACAGCCGTATCAAAATCAAAGATAAAGTCCAGCGAATAGATGAAGCAGATCTTTCCTCACTTGAAGAAAAAGATCTTTTTCTGGTTGTAGACAGAATCGTCACCAAAGATGATGAAGATTTTTACAACCGGTTGGCAGATGCAGTACAAACTTCTTTTTTCGAAGGAAAAGGAGAGCTTTTTGTGGAATCACTCGGCGACAAAAAGACAAGGCAATTCAGCAATAAATTTGAATTGGATGGGATGACTTTCCTGGAGCCGAATGTCCACCTTTTTAGTTTCAACAATCCTTACGGCGCCTGCCCAAAATGTGAAGGTTATGGGGATGTCGTAGGAATCGATGAAGACCTGGTAGTTCCCAATACAGGTCTTTCAGTCTATGAAAACGCTATTTTTCCGTGGCGGGGGGAAAGCATGAGCTGGTACAGGGATCAGCTGGTAAACAACAGCCATAAGTTCGATTTCCCTATTCATAAGCCTTATTTTGAGCTCACCCAGGAACAAAAAGACCTCATCTGGAATGGCAATCAATACTTCGAAGGTTTGAACCAGTTTTTTGCCTTTCTGGAATCCAAAGCATATAAAATCCAGAACCGGGTAATGCTTTCAAGGTACCGCGGAAAAACCAGGTGCTCTGTGTGCAAAGGAAAACGGTTGCGGCCAGAAGCCAACTACGTAAAAATTGCCGGGGCAACCATTACCGAGTTGGTGGAAAAACCCATTAATAAGGTTGCTGACTTTTTTGATTCATTAGAATTAAATGAAACCGATTCGGCCATTGCCAGGCGGCTGTTGACAGAAATCAGGAACCGGTTGCGTTTTCTTTCCAAGGTTGGTTTGGATTACCTTACCCTTAACAGGAAATCCAACACGCTTTCAGGCGGGGAATCACAAAGGATCAACCTTGCCACCTCGCTGGGAAGTAGCCTTGTGGGATCAATGTACATTTTAGATGAACCTTCCATTGGTTTGCATCCACGCGACACCCAAAAACTGATAGAAGTTTTAAAATCCCTCCGTGACCTTGGCAACACTGTAATCGTGGTGGAACACGACGAAGATATCATGAAAGCCGCCGATGAGATCATAGACATTGGTCCCGAAGCCGGAACAAACGGCGGCGAAGTGGTGGCCACGGGAACATTTGAAGATATTTTAGTTTCAGATTCCCTCACCGCCAAATATTTAAACCACAGCCTGGAAATTAAAGTTCCTGAAAAACGACGGACTTCAAAATATTATGTGGACATTTTCGGGGCACGCGAGAACAATTTAAAAAACATAGACGTGCATTTTCCGCTAGGTGTTTTCACTGCTGTCACAGGCGTTTCCGGAAGTGGGAAAAGTACACTTGTAAAGAAAATACTCTATCCTGCGATTTTAAAAGAAGTCGGCGGTTATGGGGAGAAAGCAGGCCAGTTCACTAAAATAGAAGGTGACTTCGGGAATATTTCCACTGTGGAATTTGTCAATCAAAATCCAATCGGCAGGTCTTCCAGATCAAATCCTGTCACTTATATCAAGGCTTATGACGATATCCGAAATTTATATGCGAAGCAAAAGCTAAGTGACATTCGGGGCTATAAACCCAAACATTTTTCTTTCAATGTGGATGCTGGCCGCTGTGAAACATGTAAAGGTGAAGGCGAAGTGACAATTGAAATGCAGTTTATGGCCGATGTACATTTAACTTGTGAAATTTGCAATGGCAAACGTTTCAAAAAAGAAATTTTGGAGGTTGCCTTTGCAGAAAAAAATATCGACGATATTCTAAATATGACCATTGATGATGCCGTTGCTTTTTTTCAGGAAACCGGCGAAGACAAAATTACAAATAAGTTAAAACCACTACAGGAAGTAGGCTTGGGTTACGTGCAACTGGGCCAGAGTTCTTCCACGCTTTCCGGTGGAGAAGCCCAGCGGATAAAACTTGCGTCTTTTCTGGTGAAAGGAAATACAAAAGAAAAAGCCCTTTTTATTTTTGACGAACCTACCACCGGTCTTCACTTTCATGACATCCAGAAGTTGCTAAGATCTTTTAATGCACTTCTCAAAAAAGGTCATTCGGTGATCGTAATCGAGCACAACATGGATCTGGTAAAATGTGCCGATTATGTGATAGATCTAGGTCTTGAGGGAGGCGAGAATGGCGGAAACCTCATAGCTACAGGCACTCCCGAAGAGGTTGCTGAAAATCCTGAATCCTACACTGCACCCTTCCTAAGGGACAAACTATAGGTATTACAAAGAAATATAGCCTTGAATAAGGAAGAAATTATCCTCCATTCAATTTTGGCATAACCTTTGAATTATTTTTTACAAATTTACAAGATTAAATTTTTTCACAATTTAAGTTGTATTAATAATTTTTTGGTTGGTTAGTTTGGAAATCCCGTTGCGCCTCGGCCTTCGGGGTTTTCTAATTTTTGGCACGTACTTTGTATTCTATAGTACAACTACCAATCACTTGTTTAACCTAAACCCCCTTATTATGAAAAAGCTCTATTTATTTTTCGCGTTTTTAGTGATTGGACTTTCTGTTAAGGCTGCTCCATCAACTATGGAAAACGACCTTCGCAGGGACTATGGCGATGCTTTCATTTTTACTGAACGTGATGTGGAATTTGCCATTTTTCCCGATGGACAATTTGATTTCTTTTATAACCCAAGAAGGGGCGGTTCCGGTTTTTCTATATCTTCCCCCAATGTCAATATCAGTTTTAACTCGGGGTACAACTATAATCCGTATGTCCAGTATGACGATTTTGGTGCGGTGATCCAGATTGAGAATATCCCAATTTACTACGATTACTACGGAAGGATCATCCAGGCGGGACGGGTGCATATTGATTACAACCACTTTGGAATGGTAAGCCGTATTGGAAATTTGAACCTGCATTATAACCCTTACAACCACTACACTCATTACACTGGATACATCAATAGATATAATCCGTATTATGTGTACCGTCCATGGCATAATTATTACATGAGGCCGCATGTGCAGTCGGTAATTGTGTACCATCAACCTTACAGGACATATTATCATCCAAACAGGATAAAATATTCCCAATACAAAAATTACTATAGAAAGAACCATAACAATGATTTCCGCAGGAGCTATTACAGGCCAGGAGAACAAGTAGCCAGCTACCACCGCGGAAGAAGGGTTGACTCCCCACGGGAAATAAGGTCTGTCAATACTACTGAAAGAAGGGCTGCTTCAATAAACAGGAGCCATGCTACTTCTTCAAGGGATCAGGCGGTTTATCAGCGAAATCAAACCCGAAGCCAGGTAGATACCGACCTTAGGGGAAATAGACGCGCACAATCCACCACAAGGAAAGAAAGTGCGGTACAAACGTCCGGAAGAACAGTTCAGGCGCAAAGTAGCGAAGCACCAGCCCGTCAAAGGGTTGAAAGGAATGTACGCCAGGAAAGCAAATCTCCGGCTACAGTAAATAAAAGGGAGGTTAAGCAAGAAAGAAGGGAGAATACCCGTGCAACCAGGTCATCAACCCCCAGTCGCACAGTAAGGGCTCCTCAAGCCAGAACCCCTGAAAGCACTCCCGCCAGAAGCTCCAGAAGTCGGGGCGGAAGGGAATAAAAGTAATGTTTAGTTAATTTTGGTTGGTTAGTTAGTTGAAGATCCCCGGTAGCAAATGCTCCGGGGATTTTTTTATTACTATTTTAATTGCTTTGGAAAAAGATTCTTCAGGTTGGAATAGACTTGAGAAGAACCCAAAACAAAGCATTCAAAAATGGCATTTTCAGCAAATATTTTTTTAGCTTATTTCAACTTTAAATATTTTTTAATGATGTTATTGATGTCACTGGACAGGTTCAGAAAGTAAATTGCCAGGAGATAAAAATTTCCAATTAACGCAGATTTCAGTAGAATATTCAGGATTGGGTGAAATCCAAAACTCCAGAAGTAAAACAGAAAAGAAAATAGCAGGATTAAACCAATTCCGATGAATGTTTGCCGGGTGAAAGGTTGAATTTTAAATTTCTGATATACAATGAGCAGTTTCACTGTATTATAACAGAAGAAAGCCAGAAAAGTAGCCAATGCCGCCCCAAAAAGGCCAAATTCAGGAATAAATATTAGATTGAACACAAAAGCTAGCAAGGCAAGAAACACCCCAATCGCCAAAACAAGCCGGTAATAATCTGAATTGAACAAAATGCTATTATTGTTCCCCAATAAATTGTCGTACAATTTTACGCAGCTAATCAATATCACGATCGAGAAACTTATTTGATATTCATCTGGAATAAGTTCATACAATTCCCGCACATTGGTGATGATCAACAGGAAGATGAGGCCACTTATGATCAACAGGTTAAGCGAACTTTTTTCATACAGCTCCAAAAGGCCTTTTTTGTCCCTGTTGTTCAGCAAAGTCGCGGTCATGGGGTAGGTGATTTGATGCATGGCCCTCGAAGGCACGCCGATCACAGAAGAAATGTAGACCGCAATCCCGTAAACCGCTACCATTTCAATAGGCAAAAACCGCTCAATCATCACTTTGTCGAGATCCAGAAGTACCATAGCTACCGAACCAGCAATCAAGATCAATCCGGAATATTTCAATATAAAAGACCGGTTTTTTGGGAAAGAGAACTTCAGTTTAGGGAAATACAGCTGGGACGCGTACAGGCTCATGGCCAACATTCTTAAAATAAAAACAAGCGCAATCGAATAAACAAAATTTTCTACCGAAAGCCATTCCAGATACACCGCCACCAGGAGCAGGGCTGTACAGGTACGATGAAAAATTTCTTTCATAAAGTTCCCAAAAACACTTTGAAAATGCACTTTTGACCAGGAAAAAAAGACTTCGAAATAAGCCGT
>JAGXIM010000140.1 GCA_024635665.1 Salinimicrobium sp. | reverse complement strand
GCCAGTACAGTATTGTTCCAAATTGCTTTCATAGCTTGTTTATTTTTTAAAAATGTAGTCTTTAAAGTAGTTCTCGCTGTCGCTGAAGCTTTCCACAATAGTCAATCCCGCTTCTTGTGCGAGCCAGCCCACCGAATGATCGTCATATTTTTGGGAAACTTCGGTATGTATGGTTTCCCACTTCCCGAAAACCACTTCTAAATTTAATGAATTTATTTGTACTGTTTGTTCCTTCTTGCTAACCAAATAACTTTTTGCAACCCCCGATTCCGGGTTGTAAACCGGCCAATGTAAGAAAGTTTCAGGATCAAAATTGGCATCCAGTTCCCGGTTGATCCGGGTGAGCAGGTTCTTGTTAAAAGCAGCCGTCACGCCTGTTGGATCATTGTAGGCGCCCAACACCTTTTTTGGATGTTTTTTCTGATCAATTCCTATAAACAGCAAATCTTCAGCCTGCATGGCTGCGCTTATTTTCCTAAGGAAACCTATCGCTTGTTCCTGCAATAGATTTCCAATATTGGAGCCTAAAAACAGGATCACTTTTTTTCGCTTTTTATAGGCGGAAAGTCTGTCCAGAACTTCAGCGTAAGTTCCCTGCTGGGGATCAACCCTTAGGCCGGAGATCTCGGTTTCGAGGCTTTGTGTGAGTTGTTCCAGGACGTTCCCGCTTATGTCGACCGGTAAATATTTAAAGTCGTAGCCAGCCTCGGTGAAATGACGGAGAAGTACTTTGGTTTTCTTGCCATCCCCGGCACCCAGCTCGATGAGGTCAAAACCTTCTTTGGAGGTAAAAGCTTCCCCAATGTCTGCTTTGTTTTCTTTCAGGATATCAAATTCTTTTCCCGTGAGATAATATTCGGGCAAATCCATAATTTGCTGGAACAAATCATCTCCTTTTTCATCGTAGAAATATTTAGAGCTTATCTTTTTCGGGAAGGTGGTAAGTCCGTGGAAAACATCGGTGGCGAACTGGGTTTTAAATTGCGAAAGTTTGGTTTTGTCCATTGTTTTGCGGGGTGGGATTCTTCAAAAAAAAAGGAAACCAAAATGGTTTCCTTCAAAAATAGGATTTTCTAAACCCAAAACAGTTAAGATAATATTAATCTCGGTTTAGAATGTGAACGGGACCTTGTATTTTATAGCAGTGGGTTTTCCTGCGAGATGTCCCGGTGTCATTTGTGGAATCGCCAAAATTATTCGCTTTGCTTCGGCATTGAGTTCTTTGCGCGAACCTTCAACTGATAAGATTTCCACTTTTCCTTCTTTATTGATGTTGAAGGAAATGACTGCTTTTCCCCTGATGAAATCTCCATTTTTATCCCTTGGGAATTTGTAGTGCGCCTTTATATGTTCAGTCAGTTCCTCCCGAAAACAGGTTTTTTTCTCTGCCTCATTTCCTTCACATCCCGGCCATACCGGTGCAATTTCCCTGGTGGTGACCGTATTTCCTTCCACTTTTACGCCCTCCTGGGCAAAGGTGGAACCCCCGATAAAAAGCAGAAAAAACAAGAATAAATTTTTCATAACAGCGGGGATTTCATATTTCGGGTTTTAGAAATTGAAGGGAACTGTAAAACTTCGTGCATCGGGCTCCCCGTTAAGGGTTCCTGGCTTCATGTCGGGAATTTTTCCCAACATTTCCCTGGCAGCTGCATTCACGGAAGGTTCAGAACCTTTGAGCTTTTCCACCACTACTTTTCCCTCTTCGTTTACCACAAAAGTAGCAGTGACTTTGCCACGGACGTATTCATTGCCCTCCATAGGATATTCGTAGTGTTTTGCGACATGTGCAGAAAGTTTTTGGCTAAAACATTTGGAAACATCTTCACTGCCTTCACAGCCCGGCCAAACCGGTGAAGTTTGCTGCGCCTGTGAAACCGCGATCCCTCCAATAAATAAACATACAGTTAAAAATAACTTCTTCATACTTTTCATAAAAAATTAAAATTAGACAAAATTATACCGCAACCTTACCTTTTATAGCAGGGTGCGGATTATAATCCTCCAATGTAAAGTCTTCAAACGTAAAATCAAAAATATCTTTTACTTCCGGGTTCAGTTTCATGATTGGCAATTCCCTGAAATCCCGCGACAGCTGTAGGTTTACCTGCTCAAGATGGTTGTTGTAAATATGTGCATCGCCAAAAGTGTGGACAAAATCGCCGGCTTCATAACCGCAAACCTGCGCGATCATCATGGTTAACAAAGCATACGAGGCAATATTGAAGGGCACGCCCAGGAAAATATCTGCGCTACGCTGGTACAATTGCAGAGATAATTTGGGTTTTGCGCTTTCTCCCCCTTCGGGGGCTGGGGGGCTCACGTAGAATTGAAAAAATGCGTGGCAGGGGGGAAGTGCTGCCTTTCCATTGGCGACATTTTCTGAAAAACTTTTTGAATTATCTGGTAAAACGGAAGGATTCCAGGCCGTGACCAGCATTCGCCGGCTGTTGGGGTTCTTTTTGAGGGTTTCAACAATTTCTTTGATTTGGTCAATGTCTTCGCCGTTCCAGTTTCTCCATTGGTGCCCATAGACCGGTCCCAGATCCCCATTTTCATCGGCCCATTCGTTCCAGATGCGCACCCCATTTTCCTGAAGGTATTTTACATTGGTGTCGCCTTTCAGGAACCACAAGAGTTCATAAATAATCGACTTTAAGTGCAGCTTTTTCGTGGTAACCATAGGAAAACCTTCGCTCAGGTCAAACCTCATTTGATAGCCAAAGACGCTTTTTGTGCCGGTCCCTGTGCGGTCCCCTTTTTCGTGTCCGTTCTCGAGCACGTGTTTTATAAGTTCGTGGTATTGTTTCATCTGATAAATTTCCTTCCGAAAAAGGCATTTTTGAATGTAATTTTTCTGAATTGTATGACTTCGGAAAAATTTAGGTAAGCAAGAATTTTCCGAAGCATATTCAGCTAAAATAGAAAACTGCTCCGGAATAAAAAGTTAAAAAGGGAATCTAGTTGTTAACCGATTATCATTCCTGCAATGGTAGCTGAAAGCAAGGAGGCAAGGGTACCGCCTATGAGTGCCTTCATTCCAAATTCTGATAAATTTTTGCGCTGTCCCGGTGCCAGGGAACCAATTCCACCAATTTGAATCCCAATGGAAGCAAAATTGGCAAATCCACACAACATATAGGTCGCCATGATTACCGATTTTTCATAGGTTAGGCTCAGTGCGTTCAACGGATTTTTAAGTTCAGCTAGCTGGATATAGCCAACAAATTCGCTGGCTGCCAGTTTGATGCCCAGGAGCTGGCCCATGAGCATCATATCCTCCCGTGCCACTCCTATCAACCACATTAAAGGTGCGAAGACCATCCCCAGCAAGGATTCCAGAGAAAGACGTGGGTAAGGGGAATATTGAGCTAAAACTGAATTTAAAGTGGTCCAATCGCCTACCCAGCCAAGAATGTAATTGATCATGGCGATAAAAGCGATGAAAACCAACAGCATGGCGGCTACGTTGGCTGCCAGTTTCAGTCCTTCGGTAGTACCGTTGGCAATAGCATCCAAAATATTGGAACCAATTTGTTCTGAAGAAACTTCTATCTCTTTATTGATCTCTTCCTGCTGCGGATATAAAATTTTTGAAATAACGATCGCACCCGGGGCGGCCATCACCGAAGCTGCCAATAAATGCTTCGCAAACTGCAGCCTTAAAGCGGGATCGTCGCCTCCCAAAAAGCCGATATAAGCGGCCAAAACTCCACCTGCCACCGTGGCCATTCCGCCAATCATTACCAGCAAAATTTCAGAGCGGGTCATTTTTTCCAGATACGCTTTGATCATTAAAGGTGCTTCGGTTTGTCCCAGGAAGATATTCCCGGCCACACTTAAACTTTCAGGCCCCGAAATGCCCATCAATTTTGTGAGGATCCACGCCATTCCCCGAACAATAATCTGGATAACCCCGAGGTAAAAAAGTACAGAGGTAAGGGCCGAAAAGAAAATGATAGTTGGCAGCACCTGGAAGAGGAAGATAAATCCATAAGTTTCCACGTTCATCATACCTCCCAGAAGGAATTCGCTTCCCGCGGCAGTAAAGTCGAGGATAAGGACAAAGATGCTGCCCACAAATTCAAAAATGTTTTGTATAAATGTCACTTTTAAGACCCCAATGGCCAGGAGGAGCTGTCCGCTCAATCCCACTCCAATTGTTTTCCAGTTTACGGCTTTGCGGTTGCTGCTAAAGAAAAATGCGAGGAGGAGCAGGGATATCATTCCCAACGCTCCGCGCCAAACACTTGTAAAAGAAATGCCCGCGTGGGGCACCATTTGTTTTGCAGTCTCAACAGGGAGTACTTCTCCCAGCGATAAAGGCGCTTCCTCAAGAAAATAGAGGATATTTTTGCCCTCCATGGTCATCGTGGAATCGGTAAGGCTGGTAATTCTAAAGTTCCGGATGGTGTCCAAAGGCGTGTTGTAGAACAACACCAGCACATCGTTTTGGTACACATAATTTCCCGAAGCTTCATTTATTTCTTCCCCTCTTAAGGAAAGTTCAAAAAATCCTTCGTTCAGTTTTAAGTAATCCAGAGCGGGATCTACGTCAAAAAGGGCATTTTGGGAGCTGTCTTCAACAGCTTGAAAGTTCCAGGTTTTAGAAATTGTTTGGGCAAAAGAGGAGGTAATTCCAAAAAAGAACAGGAACAGGCAGCACCAAAATTTATTCATAAAAGTGGGGGGGTTATTTTCGTTTGGAGATCTCGTCCCTTATACGGGCTGCCTTTTCGTAATCTTCATTTTTCACGGCCTGGTCCAATATGTCGTTGAGCTCGTTGAGCGAAAGTTTTTTATAATCTGGCTGGTCCGACTTGATTTCGATTTCATTCGAAAAAAGTTCGTCCACGATGATGTTTTCTTTTTCCTGGGCTTTTTCCTCTTCTTTCTTTTCGTCTCCTTTTAGGTAGATCCCCGCTTTGTCCAGGATATTTTTATAGGTAAAAATGGGTGCCTGGAAACGTAAGGCCAAAGCTATGGCATCGCTGGTCCTGGCGTCAATAATCTCTTCAATTTTGTCGCGTTCGCATATGAGGCTGGAATAGAATACCCCATCCACCAATTTATGTATAATCACCTGCTTTACGACGATCTCAAAACGATCGGCGAAGTTTTTGAAAAGGTCATGGGTGAGGGGACGTGGCGGTTTTATCTCTTTTTCCAGGGCAATGGCAATTGATTGTGCCTCAAAGGCACCAATTACTATTGGCAATTTTCGCTCCCCATCCACTTCGTTCAGGATAAGGGCGTATGCCCCATTTTGGGTCTGGCTATAAGAAATTCCTTTTATGTTAAGGCGCACTAAACTCATATTTCAAAAATACAAAAAAAAAGCTGTCTAAATTGGGCGGTAAACCTAACCTAGACAGCCCTTTTTATTGGGTCGCAATTTAAAAAAATTATGCGTTATCGGACTTAAATTTCTTTAATTTTTCGGTTAGTTTGGGCACCACTTCAAAGGCATCACCCACTATCCCGTAGTCTGCCGCTTTAAAGAATGGAGCTTCGGGATCGTTGTTGATCACGACTTTCGTCTTTGATGCATTTACTCCTGCAAGATGTTGAATAGCTCCCGAAATACCTATTGCAATGTACAAATTGGCAGCCACAGGTTTCCCCGTCTGGCCCACGTGCTCACTATGTGGCCTCCAGCCCATATCGCTCACGGGTTTTGAACAGGCCGTCGCAGCTCCCAGCGTCTCTGCCAGTTCCTCCAGCATTCCCCAGTTTTCAGGTCCTTTCATTCCCCTTCCGCCAGATACCACAATCTCGGCATCGGCGATCGTTACTTTATCGGCTGCTTTATCTACGGAAACTACTTCTACTGAAAAATCTCCATCTGATAAGTTTGGGGAGAATTCTTCTTCAGAAAGTTCTGCGCTGCTTTCTTTCAACCCAAAGGCATTTTTGGATACCCCGATGATCTTTACATCTGTAGTTATATTTGTGAAGTTGAAAGCTTTATTGGTAAAGGCGGTCCTTTTCACCTGCAGAGGATCGGTACTTTCGGGCAGGGCAACTACGTTGGAAGCATATCCCGCCTCGAGCTGTACGGCCAATAAAGGCGCAAGGTATTTTGCATTCGCGCTTTGGCTTAACACCACCACTTTAGAACCTTCTTTTTCCACAGCCTGTTTCAAGGCATCGGTATAGGCTTTTGCATTAAATTTTTTAAGTTTATCGCTGTTGACCTTTAAGACTTTGCTAACTCCGTATTTCCCCAATTCTGAAGTGTCGCCGGCATTAAAAGTCACCGCCGTAACCCCGGTACCCAACATATCGGCCACGCCTTTCGCATAGGACGCTACCTCTAAAGCCGTCTTTTTGAATTTTCCTTCTTCTGATTCTGTATATACTAAAACTGACATATTTTTCTTTTTAAATTTTTATAATTCTTTAAATTCCAAATTCCAAGGGTGTAATGAATGCAGATTTTTAAACCTTAAACCTTAAATGACTTTGGCCTCATTGTGAAGAAGGTCCACCAGCTCATCCAGGTTTTCTGGATCTATCATCTTGATATCCCCTCTAGGTTCTGGTTTTTCAAATTTGACGGCTTCGGTATTCGTATTTGTCTCGATAGGTTCCACCACGTTCATTGGTTTCTTACGCGCCTGCATGATCCCTCTCATGTTGGGAATGCGAAGATCGCTTTCTTCAACAATTCCTTTTTGGGTGCCAATTACTAATGGAAGGGCGGCTCTTAAAGTTTCTTTTCCTCCATCGATTTCACGGATGACGGTAGCTTCATTTCCTTCAATTTCCAAACCAATACAGGTGTTCACGAAATTTGCACCAACAAGCCCGGCAAGCATTCCCGGAACCATTCCGCCGTTGTAATCAATAGATTCGCGGCCGGCGATCACCAGGTCATAACCTCCATCTTTAAATACTTTCGCCAATTGCTTTGCTACGTATATTCCGTCTGTGGCAGGTGTATTCACCCGTATGGCGCTATCGGCACCAATGGCGAGGGCTTTTCGTAAAGTTGGTTCTGTTTCGGCACCGCCAACATTCACGACATCTACAGTTGCACCTTGTTTTTCCTTGAACCACATCGCACGGGTAAGACCAAATTCGTCATTCGGGTTGATTACAAACTGAACCCCATTTGTGTCAAATTTGGTGTCTCCTTCAGTAAAGTTGATTTTTGAAGTAGTATCGGGAACATGGCTTATACAGACTAATATCTTCATAAATTTTAGTTTTTTAAGTGAAAAAATGTAATGGTTTACGAAGATACATAATTTGATACGAAATTTACTGTGCGTGCATAAGAAATTTTTGTTATCAAGAAGTCGTATATCCCTTTTTGAATTACTATTTTTGTTCCTCGAATTTTTAAATCACAACTCGTAATGAAGACTATCCAATTCAGGGAAGCAATTGCCCAGGCCATGAGCGAAGAAATGCGTCGGGATGATACTATATACCTTATGGGGGAAGAAGTTGCCGAATATAATGGAGCTTATAAAGCCTCAAAAGGAATGTTGGACGAATTCGGGCCAGACAGGGTAATTGATACGCCAATCTCAGAATTAGGTTTTTCGGGAATTGGAGTAGGTAGCGCCATGAATGGGAACCGTCCTATTATAGAATATATGACCTTTAACTTTTCCCTTGTGGGAATTGACCAAATCATAAACAACGCGGCCAAAATGCGGCAAATGAGTGGGGGGCAATTTAACATTCCAATAGTTTTTAGGGGGCCAACAGGTTCTGCAGGACAATTGGGCGCGACCCACTCGCAGGCTTTTGAAAGCTGGTTTGCCAATACCCCTGGGCTAAAAGTTATTGTGCCGTCTAATCCGTACGATGCGAAAGGATTGCTGAAAGCGGCCATTCGGGATGATGATCCTGTGATCTTCATGGAATCTGAACAAATGTATGGCGACAAAGGTGAAGTGCCCGAAGAAGAGTACGTGTTGCCAATTGGAAAAGCCGATATCAAAAGGGAAGGTTCCGATGTGACTATAGTTTCTTTCGGAAAGATCATCAAGCAGGCTTATAAAGCTGCTGAAGAACTGGAAAAAGAAGATATTTCCTGCGAAATAATTGATCTTAGGACAATCCGCCCCATGGACCACGAGACCATCCTGGAATCTGTAAAGAAAACTAACCGGCTCGTAATTCTGGAGGAATCCTGGCCTTTTGGGAACATTGCTACCGAGATTACTTATCAGGTACAGTCCAAAGCTTTTGATTACCTGGATGCACCTATTGAAAAAATCAACACAGCCGATACCCCGGCGCCTTATTCCCCTGTTTTGCTGGAAGAGTGGTTGCCAAACTATAAGGATGTAATAAAGGCGGTGAAAAAAGTACTTTACAAAGATTAATACCATTCAAAAATGGCATTTTAGAGCCTCCTTCGGGAGGCTTTCTTTGTGGCATGAATGTGAAGCAAAACATAAAACCCGGGGAAGTTTTCCAAAATAGGCTGTAAATTAGGTTCTTCTGCGGGGAAACAGATTTTTTAAACCTTAAGAATAAGTATATTTGCCGCCCTTGATGAAAATAAAGATTAAAAAATAAATAAAAATGACAAAGACTTTTGACGTTTTAATAGAGATCCCGAAAGGGAGCAGGAATAAATACGAATATGATTTCAAACTAAAAAAGGTACGCTATGACAGGATGATCTTTTCCTCTATGATGTATCCTGCCGATTACGGTTTTATTCCTGAAACCCTCGCCCTGGACGGGGATCCACTGGATGTACTGGTATTAGTCACCGAACCAACTTTCCCAGGGTGTGTCATGGAGGTGAAACCAATTGGAGTCTTCCATATGGCCGATGAAAAAGGACCCGATGAAAAGGTTATTTGTGTGCCAATTTCAGATCCTATTTGGAACAAGCACAATGACCTGGAGGATCTAAATGCACATCTTATCAAAGAAATTGAACATTTTTTCCAGGTTTATAAAGATTTGGAGCAAAAGAAAGTGGACGTTGAAGGATGGGGAGATGTAAAGGAAGCCAATACTATTATTGACCAGTGTGTGAAGCGTTATAAAGAAAGTAATGGTGGAAAAGGCCATTTTGGAATAGAATAATTAATTATCGCACATGATTATTATCATAAAAGCAATAACAGGAAAAGTTATTGCTTTTTTCTTTTCTGGGGTTTAGCTACCTTTAGCCCCGCTAAAATAAATTAACAAAATATTATGGAATCACTGATGATCTGGCTGCCGGCAATTCTGGCCGTTATAGGGCTTATTTTTATGTGGGTCAAACGCTCCTGGGTAATGAAACAAGACTCCGGAGATGGAAAAATGAAAGAAATCTCCTCTCATATTTATGAAGGGGCGCTGGCTTTTCTTAAAGCCGAATACAAATTACTTACCATTTTCGTTATTGGTGCCAGTATCGTCCTGGCAGGTATTTCATTTATCGTTCCTACTACTCATATCCTTATTGTGGTGGCCTTTATTTTTGGGGCCATTTTTTCGGCTTTCGCCGGAAATATTGGAATGCGAATCGCAACCCAAACTAATGTTCGTACCACTCAGGCTGCCCGTACTAGTCTCCCGCAGGCTTTAAAAGTCTCTTTTGGAGGTGGAACCGTTATGGGATTAGGCGTTGCGGGATTGGCCGTTCTTGGTTTGACCACCTTCTTCATCATCTTTTACCACTTCTTCATGGGCGGGGAATGGACAGATGTGCATCAAATGACTATTGTTCTCGAGACCCTTGCCGGATTCTCATTAGGAGCCGAATCTATTGCCCTTTTTGCCCGTGTGGGTGGCGGGATCTACACCAAAGCGGCCGATGTGGGCGCAGATCTTGTAGGGAAAGTCGAAGCCGGTATCCCGGAAGATGACCCCCGAAATCCTGCGACCATTGCCGATAACGTGGGCGATAACGTAGGGGATGTAGCCGGAATGGGTGCCGATCTCTTTGGAAGTTATGTCGCGACCGTTTTGGCTGCAATGGTGCTTGGAAACTACGTGATCAAAGACATGGGCGGTGATATTATTTCTGCAGGTTTTGGCGGAATAGGACCAATCCTGCTTCCAATTGTAATTGCCGGTGTTGGGATCATTATTTCCATAATTGGAACTTTGCTGGTCAAGATCAAAAGCAACACTGCTAAGGAAGCCGAAGTACAGGCCGCACTTAACAGGGGGAACTGGGTTTCCATCGGGTTGGTTGCCGTGTCTACTTTCTTTTTGGTGAAATACATGCTTCCCGAAACCATGCAAATGGAATTTTTCGGTGAAGGCCTCCAACAAATATCATCCATGAGGGTTTTCTATGCGACTTTGGTTGGATTGGTTGTTGGCGGAGTGATTTCAGCAGTGACCGAATATTATACGGGTCTGGGTAAAAAACCAGTGCTTTCAATTGTACAAAACTCCAGTACCGGGGCAGGGACAAATATCATTGCAGGTCTTGCCACAGGGATGATCTCTACTTTTTATTCTGTGCTTTTATTTGCAATTGCGATTTGGGCATCTTACGCTTTTGCAGGATTTTACGGGGTTGCCCTGGCAGCTTCTGCCATGATGGCCACCACTGCGATGCAGTTGGCGATCGATGCTTTTGGGCCTATCGCCGATAATGCCGGTGGGATTGCTGAAATGAGCGAACTGCCTTCCGAAGTAAGGGAGAGGACAGATATTTTGGATTCCGTAGGGAACACCACTGCAGCGACAGGAAAAGGTTTTGCCATTGCTTCAGCAGCGCTTACTTCGCTTGCGCTTTTCGCCGCTTATGTGACTTTTACCGGGATTGACGGGATCAACATCTTTAAAGCCCCCGTACTTGCCATGCTGTTCGTGGGAGGAATGATCCCCGTTGTATTTTCGGCACTTGCCATGCAATCTGTGGGGAAAGCAGCCATGGATATGGTCAACGAGGTACGTAGGCAGTTCAGGGAAATTCCGGGGATTATGGAAGGAACCGGAAAACCGGAATACGATAAATGTGTTGAAATCTCAACTCAGGCGGCCCTACGGGAAATGTTGCTTCCGGGGATCCTTACAATTGGTTCGCCTATTGTTATTGTGCTTGTGCCAATGGTTCTAGGTTATGAAAACCGCATGATTGCTGAAATGCTCGGTGGTTACATGGCCGGGGTGACCGTTAGTGGCGTGCTTTGGGCTATTTTCCAGAACAATGCCGGGGGAGCCTGGGATAACGCCAAGAAATCATTTGAAGCTGGTGTCATGATCAATGGCGAGATGACCTACAAAGGTTCTGAAGCCCATAAAGCCGCAGTTACCGGTGATACCGTAGGGGATCCTTTTAAAGATACTTCCGGGCCATCGATGAACATCCTTATCAAACTTACTTGCTTGATAGGTTTGGTGATCGCGCCTATACTTGGGGAGGATATGGCTGTAGCCAACACTCCTGTAATTGATGAAGTTACCACCACTTTGCAGGGTGATGAAACTTCTCAAAAAGTTGCTCATTTTTCAGAAACTGAATATGAGGATCTGGAAGCTGCGGAAAAAATCGCAAAAGCAGTCAAAAATGCTGAAATTGACTCAAATTTTTCAGCTGAAAATAATTCAGAAGATGCGCTGAGAAGGGAATAATCTGAAAGAATTTTGCTAAAATAAATGTAAAATCCCGGCTGTTTGGCTGGGATTTTTTATTTTAAATGTACCTTGAATGGATGGTGGGACTTCAGAATTAAACAGAAAAAAGCTGCCAAATGCCATTTTAAGGAAGTGTTCATGAAAAGAATTTTTCAGAAATTAAAAAACCATTTAACCGCCAAACCTGAAGTCAAACTTGCAACCTACCGAAGCTACGGCACGCCTGGCCACCTCTATCTCCTGGGGCGGGCGCTGGACGACGATAAGCTGAAGATGCACGAAAATCAGTCGATTTTCAGGACTTTAGTGAACACTTATAAACAATTTGATAGTTATGAGATTTCCGGTGCCGAAATTGCGCTTCAGTTACCAAATGGTACCGTTCTTACTACTAAAACGAATAAAGCAGGCTATTTTCTTTTTGACAAAACCTCTTCGGTTAATTTAAAAGAACATGCCGATGAAGAAGGTTGGGTGCCGCTGAAGGTGGCTTACGTGAACGAGGTCAAAAATAGTATCATTACGCACGACAATGATTTTGACGCGGAATTGTTGATTCCGCCACTTACTGCCAGGTTTGGGGTGATTAGTGATATCGACGACACCATTTTGCAAACCGGGGTGACTTCTTTTTTAAAATGGCGGGTGCTTCACAATTCCCTCTTCAAAAAGGCGCACAGCAGGATTTCCCTGGAGGGTTCCCCCGATTTTTATCAAGATCTGCACGCTGGAAAGGAAGGCAAAGAACAAAATCCGGTTTTTTATTTAAGCAACAGTCCGTGGAATTTGTACGAATATTTAAAGTTGTTTCTGGAATTAAACAACTTTCCAAAAGGGGCGATTTTACTGCGGGATTTCCGGAATCCATTTGACCGATCTCTAAAACCTGAAAAACCTCATAAACAAAAGGAGATCATCAATATCTTAAAAACCTATCCTAAGTTAAAGTTTATCCTGATAGGCGATAGCGGCGAGCACGACCCCAGGATTTACACAGATATCGCTGCCCAATATCCAGACCGTATCCTGGTAATTTATCTTCGCAGCGTAAACCATCGTAAAAGAATGGCCCGGGTGCAGTCTATTGTCGATGAATTCAAAACGGTGCCGGTACTTTCTGTGGAGACATTAGAAGAAGCTGAAGAGCATGCAAGGGAAAATGGGTTTATTTCTTAAAAATTCCAAGCACCAAATTCCAAGCACCAAATACCAAATACCAAATTCCAACTTCGTACTTCTAACTTGTCCTGCCTTTTGGATTTGATGTTTTTATCACTTAAACAATCCGTTCAATTCGCCGTCGATTCGGGTAATGATATTTCCTAAATCTTCAGGATCATCCACAAAGTTAATGTCATCTACATCAATAATTAAAAGATTTCCTTTGTCATAAGTGTGGACCCAGGCCTCGTACCGTTCGTTAAGCCGGCTGAGGTAATCAATGGAAATAGAATTCTCGTATTCACGCCCTCTTTTATGGATTTGGGAGACCAGGTTTGGGATGCTGCTTCGCAAATATATTAGAAGGTCGGGTCCTTTCACCACATTTTCCATAAGGTCAAAAAGTGACCTGTAATTTTCAAAATCCCTGTTGGTCATCAAGCCCATCGCGTGAAGGTTTGGCGCGAAAATGTGCGCATCTTCGTAGATGGTGCGATCTTGAATAATGGCTTTTCCGCTTTCCCGGAGCTCGAGGATCTGGCGGAACCTACTGTTTAAAAAGTAGATTTGCAGGTTAAAAGACCAGCGCTCCATTTTGTTGTAAAAATCCTCCAGGTATGGATTTTCAAGTACATCTTCATATTGGGCCTCCCATTTAAAATGTTTGGCTAGTAATTTTGTGAGGGTGGTTTTCCCCGCACCGATGTTTCCTGCAATGGCTACGTGCATGTTCTGATTTTTTTGGCTTTTTGATCTGGAGTGGCGAAAGGTTTCACCGTGGTAAATATAATGGAATTCGGGAATGAAATAAAAGCAGTTTGGATTTTATTTGAACTTGCTGTGAAAGGATTTTGACTTTTTTCGTAGGAAAAATATGTTGTGAAAATGCCCTTTTTGGAACCTGATGTTTTTCAGCTTCGGAAGAAAATAGTGCTGGGATCCTAAAAGAATTCCGGAAATCCACAAGTCCCACATTCAAAGAAAGTCCACAGGCAATCAATAAAATCGGTCACCATGTGAAAGGCAAGTCCTATGAAAACAAGCTTCACGGTTCTATTTTTAATAAAAGCCGCCCCCAAAAAATAAAACGGAATTATGTATTCCGAATGCAAAATGTGAAAACCTATGCTGCAGCGATCGGGAGCAAAAATGGGATCTGCCAAAAGATGGTCGAGATCAACGAACATCGTCGAAAGAAGTATCAGCCAGTTGCGTTTCCAGTTATTTTTATCGTACCAATACGCGATGGCACCGATGAAGATGAGGTGGAGGAAGTAATGAACTACAGATTGTATCAACGGTTCAAATTTTAATGTTCAAAGTTCAAGGTCTTGAACCCTGAATTTAAAATTGGGATTCAAAAATGGGTCCAAAGTTACATTTTTCTGATCTCAGAGATTTCTGTCTTTGATCGAAATGACAATAGATAACATGAATTTCCGCCACATTCAGGTGGTAAAAAAAGGTCGAGATCTCTGAGACTTCCCCTCAAAGAAAAAGCCGAGATCCAAAGGACCCCGGCTTTTTATCAGTCGTTAGACAATAGGCGATAGTCTTTAGTCTAGTCTCTAGACTCTAAGTTATAGCCTCCTCAAGAACAAGAGTAAGGCATGATACATTATACTTTATACACTATACAATTTCAGGAGTAAGCCATTATACAATATACCTTATACAATATACATTTTAGTGAGCCATACACCCATGCCCCACACTCTCCTCATGCCATCCATAAGAAGGATTGTACCGATTATTTTCCCAGTAAAATTCTCCTCTTGTCTTCGGATGATTCCCGATCTCGTTCATGGTCTCGGCGTCATAAAGTCGGCCGTTGACCATGGTGTAGAGGATCGTGTTGGTGTTGCGAATGTCTTCCAGCGGATTCTCTTCCAGTACAATCAGGTCAGCAAGTTTGCCTTCTTCAAGGCTTCCTATCTCAGCGCCCATTCCAATGTATTCTGCCGGATTGATTGTCGCGGTCTTTAGTGCTTCCATGTTGCTCATGCCTCCCATCTGTATCAGCCAAAGCTCCCAATGGGCTCCAAGCCCCTGTAATTGTCCGTGGGCTCCCATATTCACTTTCACGCCTTCGTCGGAAAGTAGTTTGGCAGTTTCTGAAACCAGAATAGGTCCCTGCTCATACTCTTCTTCAGGCAGCGTGGTACGGTGTCTGGAGCGGGAATCGATTACAGACCGCGGAGTGAAATTCAGGAGTTTTTCGTTTTCCCATACGTTGGTCTTGTCGTAGAAATAATATTCGCCGTTAATTCCGCCGTAATTCACGATAAGAGTAGGAGTGTAGCCGGTGTTGCTGTTGCCCCACAAAGTCTTGATATCCTTATAAACCGGTGCTACGGGAATGTTGTGTTCAATCCCGGTATGCCCGTCCACGATCATGTTCATGTTGTGCAGGAAGGTACTACCGCCTTCAGGAACCACGTTCATGCCCAGCTCTTTTGCAGCCTGCATCACCTGCTGGCGTTGCTCGCGGCGTGGCTGATTATAACTTTTTACCGATGTCGCGCCAAAAGCCTTAGTCCTTCTCAGGGCAGATCTTGCGTCTTCCAGGCTGTTGATCTCTGCTTTAAAGTCTCCTTCGGCCCCGTAAAGAATGATACCGGTGGAGTACAATCTCGGTCCCACCATTTCTCCGCTCTTGATAAGTTCGGCCATTCCGAAGACAGTTTCACTCAATGCTGAAGGGTCATGCGCGGTAGTAACTCCGTAGGCTATGTTCGCAAATGCAGGCCAGTGCTGCTGCGGCGTCAATCCATACCTGAAAGCTCCAATATGAGCATGCGCATCTACCATACCGGGCATGATGGTCTTGCCTTCCACATCGTAAACCTTCGCGTTTCGCGGCACATTTACGTCGGAAGCATTCCCTATCTGCACAATCTTGTTGCCTTCGATTACGATACTTCCGTTCTCGATCACTTTATCGCCGTTCATGGTGATAATACGTGCGTTGCTGAAAGCGATCTGTCCCGAAGGTACATCTGTCTTTACTTTAAGCCCGATCTTGGTTCCCTCTTCAGTCATCGGCGGAATGGAATCCACTGAGTTCTCTAAAAAGGTAAAACGCTCGGTAATTTTGTTCGTGAAATATTCATCGCCCAAAGTCCAGTGCACATTCTTGCTGTCGTTTGACCAGTGCAGGTTGATCCCGGCATCTTTCGCCAGCTGACTCACCGGAATAGTTTTGCTGTCAGGTCCTATTTCCACAGCTTTTCCTGCCATCATTAGCGGAGCCACGTAAGCTTTGTGAAGGTTGCTGAAAGCTATCCATTTATTATTGGGGCTGGGAACCAGGCGGCCGCCGTATTTGGATTCGATGTGGGTGCGTTCATCGTGACCATTGAGGTTAACACTCTTGAGTTTCTTTGTGAGGCTACCGAATAAATATCCTCCCGTCTGGAAAAGGATGCGGTCATTGTTGGTATTGAACATGGCAAATTCTCCCTCATCTGTGATCTTTTTGATGTTCTCTCCGGAAGCGTTCATCAGGTATATTCCGGGGTTCTTGGTAAAGGTCCTTCCTAAATCTGAATTCCCGCCTTCCTTGTTGAAAACGATCATT
>JAGXIM010000139.1 GCA_024635665.1 Salinimicrobium sp. | reverse complement strand
GGGGTTTTTGCCGTGAGCATTCCCGATTACGGCGCTACACCTTTTGGCGCAGCCAATTCCGAAGAAATTGCGCAGGAAATAAAAGCGTTTAATGAGGTTTTTAAAAAGGTGACTTCAGAATTTGAAATTGATTTTTACAATATTACCCCAATCTCCAAACAGGCTAAGGAAGACGAAACTTTGGTCGCCAATGATGGGCTGCATCCAAGCGGGAAAATGTACACTTTATGGGTAGAAGAAATCCTGGATAGGGTGTATGACAAAATACCTTCAGAAAATTAACATTTTTGGATCTTTTTTTGGTTCAGAATTAACTATTTCAAGATCAGTAAGCTGCCGGTAAATGAGCTACATTTATCGGATGCAGGAAGATTACCTACATTACTTATGGGAGTTCCAAAAATGGAAAGGCAGGGAGTTGACTACTTCAGAAGGCCTTCCAATTTCGGTGCTTTCCCCTGGCATCCACAACTTCCTATCGGGCCCCGATTTCTTTAACGGCAGGGTGGTGATAGGAGATCAGGAATGGGCGGGAAATGTGGAGATCCATATCAAATCTTCAGACTGGTATGCACACAGGCACGAAAAAGATCCCGCTTATGACAATGTGATCCTGCACGTGGTTTGGGAGCATGATCTCGATATTTTCCGAAAGGACAATTCCCCGCTACCTGTGCTGGAACTCAAAGAACTGGTTTCAGAAAAAGCCCTGCAGGGATATGAGAACCTAACCGCGGCTTCTTCGGGCAAATGGATCAATTGTGAAAAAGATTTTGCTTCTATTGACGATTTTACCATGGGGAATTGGCTGGAGCGACTTTATTTTGAAAGATTGGAAACCAAATCACAGTTTTTAGCAGAAGTGTTGGAAAAATCTTCCGGGGATTGGGAAGAACTTCTTTTTAAGATGTTGGCGAAGAACTTTGGGTTGAACATAAACGGGGAAGCTTTTTTAAGTATAGCCAATTCCATTCCTTTTAAAGTTGTAAGGAAACTAAGAGCTAACCAGGAAGATCTGGAAGCAGTATTTATGGGGCAAGCGGGGCTTTTGGAGAAGGATTTGGAGGAACCATATTATAAGCATCTAAAGGGGAAATACCATTTTTTGAAGAAGAAACACAAGCTTCAGGTGGAAGGTGTGCTACCGGTGAAATACTTCCGGTTACGACCAGATAACTTTCCTGAAATCCGACTGGCGCAGCTCGCAGCCTTGTACCATCATCAACCTTCGTTGTTTTCCCAACTCATCAGCAGCAAAAAAACGGAAGGCCTGGAACAGCTTTTCTCTTGTTCTGTCAATAACTTTTGGGAAACTCACTATACCTTTTCAAAGCCACATTCCAGGAGAAAAAAAAGGCTCACTCCCCAATTTGTGGAATTGCTGATAATCAACACCCTGGTCCCGGTAAAATTTTACTATTTAAAAGAACAAGGGAAAGAAGGTTTCGAGCCCCTGTACGAAGTTATGGCTTCCCTTGATAAAGAATCCAATCAAACAGTCGGGAAATACAATTTGCTGCGACCTTCAACGGCTTCAAATGCTTTGGAATCGCAGGCTTTGTTGCAGTTAAAAAAAGAATATTGTGATAAAAAACGTTGTTTACAATGCTCTGTGGGAACGAAAATTTTACAAAGACAGGAGCAAATTTAATATCTTTGCGACATGCAGCTAGTAAACAACATGAGGAGTTTTTTTGAAAGGCACGGTTTCTATGTGTCTTCCAGGTTTTCAGACAAACTTGGGATTCGGGCTAAAAACGTTCGGCTTTTTTTTATATACCTTTCTTTTGCCACTTTTGGTGCCGGATTTGCCATTTACCTAACGCTTGCTTTTTTGCTGAAGTTCAAGGACATGATCTATGCAAAACGGACTTCAGTTTTTGATTTGTAGGTTATTTTTTTTAGCTAGAGGTGTTGCCCGCAAGATGGCTAATTAACGTTTTGTTTGCAATTTAACTTTCGAAAATTTGAAAACGTTCATATTTTTAGCATCTTGCTTCGCCGAAAATAACAATCCAATCTATATTTCAATATCTAATACTACCTTATGAGAAAGTACTTGCTTTCATTCCTGTTTTCTGTTTTCATTTTCACCACGTATGCACAAGAGTTGCAGGTGAAAGCCGAAATAGAAAATCCTTCTAAGATCATTAATAATGGGATCATTGTACTGGATGTACAGGGAGGAACTCCTCCATACCAGTACAAATGGTCCAGCCAGAACACGCCTTTGGATTCCCCCCGGGCCGAAGCCCTTGTAGAAGGAGTGGCCTATTCGGTATTGGTTAGTGATGCAGAGGGAAATGAAGTATTTAAGGAAATCACTGTTCCAGCGGAGGCTATCACCGAGCATTTTAATGGTACGTTCGCGCCTATTGTGGAGGCTATGGGGGCTGTTTTGTTCTGGGACCCGTTTTCGGCAATTGGGATCTACGATCCTGTGGTCTACGCTGACTCAAAACGAGTGCCTGCACCTGAATGGACAGCAACGGTAGCTGCGAAATTTATTCTGAAAGAATGGCTGAAACCTGAAGGAAGCCGCGTAGAGGCCGGCGAGGCAATTGCAATTGTTTCCAAAGATGGAGAGGAAAGCACGGCTTATGCCAACGCCGAAGGGGAACTGGAATATCTTGTCCAGGAAGGTGGGGTGATCTATAACAGTGACAATAAAGAGCACGTTATTGAACAAGGTGCGCAATATCTTGCAGCTATAGTTTATGATGAACCTGTGCCTTTGCGTCATCCGAACGGGGACATGCAACAAAAGGACATTCCGTTTATTGTGGTCTGGCTTTTATTTGGAGCCTTGTTTTTTACGCTACGTTTAGGTTTTATCAACTTTAGGGGCTTCAAACATTCTTTGGACCTTGCCCGTGGAAAATATGATGATCCCAATGCACCCGGACAGGTAACCCATTTCCAGGCACTCGCAACGGCAGTGTCGGGAACCGTTGGACTCGGGAATATCGCAGGGGTGGCCGTGGCTGTTTCTTTAGGAGGCGCAGGGGCTACGTTTTGGATGATCCTGGCTGGTTTGCTGGGGATGTCATCTAAATTTGTGGAGTGTACTTTAGGTGTGAAATACCGGTTTATCAATAGTGAAGGCCGTGTTTTTGGCGGTCCAATGAACTATTTAAGGTATGGGCTTGAAAAACGGAACCAAAAGGGATTAGGTAAATTCCTTGCGGTTTTCTTTGCAATTTTAGCCATTGGGGCTTCTTTTGGGGGCGGGAACATGTTCCAGGCCAACCAATCTTTTGTGATCCTGGCAGGTGAATTTCCCGCCTTGGTTGGGAACGGATTCATATTTGGAGTCGTCGTTGCCATCTTAGTAGGTATCGTCATTATTGGTGGTATTAGTAGTATTGCCAAAGTGACGGGTAAAATTGTGCCTATAATGGCTGCTGTTTACGTGATCGGTGCTTTGGTGGTGATTGGGGTGAATATTGAGAATATTGGTCCTGCATTTTCAGCGATTTGGGACGGGGCATTTAGTCCCAGTGCATTGAAAGGTGGAGTGATTGGTGTATTAATCGTAGGCTTCCAAAGGGCTGCCTTTTCGAACGAAGCAGGGGTTGGTTCTGCGGCTATTGCCCACTCTGCGGCAAAAACGAACCATCCACCTTCCGAAGGTTATGTGGCGCTTTTAGAACCTTTTATTGATACGGTGGTCGTGTGTACGCTTACGGCTTTGGTGTTGATCTTTACCGGAATGCATGAAGTTGAAGGCATAGGAGGGGTAGAATTGACCTCCAGCGCATTTGGTAGCGTGATTTCCTGGTTCCCATACGTGTTGGCAACAGCCGTTTTCCTCTTTGCTTTTTCAACTATGATCTCCTGGTCTTACTACGGAATGAGAGCCTGGACTTACCTTTTTGGGAAAAGCAAAAATATCGAAATTGTATATAAAGGATTGTTTCTTGTGTTTGTGGTGATAGGAGCTTCTGTGAGTTTGGGTGCCGTATTGGATTTCTCTGATATGATGATCCTGGCCATGTCGTTCCCTAACATTATCGGACTTTATATTATGTCTGGAGAAGTGAAAAAAGATCTGGATGAATATTCTAGAAAATTGAAAGCAGGAGAGCTGTTCCACAAACCTGAAAAGGAGAAAGTGAAGCCGGCTTCTTAACCCTCCAAAAATGAATAAATTCAAATCCCATTTTGTTTTCAACAGGAGTCAGCAAAATGGGATTTTTCTTTTGGTAGTAATAATTATCGCCCTGCAGTTGGTCTATTTTTTCGTTCCTTTTACTTCAGAAAGTTCCGAAGATCCCAGGCAGGAGGAGGCCGTAAGGAAGATCCAAAATTCCATAGATTCTTTAAAGCAGGTGGCCGCGACCAGGAATATATCACAAATGGCCGCTTTCAATCCCAGCACGATTTCAGATTATAAAGGCTACACCTTAGGAATGTCAGTTGAAGAAATTGACCGGTTGCATGCACATCGGGCGCAGGGCTTATGGATAAATTCTTCTGAAGAATTCCAAAAGGTTACAGGAGTTTCAGACTCCCTTCTGAATATTATTTCCCCCTTCTTCAAATTCCCCGATTGGACGCGCAGCAAGGCTGAAGAAAAAGATGTACGTAAAAAGTCATTTTTGGAACCTCTAAATAAAGCAGATCTTAACCTGGCCTCCGCCGAAGACCTTCAGAAGGTGAACGGAATTGGCGAAACATTTTCTCAAAGGATCGTTACCTACAGGACAAAAATTGATGGCTTTAGGGGAGGAATTCAGCTACAGGATGTTTACGGCCTTTCACCTGAAGTTGTTGAAAAAGTTTTACTGATGTTTGAGGTTCGGGATAGCACTTCAGAAAAGATGGACTTGAACAATATTACGGTTCTTCAGCTTTCTGAAATGCCCTACTTCAACTATGAACTTGCCCGGTCAGTCATTGCCCTCCGAAAAAAGAACGAAAGAATCACTTCTTTTGAGGAACTGGAACAGATAAAAAATTTTCCGGTGGAAAAAATCGACAGAATTAAATTATATTTGAGCATTGACTAAGAATAACACATTTTTTATCCCCTTATTTCAGTTTTAACAACGTAGAACAGACTTATTTATATGGACAACAGGTATTTTACAGAAGAACATGAGCTCTTCAGGGAAAGCTTTAAAGGGTTTTTGCAGAAGGAAGTGGTGCCGCACATTGAAAAATGGGAAAAAACAGGCACTATTGAACGGTTTATCTGGGAGAAATTTGGGGAAATGGGCTACTTCGGATTGAACTATTCCGAAAAATATGGAGGACTGGATCTTGATATTTTTTATACAGTTATTTTTCTGGAGGAATTACAAAAGATAGATTCAGGCGGTTTCGCTGCGGCCATGTGGGCGCACGCGTATTTGGCAATGACGCATGTGGCGAAGGAGGGTGATGAACGAATCAAAGAAAAATACCTTACCGCAAGTATAGACGGGACAAAAATTGGTTGTTTGTGTATTACCGAACCTTCGGGAGGCTCAGATGTTGCCGGGATGAAATCCACAGCTGTCAAAAAAGGCGATAAATACATCCTCAACGGTTCCAAAACGTTTATTACGAACGGGGTTTATTCAGATTATCTTGTGGTGGCAGCAAAGACGAATCCCGAACTCAGGAACAAAGGCATGAGCATGTTCATTGTGGACAGAGATACGCCTGGAATTTCGGCTACGAAGCTGGATAAACTGGGATGGAGGGCTTCAGACACTGCGGAAATCGCCTTTGACAATGTTGAAATCCCTGAAGAAAATTTGATGGGCGAGGAGGGAAAAGGTTTTCCTTACATCATGCAACATTTTGCTTTTGAAAGGTTGATTATGGGTATCAATGCCCATGCCCGTGCAGAATACGCCCTTGACTACACGCTTAATTATATGAGGGAGCGCGAAGCTTTTGGGAAAACCATTGATAAATTCCAGGCTTTGAGACACAGCATCGCCGACATGGCGAGTGAAGTGGAAATGAACAAGGAGTTCAATTATTCTATAGCAGAAAGGCTTAACAAAGGAATTTATGTAGTGAAAGAGGCGAGTATGTCCAAGTTGCTTTCCACAAAAATGGCAGATAAAGTGATTTACCAGTGTTTACAATTCCTCGGTGGCTACGGGTATATGGAAGATTATCCGTTAGCGCGTCTTTCACGCGACAGTAGGTTAGGCCCCATTGGCGGCGGAACTTCTGAAATCTTGAGGGAAATAATTGCTAAAATGGTGATTGACGGGAAGGAATATAAACCGGCAGCGAAATAGGTTCAAAGTTCAAGATTCGAAGTTTTTGTCACTCCGACGCAGGAGAAATCTCTTTAAGGGTACAATTCTATTCAAAAAGGGCATTTTCGAAGGATCTTTTGGAAGAAAATAACTTCTTTAGAGATTCTTCATTTCGCTACGCTACGTTCAGGATGACAATCTAGGGCTTGTAAAATATTTCTGAAATAAAATAGATTAAAATTGCGGGTTTGCACAATTCATTTATCTTTGCAGCCTTAATAATTTCTAAAGAGAGGAGGTGACACTATGTTAATTATACCAGTTAAAGACGGAGAGAATATTGATAGAGCGCTGAAGCGTTTCAAGCGTAAATTTGATCGCACAGGTACAATGCGTCAATTGAGAAGCCGTCAGGCTTTCATGAAACCGTCAGTAGAACGTAGGGCTCAAGTCCAAAAAGCGCAGTACATACAGCACTTAAGAGATCAGGAAGATATCTAGTATACATTCCTAAGCACTACTTCTTAGGTATACAAATATTAACTGTTGGTAAACTAAAGTTTGATAACTTTGTTTTCCAACAGTTTTTTTATGCCCAAAAATCAGCACGACGCCTACAAGAGCTTTTTTGAATACCTGGAGCTGGAGAAGAAAAATTCCCGCCACACCATAACTGCATACCGTGCTGACCTGTATTCGTTCGCAGATTTCATACTTTCAGAATATGACCAGGCCGACCTTAAAGAGGTAAACTATCCAATGTTGCGGAGTTGGGTAGTGCACCTGGTAGACACCGGGCTGTCCAATAATAGTGTCAATAGAAAGATTTCTTCCTTAAAGGCTTATTACAGGTTTCTTCAGAAGACCAGGCAGCTGGAAATATCACCACTTGCAAAACACCGGGCGTTAAAGACAAATAAGAAGCTGCAAATCCCTTTTTCGGAAGGGGAGGTGGGAGCAGCTCTTGAAACTGTGGAAGCAGAAGGTTTTGAAGGCCTTCGGGACAAGTTAATGGTGGAGTTATTTTATTCTACCGGGATCCGCCGGAGTGAATTAATTGGGATCAAACTTGGTAATATGAATTTTTCTGCCGGGATCCTCAAAGTTCAGGGAAAGGGAAACAAGGAGCGAATTATTCCACTTTTGGCTTCGGTTGCAGCAACTGCAGGGGCTTATCTGGAAGAGCGAAAAGCTGTGGAAAATGCGAATTCACAGGGATATTTCTTTCTCACCGCGAAGGGCGTTAAAATGTACGATTCGCTTGTTTACAGGACAATTAATAATTACTTTAGAGGTATCTCGAGTAAGTTAAAGAAGAGCCCGCACATTTTGCGGCATTCTTTTGCTACTCATTTGCTGAACCAGGGTGCTCATTTAAATGCTGTTAAAGAACTTTTAGGACATTCCAGTCTTGCTGCTACCCAAGTCTATACACACAACAGCATGGCAGAATTGAATAAGGTCTACAAAAACGCACACCCGCGGAACAGGAAAAAGGGATACGATTAATTGTTTAACCTTAACCTCAAATTTTATGAAAGTCAATGTGCAATCCGTGAATTTCCATGCAGATCAAAAACTGATTGATTTCATCCAGAAAAAACTGGACAAACTAGAGAACCATTTCGACAATGTGATCTTTGCCGATGTATATTTGAAGGTGCAGAATACGAGTGCCAAGGAGAACAAAATTTCAGAAATTTTATTGAGTATCCCCGGCAATGAGCTTATCTGTAAGAAGAAAGGAAGAAGATTTGAAGCAGGTATTGATGAATGCGTTAGCACTTTGGAGCGGCAACTTGGTAAAAGGAAGAAAAAATTTAATGTCCAGGTGGCCTAAATTATTTTTAGTAAATGTTTTGAGAACTGAATAAAATTAATACATTTGCAGTCCGTTAGAAATAGCGGACTTTTTTTGTGAAAAAAGTTCATTTTGGCCGATGTAGCTCAGCTGGCTAGAGCAGCTGATTTGTAATCAGCAGGTCGTGGGTTCGAGTCCCTCCATCGGCTCTGAAATGTTGAGGTTGAAGTAGAGTTTTAACTGGTTTAGAAAAGTAGTTAGGGCTTGGGAATTTTGAAATAAAAGCTTTGGAAGATAGAAATATTTTCTTTTAATTTGCGGCTTCAAAAAAACAAGCCATTTCAAAGCGCTGGTTCTATGAAATATTGACAAGGTAATAATTGGGGAGATACTCAAGCGGCCAACGAGGGCAGACTGTAAATCTGCTGTTTTTAACTTCGCAGGTTCGAATCCTGCTCTCCCCACCACTTTAGTTCAAAGTTTAAAAGTTCAAAGTTTCTGGTTAAGTAACTTGGAACCTTAAACCGAAAATCTTGAACCAAAATTGCGGGAGTAGCTCAGTTGGTAGAGCGTCAGCCTTCCAAGCTGAATGTCGCCGGTTCGAACCCGGTCTCCCGCTCTAAGTCTTTCTGAAGGAAGTGAGATTTGATTTATTTCAGGTTTTGTTGAGAGCAGGAAGCAGGGTGAGAAGCCTGTCCTGAGTGAGCTTTTGAAAAGCGAATCGAAGGGAACCCGGTCTCCCGCTCTAAGAAAAGGTGATCATGTGCAAATTGATCATCGGCCTTAAATAAGGTATCTAATTTTGGATATCCTTTTTAGAATTGCAGTAGAATTGTTCTCTGCGAACCTCTCCGGAAAGCTCGGGCTTTTTAGGAGAAAACTTTTTTGCCGACGTAGCTCAGGGGTAGAGCGTTTCCTTGGTAAGGAAGAGGTCACGAGTTCAATTCTCGTCGTTGGCTCTAGATTTTGTATAAATTTGAACACTAATATATAACTAAGATTAAATAAGTATTAATTATGGCAAAG
>JAGXIM010000138.1 GCA_024635665.1 Salinimicrobium sp. | reverse complement strand
TTTTTTCGCAATATTATGTAATTGTTAAGAATATTACAGGCTTTTTTGGGATTTTTTTGGGTATGAGAACTGCAACCATTTTCCAAAGAAAAAGCTGATCTTCCGATCAGCTTTTAAAAATTAAGTTTTTAGAATTATTATATTCCGAAGTCAAACTTGTAGGTTGCACCGGCCATTACCTGCAACCCAAGGACGGGATATCCCATCCATCTTTCATAATTTTCCCCTAACAGGTTATTCCCTTTTGCAAAAATCGAAAGCCGTTCATTGAATCGATAACCAAGATTAGCATTGAGATCTAAATAGCTGTCCAGGGTTATGACAGTGGGGATAGGCGTGGTATCTGGCACAGTTGATATCAGAACATCTTTTCTTTCGCCTACAAAAAAGATATTTGCTCCGGCAAACCATTTTTGGGTTATCTGGTAATCGGCCAGCAAATTCGCTTTATAGGCGGGCAAGTTCCAGGCTTCCTCTTCTTCTTCGGTGTTATAGGAAAAAACCTCTCCATTCAGCCGTAAGTTCAACTTGCGGTTAACATCAAAATTTAGTTCCCCAAATGCCGATATGGTTTTCACCTGGTCATAAACCACCCTTAAAGAGTTTCCATAAGTATAATCTTCATCGTTTTGGAGCGTAAACTCCGGATTGCTCTTGAATAACGGTTTAAAGTCCTCAACTAGATAGTTTGCACGAAAGTTATAGCCAATACTGTTGCTGAGTTTTCCCTTTGCCCCTACATAAGCATTGTATTGCCTATCTGTAGGCTGGATTTGAAGTGTGGGGGAAAGAAATGGGTTTTTCTCTACAAAGCTGTAATAAGTATTTTGTTTGAGTTCACCTTCTAATCCCGCGTAGCCAATTAGGTCGTCTCCAGCCATCCTGTAACTCGCCGTCACCTGTGGATATACGTAAATGTTGCTATCACTATTTTCTGAATCCAGGCTGTAGTACACAGCAGCCCCTAAATTAAGTGTGAGGTCATCCCGCAAAACCAAAAGACTGGATGCCAACCCAACATTCAAAAAGCTGAAATTCATAGCTTCTTCGGCCAGGTAGCTGCGTTCAAAGCCGGTGTTAACATAATCCAATATCAGGTTTGTTTTGAAAATTTCCCCGCCCAGTTCGATTTCCAAAGTAGGTTTGAAGGTAGCATGATGCTCAACAGTATTATAATCGTCCCCAAAATAGCGGTACCGGGCTTTTGCACGATCAAAGAAGGAATCATCCAGGTTCACTTCCCCACCTGCATACACGCTGTAGTAATTGTGCTGCGGATCGATTTCTGAAATCATAGTTAAATCTGGATCAACGCCATACCAGTTGTAAAGCTGATGTTCCACTCCAAGATCTGTGTTCCAAATCAAATTTCGGTTACGGGAAGAATAGTTTAGGTTGAGTTCGGTTTCTAAAAAACTATCGTCCAAAACCACATTTTTGATACCCCCCTGAGCAGAATTATGGGTGAGGAAAATTCCGAAGTTATCGGTCCTGTTCACTTCTATATTACTGTAGAATTCGGCTAGCGCGCTGGTGTAGGTGCCAAAACCAAGGGTAATATAGTTATCATAGAGTTTTGGTGGCCGCTCCCTTTCCACATTGGTGGCCCGACCTTTGGCCGGAGTAAAAGTGGAAGCCACCGGAAAAGAGAAAATACTGTATTGAACCGTCTTCTTTTCCATATTCACAGAATCTGTGACCTTTGGTGTCTCCTTTATCTTAAATGCATCGTTGACGCTGGGGGTGTACGGCTTTACCACCACCACCGTTTCACTGCCCAGATCCTGGGCGGAAACAATTCCGGTAATAAATAAAAATAGGATATATACGCTGTTCCTAAATGAGCTGATTTTCATGGGAAGGCTTGTTTGTTTTTGAAAATTAGTTGTTGGTTTCTACAGAAGCATTGGTTTTCGCCTCCTGGGCTTTGATCCTGGCCAATTCCTGCCTGGCTTCCTGCACTACCTCTGGAAACTGGGTGAAATTCTTAATCACATTGTCCAGAATGTAGGTTGCCTGATAAGCATCACCCAATTCATCAAAGTTTTTAGCCATTAGTACCAATCCTTTTGCACCGTACAATTTATAGCCGGAAAATTCCTTGGCCAGTTTTTGCACTAAATTATTGGAAGCTTCATAATTGCCTGCTTTGTTTTTAAAGTAGGCATCGTAATAAAGAGCCTCGGCAGCCAATTCGCCAGTTGCCGTTTTTTGCACCTCGGCATAGGCTTGTTGGGCACGGGCTTCGTTTCCTCTGCGAATGGCGGCACGGGCAATGATCACCTGTGCATCATTTTTCGCACTTATTTCGGCTGCCGGGTTGGCCATAACTTTTTCGGCATAGCTTACCGCCTCTTCATACCGGTCTTCCTGAAGATAGGATTTCATCAAATTAGACTGGGCAAAAATGACATTTTGGGGATAGGAAGCTTCCGTTTCCAGCCTTTTCAGGATGGGAATGGCTTCAGAATAATTGCCGTTTTCGAGATAAATTTCTGCCAAACGCGCCAATGCCTGCTCGGTGTATTCATTGCCGCCTTTACTCAGCACGTACTTGTAATGTGGAATGCTTTTCTGTTTGCTGCCTTCGCGGAAGTAAATCTGCGCCAAATAAAAGTTCGCCTGCACCGCATGCAACCCGTTCGGGAAAGAAGCGAGGTATTTTTCCAAAGCCGTGGTAGCCCTGGCGGTGTTGTTCTCCCTGTATTGTTTTTCGGCAGCCTCAAAGGTGGTATTGTCCAAATCGGCATCGGTTACCTCTACAAAATCGAGGTTTTTCACCCAATTGGCGTAATCATCTGTTCTTCCAAGGTCAATGTAAACCAGCCGGGCAGTTTTCACTGCCTGCACAGCTTCAGGGGAATCAGGATAATCTGTCACCACCTTTTTCAGTTTCTCCAGCGCCTGCTCTGCCTGATTGTTATTATAGTAAATCAAGCCTTGCTTCAGCAAGGCTTTTGGCACGTAAGAACTTCCGGGGACATCGCGAACAAGCCTGTTGTAGGCCGCAATCGCTTCAGTTGTATTGTCCATCGCGATATAAGTGTTCCCCAATTCGTAGGCCGCATCGTCCCGGTAAGAGGAGCGCGGATATTGCTGAAAGAACTTGTTCAACTCTTCAATTTTCGTGTTGTTCCTGTCCACAAACCCGTAACTGATCGCTTTTTGAAAAGCCGCATAATCATTTTCTGAACCGTTCAAAGAAATAGCCGAATTATACGCCTCCATTGCAGGCCAGTAACTGCTGTTGACAAAATAGCTATCGCCGAGCCTCACAAAAGCATCATTGCGCCGCGACGGATCTTTAGCCGCATTTTTCGCATATCTGCTGAAATATTCGATGGCGCGGTCATAATCGCGTTGTTTAAAATAGGAGTAGCCAATATTATAGTCCAGATTCTCCCTTTCTGAAGCATTTTGGGCGCCGCTCATCCCCGAAAATTCACGATAACCAATCAAAGCTTCCTGAAAATTCCGAAGGTTAAAATCGGTTTCAGCTTTCCAAAAAGTCGTCAAAGCAGTAATCCTGGGATCCCTTCTCTCACTTAAAGCTTTCTCGAAATATTCCAGGGCTTCCATGTAATCGCCTTCATTGTACAATTCAACTCCGCGGTAGAACGCCACCTGTTGATAAACCACATTGTTCTGGAAATTCCTGTTTCCCTGAAGCAGCCTCATCGCCTCCTCATAATTTCTGGAAGTAATAAAGGAATTGATCAACAATTCATTGATCTCCTCTTTTGCCGGGGAATTGGGATAATTTTCGAGATAATCCATCAACACTTGCGGCGTGCTGGCGTAATTATTTCCAATTTCATAACTAAGCTTCGCATAATTAAGGGCTGCATCTGCTTTGATTTCCTCGTTGAAATCCATTTCACTGGCATTCTTAAAAGCATTCAGCGCCTGCTGCTTTTTGTCGGTTTTCAGATAAGATTGTGCCAAATGGTAATAGGCATTTTGGGCAACAGCATTGGTGCCATCTATGATCTTGTTGAATTCAGAAATGGCGTTTTCATAATTTCCCTGCTGGAAATAGGCATAGCCGAGCTGATAATAATCGGTGTTGTTCCATTTCCCACGTTCTCCCTGGTATTCCTTTAAATACGGAATAGCTTCTTCGTATTGCCCCAGGTTAAAATAACTTTCACCTATAATTTTGTTGAGTTCTGAGCGGTCGCGACGGTTTGCCCGAGGCAATTGCTCCAGCCCAAGTTCAATGGCCTTTTCAAAATTCCCTTGCTTAAAATTCATATCGGCCTGGAAGTAAGACAGGTCTTCGCTATAACGCTCATTATCCTCTACTTCTTCAAAAAGCTCATTTGCCTGCTCATAATCATTTGCTTCATAAGCCATAAAGCCGAGGTAATATTTTGCCTGGGAACCATATTTTTCGGAGTCCTTCACCCGGTTCAAATATTCCCTGGCTTCCTCAAATTGATTGGCTTTGAAATAGGCATAGCCGTTATTGAAATAAAACCGCTGTTTCTCTGCGCTGGATAGATTCTTTTGATCGACAGAATCGTACCATTTTTTGGCGAGGGAATAATTGCCTGAAGTGAAATAATAATCGGCGACATCCAGATAGGCAGCATTGGTTTTTGTGCTGGTAGGATACCGCTGCACAAAATCCTCCATAAGCTCATCGGCACCCGGCTGCTTCATCCTAATTGCGGCATTTGCAATATAATAGGTAGCGTTGGCTTTGATCCTTTCATCTTCCACTTCATCCTGAACCTCATCAAACAAGGTTTGGGCGGCAAGATATTGCCCATTGTTGTAAAGCTCCAGCGCCCGGTTATAAACTGTCAACTCATTGGTATGAATTGCAGATTGTTGTGCGAAAACAGGAAAAGAAAAGAGGAGAAAAACAACAAAAAGGCTGATTTTACTATGTTTCATTCGAGGGGTTTATTTTGTTGACCATTCAAAGATATAAGAAACTCTTAGGTAATAACGCCCATTCAGCAAGATAAATTATATACTTCCCTTAAATGAAACATAAAAATTACCTAATCTAAATTCTGCTGAAGAAAAGCAACACAAGGCTTCATATTTACGTTCTCTTTCTTACTTTTACCCTATTAAAGCCCTCTTACATGTCTAACACCGTATTGCACCTAAAGGACGCCGCCATTTACCAAAGGGAGGCCCTTATTCTTTCTGAAGTTAACGTAGATATCCAAAAAGGGGAATTTGTGTACCTCATTGGGAAAACCGGTACCGGGAAAAGCAGCTTTATGAAAACCCTTTATGGGGATCTTCCGCTTACTGAAGGCGAAGGATCTATTGTGGATTATGACCTGCGCCAACTTAAGGAGAAAGATATTCCCTTTTTGCGCCGGAAGTTGGGCGTGGTATTTCAGGATTTTAAGCTGCTAAATGACCGGAATGTGAACGAGAACCTACGGTTTGTGCTGAAAGCTACCGGTTGGAAGGATAAAGCATCAATAGATAATAAAATTGAAGAAGTGCTGAATAAAGTGGGAATGAAGACTAAAGGTTTCAAAAACCCTTTTCAGCTTTCGGGAGGTGAACAACAAAGAATTGCTATCGCGCGTGCCCTCCTGAATGACCCCGACCTCATCCTCGCCGATGAGCCCACTGGAAATTTGGATCCGCAAACCTCGGTGGAAGTGATGGAAGTCCTGCAACAAATCAGCAAAAACGGAAGAACCATTCTCATGGCCACTCACGATTATGCTTTGCTGCTGAAATATCCCTCCAAAACATTAAAATGCGACGGACAAAAAGTTTTTGAGGTGGTTCAAAAAACGGTTTAACAACCGCTTTTTGAATTCAAGATTCCGGATTTAAAATTCAAGATTTATTTAATAGTTCTCATCCTCTCCCCAGCCTCCCGAAAGAATTCGGGACAGGCTTCTCCAGAGGAAAGGGAGAATGAAAGTGTTAGCTCCTCTCCCTTTGGGAGAGGCGGGGGTGTGGGATGAGTGCTTTACTTCTCTTCAATTTCCACCAAAAAAACTCCCAAAAATGTCATTTTTGAATGATATTTTTCTCTAAAAACTAAAATTTCCAGACCTCTTCAGCAGGAATTATCTTGAACAACTGCTTTTTGAATTCAAGATTCCAGATTTAAAATTCAAAATTCCTCATCCTCTCCCCAGCCTCCCGAAAGAATTCGGGACAGGCTTCTCCAGAGGAGAGGGAGAAGGAGAATGATGTTAGCTCCTCTCCCTTTGGGAGAGGCGGGGGTGTGGGATGAGTGCTTTACTTCTCTTCACTTTCCACCAAAAAACCTCCCAAAAATGTCATTTTTGAATGATATTTCTGCTTACACTGCCAGGTAAAGATTATTAACGGGTCAGCTACGCCTTAGAAATTGAAGGGCTTAAATCTCAAAAAAGAGCAAAGCACCAAATTCCAAAGTTTCACCTGGGTCATATAGAACAGTTAAATTAGGTATCAAAAATGCCATTTTTGGATGATATTTTCATCCCGAAAAGGAATTTCAGCCCTAAAA
>JAGXIM010000137.1 GCA_024635665.1 Salinimicrobium sp. | reverse complement strand
GCAGAATTCCTGGAAGAGGAAGCACCTCGTCTGGAAGAATACCTCCAAAAAGAAAGACACGGAAAAATGTCATTTTTGGAGAACTATTTTGACAAGCGTCTGGATCCTACAAAGCTGGTCGAGGGTTCAAAAAGTGTGATTTCTCTTTTGCTGAATTATTATCCCGAAGAAAAGCAGCGGGAGGATTCTTATAAGATCAGTAAATACGCTTACGGGACAGACTATCATTTTGTGATCAAGGATAAGCTTAAAAGTTTGTTGCACTTTATGCAGCAGGAAATAGGGGAAATTGGAGGACGTGCTTTTGTGGATTCAGCCCCGGTAATGGACAAAGCCTGGGCTGCAAAAAGCGGTTTGGGATGGGTTGGAAAACATACGCTTTTGCTGTCCAAACAAAAAGGATCTTTCTTCTTTGTTGCCGAATTGATCGTCGATCTCGAGCTGGAATACGATACTCCCGCCACCGACCACTGCGGCAGCTGTACTGCCTGCATCGATGCCTGTCCTACGCAGGCCATCGTCGAGCCTTACAAAGTGGATGGCAGCAAATGCATTTCCTATTTCACCATCGAGCTCAAAGAGGAGCTTCCGCAGGAAATGAAAGGCAAGTTCAATGACTGGATGTTTGGCTGTGACATTTGCCAGGACGTGTGTCCCTGGAACCGTTTTTCCGAAGCGCACCAGGAGCCGCTTTTAAACCCGCACCCAGACTTGTTGAGCATGACAAAAAAAGATTGGGAAGAGATTACCGAAGAAACTTTCCGAAAAGTTTTTAAGAAATCGGCTGTAAAAAGGACGAAATATAGCGGGTTGAAAAGGAATATCAACTTCCTGAAAGAAGATAAATAGCAATCCCTCACTATTTCTTATCTTTTTCTGTTTTTGTAACTTTCTATTGATAAACTTCTGGTTATGGGCTTCAAAAAGGGCATTTTCGCCACACTTTTTATTTTTTTCTACGGAATAATTTCAGCACAAAACGTCGAATTTGTTCTGCAAGTAGATCCTGTCATGCAGGAATTGTTAATGGTGGCCGATACCGACGGGGACAAAAAGATCACCATAGAAGATGCCCAAAAACGGCATTTTTGGATGGTGAGCAAAGGAGGGGATTCGGTTGCTATTGAAAAAATCTATTTCCTTTCCAACCTTTTGCAAGAGCTGGCTACGGCAAGGAACGAAGGTAAAAGTTACTTGGAACTTTCCTTCAGTGAGATAAAAGAACCACCTTTCTGTGGGAAGGTTTGCTGAATTATGGGTTTAAGGAAGAGGCGAATGAATTGATCTATCGCTGGCTATACATGATCACGCGGAATGCAGTGGATTACAACGGCACGATTCCGGAGAAATACGATGTGGTGGATGCGACACATAAAGTGTACGCAGAATATGGAAATGTGGGCACAGAATTCGATTATATCACCACTTCCGGATTTGGATGGATGAACGCTTCTTATCAATTAGGACTGGATTTGTTGCCAGAAAAATATGTGGAAAAGCTGGATAATTTGGTGCCGCCAGATGAGATTTCTTTCGAAGACGACCTTTAAAATGTGTTTTTTCCGCGGAGGAGCCAGCCTTAAAATTCCTTTCAAATCCCGGGCTTTAACTTAGAAACTGTTTACCTTTGTTTGTCCTCGAAAAAGGAAACCATGAAGAACGAACGCAAACGCCGTGAAGCTTTAGTCTATCACGCCAAACCGCACCCCGGGAAGATCCAGGTGGTGCCCACCAAAAAATATTCAACTCAACGTGATTTATCCCTCGCCTATTCCCCGGGGGTGGCAGAGCCCTGCCTGGAAATTCATCGCGATAAGGAGAATGTCTATAAATATACGACCAAGGGTAACCTGGTGGCTGTGATCTCCAATGGGACTGCAGTACTTGGCCTGGGTGACATTGGTCCCGAAGCTTCCAAACCCGTTATGGAAGGCAAAGGTCTGCTTTTCAAAATCTTTGCTGATATTGACGTTTTTGACATAGAAGTCGATACAAAAGATATAGATGCTTTTGTGGAAACTGTAAAAAATATTGCGCCCACTTTTGGCGGTATCAACCTTGAAGACATTGCCGCGCCCGAAGCTTTTGAAATTGAGAGAAGGCTAAAAGCAGAGCTGGATATCCCTGTAATGCACGATGACCAGCATGGGACGGCTATAATTTCGGCAGCAGCTTTGCTCAATGCCCTGGAACTTGCCAAAAAGAAAATTGACAAGGTGAGGGTTGTGATTTCGGGGGCTGGATCGGCGGCCCTGGCATGTGCCAATTTGTATGTGTCCCTCGGGGTGCAGCTGAAAAATATCACGATGTTCGATTCCCGTGGTGTGTTACATAAGGGGAGAACAGATATGTCTGAACTTCAGCAAGGTTTTGCGGTAAAAAAAGAATACAGTTCGCTGGGGGAAGCCATGAAAGGAGCTGATGTTTTCCTGGGGCTTTCCATAGGAAATATCGTGACGCCCGACCACCTTAAGGGTATGGCGAAAAACCCGATCGTGTTTGCAATGGCAAATCCCGATCCTGAAATTGGCTACGACCTTGCCTGTTCAGCGCGTAAAGACATCATCATGGCAACCGGGCGTAGCGACCATCCCAACCAGGTGAACAATGTGCTTGGCTTTCCTTATATTTTTAGGGGCGCACTTGATGTACGGGCGACCGAGATCAACGAAGAAATGAAACTGGCGGCGGTAAAAGCACTTGCCCGCCTAACCAAAGAACCCGTTCCGGAACAGGTAAACATTGCTTATGGCGAAACGCGTCTTAACTTCGGAAGGGACTATATTATTCCAAAACCTTTTGATCCCAGATTAATTTCTGAAGTTCCCCCAGCAGTAGCAAGGGCTGCCATGGAAAGTGGGGTTGCAAAAAACCCGATCCAGGATTGGGCGAAATATGAGGATGAGCTGCTGGAAAGGATGGGTAATGACAATAAAATCACCCGTCTCTTGATGAACAGGGCAAAAATGGCTCCCAAGCGGGTAGTTTTTGCAGAAGCCGATCACCTTGATGTGTTGAAAGCAGCACAAATAGCATATGACGAAGGAATCGCGCAGCCTATTTTACTCGGAAGGAAAGATGTCATCGAAGAACTGATGAAAGAAATAGATTTTCATGCAGATGACATGGCAATCATCGATTCGAAATCTGATACAGAAAACAAGCGGCGAAACCTGTATGCAGAGGCATACTGGAAATTGCGAAGGCGTAAAGGAGTGACCTTGTACGATGCGCAGTTGCTTATGCGCCAAAGGAATTATTTCGCTGCCATGATGGTGAATGAAGGCGACGCCGATGCAATGCTTTCGGGGTATTCAAGGGCCTATCCTACGGTTTTGAAGCCAATGCTGGAATTAATTGGAAGGGCAAAAGGCGTTTCCAAAGTGGCTGCGACCAATTTGATGAATTCCTCTCGTGGCCCTGTTTTTATTAGCGATACTTCCGTGAATATTGAACCCACGGCCAAAGAATTGGCAAAAATTGCCCAGATGACTGCCCGCACCGTTAGAATGTTTGGGATGGAGCCGGTAATTGCCATGATTTCCTATGCCAATTTTGGTTCCTCCAGTAATGAAAATGCCAGAAAGGTGAAAGAAGCCGTTGCTTATTTGCACCGGGTGCAGCCAGATCTTTTGGTGGACGGAGAGATGCAGACAGATTTTGCTCTTAATAAAGCATTGCTCCAAAAGAAATTTCCTTTTTCAAAACTGGCTGGTAAAAAGGTGAATACGCTTATTTTTCCAAACCTGGACTCCGGGAACAGTACTTACAAATTGATCAAAGAGCTCAACAAAACGGAATCTGTGGGCCCAATTTTAATGGGGATGAATAAACCTGTACATATTTTGCAATTAGGTGCCAGCGTGGAAGAGATGGTCAATATGACTGCCGTTGCGGTGGTCGACGCCCAGGAAAAAGAGCGAATGGTAAGGGCTAAAAACGTTTAAAACTGCGATTTTACTAAAAAAGCACCAAATTCCAAGCATCAAATCTTAAGCATTAAATTTCAAATACCAAATTCCAGATTGAATTAGAGAAAATTAAGAGTGATCCAGGTATATAAATCATATGTGAATTCGTGGCTCTTCAATAGACATTTAAGGAATAGGAGCCAGAAACCAGGAACCAAAAATGTTTCGGGATTTTGCCCTTTTTGGGTACTTAATCTTGTTAGGGTTTTCCTTTTCCCCGTCCCTTTTAATTTTCTTACATTTGGATTAGCTTAACAAGTCTTTAACAGATGATCTACACGATTAAAGGCCAGCTCGTTGAAAAAAACCCAACGAACGTGGTAATCGACTGCAACGGCGTCGGATATTTCATACATATTTCCCTGCATACCTATTCCCTGATCCCTTCCACAGAAGCGATCCGGTTGTACACACATCTGCAGGTCAAAGAAGATTCCCATACTTTATACGGCTTTTGGGAGAAAAGTGAGCGGGAAATATTTAGACTGCTGATTTCTGTTTCGGGGGTTGGGGCGAGCACTGCCAGGAGCATGTTGTCCTCCCTGGAACCGCGACAAATAATGGAAGCCATCGCAGCTGGCGACGTGGCCACTGTTCAAGGCATCAAAGGAATTGGAGCGAAGACCGCTCAAAAAGTGATCATTGACCTTAAAGATAAGATCCTAAAAGTGTTTGGAATTGATGAAGTTTCGGCCCCACAAAGCAATACGAACAGGGAAGAAGCGTTATCTGCACTAGAGACACTGGGTTACACGCGCAAGCAATCTGAAAAAGTAGTAGAAAGAATTGTGAAGGAGGAGCCGGATGCTACTGTGGAAGCCTTGATAAAACTTGCGCTAAAAAAATTATAATTCTTGAGGCAAATTTCCTACAAGCAGTTCTTCCTAGATGCCTTTACAATCTTTTTTGTATTGGCTCTTTCTTTTTCTGCAGTGGCCCAGGAAACCGAAACTCCGCAGGACACCACTAAAACCGGCTATTCCCTGGGGAAAATTAGACTCCCCAACCCTTCAAGCATTGTATCATCCTATACTTACGATCCTATTATTGACCGGTATATTTATACGGAAAAACTGGGAACTTTTAACATTTCAGCCCCACTCATGCTCACTCCCGAAGAATATCAGGAGCTGGTGATCCAGGAGGAAATGCAGAAATATTTTCAGAATAAAATGGACGCCCTAAGCGGAAGAAAAGAAGGAGCCGAAGAAAATCAGGGGGATTTATTGCCTGGTTTCTATGTAAATTCAGACTTTTTCCAGAATATTTTTGGCGGTGGTGACATCGAGCTTATTCCGCAGGGATCGGTCGCGCTGGACCTGGGACTTCTTTACTCCAAAAGGGACAATCCGGCTTTTTCTCCCAGAAACCGAAGCACATTTACTTTTGACTTTGATCAGCGTATCCAGTTGAGCTTATTGGGCCAAATTGGCGAACGCCTGAAAGTGACCGCTAATTACGATACCGAATCAACCTTTGATTTTCAGAACCAGTTAAAGCTGGAATATACTCCAACTGAAGATGATATTATTCAGAAGATCGAAGTGGGAAACATAAGTATGCCACTGAATTCGGCTTTGATCCAGGGGGCGCAAAGCCTTTTTGGAATAAAAACACAACTTCAGTTTGGAAGAACCACCATAACAGGGGTTTTTTCAGAACAAAAATCAGAACGCCGTACGGTCAATGTCGAAGGAGGTGCCATGGTTCAGGAGTTTGAGCGGTTTGCGATTGAATATGATGAAAACAGGCACTTCTTTTTGGCACATTATTTTCGGGACCATTACGATGAGGCGTTGGAAGATTATCCTTTTATAAATTCAAACGTCCAGGTCACCCGTGTGCAGGTTTGGGTGACAAACAGGACCAACAGTGTTCAAAACCTCACCGACGCCAGGAATATTGTGGCCATTCAGGATATTGGAGAATCTCCTGTGCCGGGCAATATTGGCCTTGAGAATCCGCCTGCCGGTTTCTTTAACAGTCCGGCCGGTGCCTATGCCGATAACCGCAATAACGATTTCAACCCTTTTGGGATCACGGGACCTGGAGAATCTATTCTTACACCTGCCATTCGCGATATTTCGAGGGTGCAGAGTGGTTTTGGGGGATTACCAGTTTCGGAAGGGACAGATTATGTGAAGCTTGAAAATGCACGACAGTTGAAGCCGACAGAATATCGGCTAAACAGTCGCCTGGGATACATTTCTCTAAACCAAAGGTTGGCAAGTGACGAAATCCTTGGCGTAGCTTTCCAGTACACTATGGGCGGGCAGGTTTACCAGGTGGGGGAATTTGCGAGCGACGGGATCGATGCTTCGGGAGGGGTGGGTGAATCTTCCATTTCCCAAAACCTGATTGTGAAACTTCTGAAAAGTTCGGTGACGAATGTAAAGGAGCCGGTGTGGGATTTGATGATGAAGAACATTTACAACCTGGGCGCCTTTGACCTGGAGCGGGAAGATTTTAGGATGAATATCGTTTATACAGATCCCCAGCCCCTTAATTATATTACTGGCGTCGACGGCGTCCCGTTACCTGAAGATGTTGAAGAAACCACTCTTTTGAGAGTTTTTAACCTGGACAACCTTAATGTTAACGGGGATCCCATCATTGGCGGAGACGGCTTCTTTGATTTTGTTCCGGGCATGACCATAGACCCGCAAACCGGGAGCATTATTTTCACATCTGCAGAACCTTTTGGACAATATTTGTTTAATAAACTGGATCCAAACCCGAATACGGGTGGTGAGATATACGAACTTCCGGAGACTTATAACGCCAACCAGGAGAAGTATGTGTTCCAGGCACTCTACAACACGACCAAAACCCAGGCCGAACAATTACAGGCCGAAAAGAACAAGTTCCAGCTACGCGGCCGCTATAAATCTTCAAATGTAGAAGGGATTCCCATTGGGGCCTTCAACGTGCCGCAGGGTTCCGTCACGGTGACCGCCGGGGGGCGGGTGCTGCAGGAAGGGGTGGACTATGTGGTGAATTACCAGTTTGGGCGGGTGCAAATTCTGGATGAGGCGCTGCTGGCGTCGAATATTCCTATTCAGGTAACGACCGAAAATAATGCCCTTTTTGGGCAGCAAACCAAGCGGTTCACAGGTATAAATGTCGAACATTTGGTCAGCGAGAATTTCCTGGTGGGTGCAACTTATCTAAACCTGAACGAACGCCCGCTTACCCAAAAATCTAATTATAGCTACGAACCCATCAACAACACGATTTTTGGCCTTAACCTAAATTATTCGACAGAATTGCCCTTTTTGACCAGGATGGTCAACAAACTTCCGAATATAGATACCGATGTGATTTCTAATTTGTCGTTGCGCGGGGAGATGGCGTATCTTCTGCCTGGGGCGCCAAAAGGGAACGAATTTGGTGGACGGGCAACGACTTATGTGGATGATTTTGAGGCAGCGCAGACTTCCATTTCCATTGATAATCCCCTGGGGTGGGAGCTTTCCAGTGTTCCATTGGGTTTCGGTGGCGAACTGGCCAATGGCGACCTCGCCACAGGCTATAGGCGTGCAAAGTTGGCCTGGTACAGCATTGATCCGGTTTTCTATGGCAGCGGAAGGCCTTCGGGCATTACAGATGCTGATCTTGCCAGTTACGCTTCCCGAAGGATTTTCCTTGACGAGATTTTTCCGAATGTAGATGTGGTGCAGGGGCAGTCGCAGGTGCTTTACACAATGGATCTGGCGTATTATCCCGGAATTAGGGGCCCTTATAACTACAATCCTTTGGCTGCCGGGAGCAATTTTCTGCCAAACCCTGAAGAAAATTTTGCGGGGATTACCCGGGCCCTGAATTCGACCAACTTTGAACAAAGCAATGTGGAATACATTGAATTCTGGTTGATGGATCCTTTTATTTATCCTGAAAATACCGGTAGCAATGGCGGGGAACTCGTTTTTAACCTCGGAAATATTTCTGAAGATGTTTTAAAAGATGGCAGGAAGCAGTATGAAAATGGCCTGCCCCAGGACGGAGGGATACTCAATACGACCCCCACTGCCTTTGGAAAAGTACCTGCCAACCAATCTTTGATCTATGCTTTCAACACAGAAGGGCAGGCAAGGCTCAATCAGGATATAGGCTTTGATGGACTTTCTGACCTGGAAGAAGCTGCGGAATTTCCGGCTTTTTCGAACCTTGAAGATCCATCAGCAGATAATTATTCCTATTTTCTGAATTCTTCAGGAGGGATTATCGATCGATATTTTGATTATAATGGCCTGGAAGGAAATTCCCCGCCCACTGTGACCAACGACAATCGCGGAAACAGCACGTTACCTACGGTGGAAGACCTTAACCGTGACAATACAATGAACACGGTGGATAGCTATTTTGAGTATGAGGTACCACTTTTCCCGGGGATGAATATTGACAACAGCCGGTACATTACAGATGTAAAGGAGTTTACCACGACCCTGGAAAACGGCCGGGAATTACCAGTCCGCTGGCTGCAGTTTAAGGTGCCTATTTATGAGCCAACTGCCGCACGGGGAGGTATTGGAGATTTTAGGTCCATCAGGTTTATGAGGATGTACCTCACCGATTTTGAAGATCCTCTTGTACTGAGGTTTGGGACAATGGATCTTGTGCGCGGGGATTATCGCCGCTATACCCAATCCCTGGATCCCGACAAGTCTGATCCTGCCAATGAAGATACCACTTTTGAAGTGGCTGCGGTGAGTATTGAGGAAAACGAAAATCGGCAGCCCATCCCATATGTACTGCCACCGGGCGTGGATAGGGAAGAGCTTATGAACAATAATACCCGGGTAAGGCAAAATGAGCAGGCCCTGGCCCTGGCGGTATGTGGACTGGAACCGCAGGATGCCCGCGGGGTCTATAAAAATTTCCAGCTTGATATGCGGCAGTACAAGAACCTGGAGATGTTTATCCATGCTGAATCGCTCATAAACCGGCCGAAATTAAGTGAAGGGGAACTGGTGGCATTCATTAGAATTGGTACAGATTTTACCGATAACTTCTATCAAATAGAAGTTCCACTGAAACCAACAGAGTTTGGTGCGGTAACGGCTTCAGAAATATGGCCGGTAGAAAACCGCCTTAATCTTTCGCTGGAGTTGTTGCAAGAGATAAAAGCCAGCGTCATTGGAGATCCCTCTTATCTTTCTTCGGAATTGAATTTCTTTCAGGAAGATGGTTCACCCGTTACTGAAGGTACCGAATACGAGATGGGAAGGCTGCGGGTTGGGATCAAAGGAAATCCTAGTTTTGGGAATATAAGGATGCTAATGTTAGGTGTCAAAAATGGGCTTTCAAATGGAACTTCCAGGGAGCTTTGTGGGGAAGTCTGGTTCAATGAGATGAGGCTTTCAGACCTTAAAAATGAAGGTGGGTGGGCGGCCATTGTGAACATGGATGCCAACTTCGCCGATTTCGCCAATATTACAGCGACAGGAAGAAAAAGTACGGTAGGTTTTGGATCCCTGGAGCACGGACCCAACCAGAGGAGCAGGGAAGATCTACAGCAGTATGATTTTTTGAGCAATGTAAATATGGGGCAGTTATTGCCACCCACCTGGGGCGTGAGGATCCCCGTTAGCTATAGCATTGGGGAAGAATTGATAACCCCTAAATACGATCCTGAATTTCTGGATCTGGAACTGCAAACAGTGCTGGAAAATGCGGCCACCCCCGAAATTGAAGAAGACCTGCGGGAAAGGGCCGAATATTACACAAAGCGCCAGAGCATAAATGTGATTGGCCTTAGAAAAGAGCGGATTGGCGAAGGAAAACCCATGCCTTATGATGTTGAAAACCTCACCGTTTCCGGAAGCTACAACCAGGTGGACCATCGGGATTTTGAAATTGAAGATGCTTTTGACCAGAATGTGCGCCTGGGGGCAACTTACGATTTTTCCTTTGCGCCGCTTTCTATTGAACCCTTAAAAAATATCGCAGTCTTAGACAGTAGCGCCTATTTCGCCCTTCTGAAAGATTTTAATTTTAATGTTTTTCCGTCAAACATAACAGCCACTTCCACCATTTTCAGGCAGTACAACGAACAAACTTTTAGAGAAATAAATCTGCCGCCAGGTTTTTTAAATGGAATACCCACATTGTATCAGCGGAATTTCCTGTTTGACTGGCAATACACCATCAACTACAATTTCACCAAAAGCCTGCGGATGAATTTTGATTCTTCTACTAACAGGATTGTGCGGAATTATTTGGATGAAGAAAACAACCCAGATCGCACCACGGGCGTTTGGGATGGATTTTTCAATGTGGGAGTGCCAAACCAGCATTTCCAATCTTTACAGGTGAATTATGATTTACCATTTGCCAAAGTGCCGGTACTCAGCTTTATCAATGCCACCTATTCCTACACAGGGAATTTTCAGTGGGAACGGGGTTCAGAAATGTTCCAGATCCTGGATGATATCCCCAATCTGGGGAACAGCGTCCAGAATTCGAATGTTCACCAGTTAAATACGAACCTGGAAATGCAAACCTTTTACGACTATGTAGGGCTCAAGAAAAGGGCACGGGAACAGGCGGGGCAAAGCATTCGGGAGAGGAGCCGTGCTGTACCAACCCTTGACCCACAAAAACCGGAAACTCCCACAAATGCCGGACAGGCTGAAAGGTTAAGTGCTGGTGATCGCACCTATAATACCATAATTGGATTAATAACGGCCATTAAGAAGGTTCAGGTGAACTATCAGGAAAACAATGGGATTTTCCTTCCAGGTTATACCAATGGGATTGGGTTTTTAGGGACTTCCAATCCCACCCTTGCATTTACTTTAGGAAGCCAGGAAGAGGTGAGGTATATGGCGGCAAGAAAAGGCTGGTTGACACTTTATCAGGATTTTAACCAACAATACACGCAAGTTGCAAGCGAGCAGTTAGGAATCAATGCAAACCTGTCGCTTTTGCCCGATTTAACGATGGAGATTAGTGCCAGTAGGATGTTTTCAGAAACCTTTTCAGAAAACTTCCGGGTGGCCGATGGGAACTATGTACCACTTACCCCGGTTACTTTTGGGAATTTCAACATTTCTACTATCTTGATAAAGACAGCTTTTAGCCAAAGTACAGCCGAATCCTCTTCTGTTTTTCAGGATTTTAGGGAAAACCGGTTGGTTGTGGCACGACGGCTGGCGGTAGAGAATGGTTTCGATCCCGATGTTACCGACGTTGAAGGTTATCCTGTTGGATTTGGAAGAACGAGCCAAAACGTTCTGCTGCCAGCCTTTTTAGCAGCTTATTCCGGAAATGAAGCGGGAAAAGTTTCCCTGGGGGCTTTCACGGACTTTCCGTTGCCTAATTGGAACCTGAAATATACTGGGTTTATGAGGATCCCGTGGTTTCGGGAGACATTCCGAAGGTTTTCAATAAATCACGGCTACAGGGCTGGGTACACGATCAATCAATTCCAATCCAACCTGGATTATGATCCCGAAGACCAGATGGTGCCAGACCAGGCGGGGAATTACAAGAGCGAAATCTTATATTCGAATGTAAATCTTACAGAACAGTTTAGCCCGCTGGTGAGAATAGATCTCGAAATGACAAATTCGGTAAAAGTTTTGGCCGATATCCAAAAAGACCGTGCTCTTTCTCTAAGCTTCGACAATAATTTATTGACAGAGATTAATGGCAATCAGTACACGCTGGGGCTTGGGTACAGGCTAAAAGATTTGAAAATTGACACTAAGATTGGGGGCAGGCAGCGCATTTTGAGCAGCGATCTTAATTTCAAAGCAGATGTTTCTTACCGGCATAACAAAACTATTATAAGGTATCTTGATCTTGAGAATAGCCAGGTCACAGCAGGACAGGATATTTGGGCGATCAATTTTACGGCAGATTATGCTCTTTCGAAAAACCTGACCGCACTGCTTTATTATGACCACAGTTTCTCGGAATATGCCATCTCCACTGCTTTTCCCCAAACTACTATTCGCTCGGGTATTACTTTGCGCTATAACTTCGGAAATTAACAAATGCTGTTGCCACAGAAAGATTAAAAATTTAACTTTGCGATACTAAATAACCAATCAATGAAGATTCCAAAAGATTTAAAGTACACCAACGACCACGAGTGGGTGAGAATTGAAGGCGATGTTGCTACTGTCGGCATCACAGATTTCGCCCAGGGGGAATTGGGAGATATTGTTTATGTTGAGGTTGAAACAGTGGATGAGACCCTGGACAGGGAAGAAGTATTTGGAACTGTTGAAGCAGTAAAAACAGTATCGGATCTTTTTTCACCATTATCGGGGGAAATAATTGAATTCAACCAAAACCTCGAAGACGAACCAGAAAAAGTTAATTCGGATCCTTATGGGGAAGGATGGATGGTAAAGATCAGGTTTACAGATACTGCTGAGGTCGATGACCTGTTAAGCGCCGCGGAATACACAGAGATTGTTGAGGGCTAAACTTCTTTTTTTACTGCCCGCGCTGGTATACACCGGTATTATTTTTTACCTTTCCCTCATCAATCTCGCTGATACTCCGGTAAAAAACATGGGGGTAAGCGATAAAGTAATGCATGGAGGAGCGTATTTTGGTCTCGCGCTGCTATGGATATTTTTTGCGGTTTTCACCTATCAGGAAAAGAAACTCTTGAGCAGGATAGTAATTATTTCCATAGCTTCAATAGTCTTTGGCATTTTTATTGAGGTTTTACAGGATGTATTGACGAACTATCGCCAGCTTGACCTCTACGATATCCTTGCCAATGGCATTGGAGTGTTGGCGGCCGGATTTGCGACATGGATTACAAGGGATTATTTAATCAGGTTAAAAGCTAAGATTAATTTATTTTTATTGAAAAAATAATTATTTTAGCCAACCTATAATCAAAACGGAATTATGAAACCCAAAAAGAACAAAAAAGCTGATCTGTCCAGGAGAAGCGTCCTTTTCTTTCAGATCGGGATGATCTTAATGCTTTTGATCACATGGAGGGCAATTGAGTGGAAGACCTTTGAGAGGGATGATATTGACACCGGTATGGTCGACATGGATGCTTTTGAAGAGGAAGATGTGCCAGTTACAGAGTTGAATACCCCACCACCACCGCCACCACCGCCACCGCCACCAGCACCCGAAGTGATCGAGGTTGTAGAGGATGAAGAAGATGTGGAAGAAACTATTATTGAATCTACAGAGACCAGTCAGGAAGAGATTGTGGAAGTAGAGGAAGTGAAAGTAGTAGAGGAGGAGGAAGAAATTGGGGACGTTCCGTTTGCAGTTATTGAAGATGTACCTATTTTTCCAGGTTGTGAAAACGAGAGGAATAACCAGGCTCGAAAAGACTGTATGAGTGAAAAGATCACCGAATTTGTAAACAGAAGATTCGATACAGGACTGGGTAGTGACCTTGGACTTTCGGGGATCAACAGGATCTATGTGCAGTTTAGAATCGAAAAAGGTGGAGATGTGACTGTGCTTGGGGCGCGGGCGCCACACCCAAGGTTGCAACAGGAGGCAGAACGTGTTGTAAACATGTTGCCCAAGATGCAGCCGGGAAAACAAAGAGGTAAACCAGTTGGCGTGTTGTATTCCCTGCCAATTACCTTTAAGGTTCAAGATTAGAAAAAATATTTTGTTATCTTATAGATCCCGTACTTTTTAGTGCGGGATTTTTTTTTGCATTTGCAGTTTTGGGAAATTTTGAAGGAAAGTAGCTTCAAATATCCCATACCCTCAAAAAATATGTATCTTTCTCTCCGAAATCTAAACCGGATTCTTTAGGACATTATGAAGTATTCCCTGCTACTGTTCTTCTTATTTCCTCTATTTTCTTTTTCACAGACCTTTGTTGGTGATCTGGAGAAATTCCCCGCTTTTCCCGAATGTGAAGAGGTGGAATTTGAACAGGAAGCCGAATGCTTTACCCGCCTTCTTAAACTGAGGGTCATCGAGAGCTTTCAATTGCCTGCCGTGGTTTCTGAAGATGGCTTTGAAGGGGTAATTGTTGTTCTTTTTGAAGTTACCAAAGGAGGTCATTTTAAGGTGATCTATGTTGATGCTCCTTATCCGGAATTAAAGAGTGAGATAAACCGCATTTTTGAGACCCTTCCGAAGATCGAGCCTGGCTCCTACAACAGCCGTCCTATAGATATGCAATTTCGTATGCCTGTACGCATCCCCCTTACGGAAGCTTTAACATCGACTGTAGGGCAGCTAACAGAAGTAGAAAAGATCGAAGTTAAGGCTCCAAAAAAGCAAAAACTTCCTGTAACAGAAGAATATGAGGAAATAATTCCCCTTGAATTTGAACACCCGAGGGCTTCCAGCCAGATAAACATTCCTTTTTCACATGAATTGTACAGCCGCTTTGAAGCTGAATTAAACCAGGTGGGAACCAACTTTCACAGTTCGTCAAAACCATTTCTTTTCGAAGAGGTGCAGCCATACTATAACTTTCAGGAAAAAGTAGAAGAGCTTCAAAAACCAATTGATTCATGGATTGGCCGAAAAGTATGGAACGAGCACCTTTTTACTTTTCAGGGTGAGGATTACTGGTTCACGGTGGATTTTGCCCTGGACCTACAGGTAGGTAAAGATTTTAACAGCGATCTGGATGTTACTTATAACAATACCAGGGCTGCAATTTTTCAGGGTGGCCTGGGAGGAAATTTAAACTTCTATTCAGTTGTATACGAAAACCAGGGACGTTTTGCCGACTACTATAATCGCTATGCAGAATCTATCCGGCCGGGTACAGAGGGTGCAGCCATAATCCCCGGAAGAGGGATTGCCAAAAAATTTATGGGGCAGGCTTATGATTACCCTGTGGCCGAAGGATATTTATCATATAGCCCCGGGAAGTTTTTTAATCTTCAATTCGGGCATGGTCAAAATTTTATCGGGGATGGCTATCGCTCCCTCTTATTGAGCGACAATGCCTCACCTTATCCATACTTCAAGCTAAATACAACTTTCTGGAAAATTAAATATACCAATACGTGGATGTCGCTTCGGGATGTAAGACCAGAAGTCACCGGGGAAGGTTCTTTCCGAACAAAATATATGGCAAACCATTACCTGAGCTACAATGTGACAAAGAGGCTAAATATTGGTTTTTTTGAATCGGTAATGTGGGAGAACGACAATAACCGCGGGTTTGACCTAAATTATCTCAATCCCATTATTTTTTACAGGGCCATAGAATATTCTACAGGAGGACAGGCTGGAAATGCCATTATTGGCCTTACCGGAAAATATAAGTGGAACGATCATTTTCTTTCTTATGGGCAGTGGTTGATAGATGAATTTTCATCCACCGATGTTTTTGGAGGGGAAGGCAGCTGGAAAAACAAACAAGGCATTCAGCTTGGAACAAAATATTTCAATGCTTTTAATATTCCCGATTTATACCTGCAGTTAGAGTACAACCAGGTTCGTCCCTACACCTATTCACACAACACAATTACCCTCAATTACGGCCATAACAATCAATCTATGGCGCATTTGTGGGGGGCAAACTTTCGGGAATTGTTGGGAATAGTGAGATATAGGGAAGGACGGTATTACGGCCATTTCAAAGCCATTTATGGAGTGCGGGGATTTGACTATACCTCCACGGGTGACAATTATGGCGGTGACATTTACCGTAGCGAAATTGAAAGGCCTTTTGAAACAGGTGTCGAGATAGGACAGGGAAACACCACAAATTCATTTTTTGCTGAAACTGAACTAGGTTATATCGTGAACCCTGCCACCAACCTAAAGTTTTTTACAAGTTTTATCTATCGCAATTTTGACCCTGAAACCAATACTGCCGCTACTTTTGGCAACGCCACCTATTGGCTGAACATTGGGCTTAGAACAGATATTTTTAACTGGTATTACGGATATTGATTTCGTAATTACCTGAATATCAAATATAAGTTTTTTATGGCTTCCGGAAATATACATTTGTAGGTTCTTGCAAAAAACCAATTAAGAAGTATCTTTGCCCCAGTCAAAAAAACACTTTTTGGAGAAGACACGCGTACATACCCTTCCTGTTTCAATAATCTCAGACCTTAAAGAGCTTACAAAAGTGCGGTTAGCATTGAGTGTCGTATTTTCCTCGGTGGCCGGTTATTTTTTAGGGGCGGGATCCATAGATTTCTTAACGGTAGTTATGTTGTCTATTGGGGGCTACTGCCTGGTAGGTGCTTCAAATGCCTATAATCAAATCCTGGAAAAGGATTTGGATTCGCTTATGGACAGGACGAAGAACCGGCCTATTCCTTCTGGGAGAATGTCGGTCAACATGGCTTTTTTTATTGCCAGTTCCCTTACATTATTAGGTCTTGTCATTCTGTATATGATCAATCCCAAAACGGCCATGTTTGGGGCTATAAGTATATTCTTATACGTATGTGTCTATACTCCTTTAAAAACAAAAACCCCTCTTTCAGTTTTTGTAGGTGCTTTTCCCGGGGCCATTCCTTTTATGTTGGGCTGGGTGGCAGCTACTGGGGATTTTGGAATTGAGCCAGGGACTTTGTTCATGATCCAGTTTTTCTGGCAATTTCCACATTTTTGGGCCCTGGGATGGTGGTTGTATGATGACTATGCCAAAGGAGGGTTCTTTATGTTGCCAACAGGAAAAAAGGATAAAGGAACTGCAGTTCAGATTGTATTGTACACGCTTTGGACTGTGTTAGTGTCACTCATCCCAGTTACGGGAATGACAGGTGATCTATATATTACACCATTTTCAGCAGGGATTGTGCTTTTACTCGGGCTGGTAATGCTGTATTATGCGGTTCAGTTGTACCGGAACAGGGACAAAAAATCAGCTAAAAATTTAATGTTTGCGAGTGTTTCCTATATCACTTTGCTACAAATAATATATGTATTGGATAAATTGATTCGGGTATGGATTTAACGCAGGGAACCAACAGGTACAAAGAAGGGCGGGCAAAAAAGATGATGCTCTGGTTTGGCATCGTAAGTATGGTGATGATGTTCGCCGGGCTTACCAGTGCTTATGTGGTAAGTAAAAACAGGCCAGACTGGATCTCGGACCTTGCAATGCCGCAATCTTTCTATTGGAGTACCATCGTGATATTTTTTAGCAGCATTAGTCTGATAATTGCAGAGAGGGCTGTGAAACGCAATAACCGTTCGGTTGCGACATCGGGTTTGTTGGGGACTTTAGGTCTTAGCTTTCTCTTTATTTATCTTCAATTTGAGACTTTTAACCAGTTGATTTCAAGCGGCTACTACTTTACCGGAAGTGAAAGTAATGTCACCACTTCCTTTATTTATGTTGTGGTCCTGGCGCATCTTGCCCATTTGGCAGGGGGTATCGTGGTGCTTTTGGTGCTAATTTATAATCATTTTAAACAGCGCTACTATGCTGGTCATACTCTTGGATTAGAACTAGGTACTATTTACTGGCACTTTGTGGATGTGCTTTGGATTTACCTGTTCTTGTTTTTATATTTCTTTAGATAATAAAAAAAGCTATTTTTGCCTTTACACTAAACTCAAAATTTTTCTATGGAAGCTACTGTTGATAGAACAGGTACCGAAGGGAAAACATGGGGCGGAGGGAACCAACCTTTGAGGGTGAGCTACGGAAAATTGATGATGTGGTTCTTCATCTTGTCCGATGCACTTACCTTTTCAGGTTTTCTTGCGGCCTACGGTTTCGCGAGATATAAATTTTCAAATACCTGGCCTATTGCAGATGAGGTTTTCAATCACTTCCCATTTATGCATGGAGTGGATGCCCCTATGTATTACGTCGCTTTAATGACATTTATCCTTATATTTTCTTCTGTGACCATGGTCCTGGCAGTGGATGCCGGGCATCAAATGAAAAAGTCCAAAGTTACTTTGTATTTGTTGCTTACCATCATTGGAGGATTGATATTCCTTGGTTCACAAGCCTGGGAATGGAAAAACTTCATTCAGGGAACTTATGGAGCCATTGAAACCAAAGGTGGCAATGTGCTTCAAGTGGTGAATTCTGAAGGTGAACAGGTAGCCTTGGGGGATTTTGTAGTTGCTGTACCCAAAGAACGTGTGATGCACGAACGTTCAAATGGGCTGTGGTTTGTAGATGAACCTACTTTGCCCAATTACACGATGGATGATGTGATGGCCGGTTTTATAGCAAACCCGGAGCTACAAATCCGTACGCAGCAATTGACTGAGACAGGTGAAAAGGTGATCCTTCCAAGGGCCGCCTCCCTTGCGAAACTTCAAAATGAAGGCATTGGTGTTATAGAAGGTGCCAATTTGAAAAAAAATGAATATGGAAATCCCCTTTTTGCGGACTTCTTTTTCTTTATAACCGGTTTTCACGGGTTCCACGTTCTTACTGGAGTCCTTATCAATATTATAATCTTTTTCAATGTCCTTATTGGGACCTATGAGAGAAGGGGAAATTATGAAATGGTGGAAAAAGTTGGATTGTACTGGCACTTTGTGGATTTAGTGTGGGTATTTGTATTCACTTTCTTCTATTTGGTATAACAAGAATCTTTTATAAATGGCACAAGATACAAGACATACGCACGAGTCGAGCACGAAAAGGATCTGGTCTGTTTTTTTAATCCTTTCCCTGATTACATTAGCTGAAGTGATTCTGGGAATTATTAAACCAGAAATCCTTACCCAGACTTATTTTATCAGCCTTAAGTTGATAAACTGGATATTCATCGTTCTCACGCTTGTAAAAGCATATTATATCGTCTGGGCCTTCATGCACATGGAAGGCGAGACCAAAGGCCTTAGGAGAGCGGTGGTATGGACTTCCGCCTTCCTTGTCATATACCTGTTATTTATCCTGTTGACCGAAGGGGACTATGTACATGAAGTCATGCAACGCGGGCCTGTAGCGTGGGATTTCTAAACGTTAAATACTCCAGGAAAGGCGGTTTTAAAACCGCCTTTTTTTATTTTTGTTCTCAATTTCCGGAAGGCGTAAAATGAAAAAATTCTTTGTCATAATTGTTTTGTTTGCACTGCCCCTGGTTGCTTATCTTTTTTTTGCTTCGGGGGTGAATAATTTTGCCCGGTTACCAGTACTTACTAACCAGATTTATCCTTTGGAGGAATTCCAAAATCTTGAAGGGGAGGCAATTTCTTTCAAGGAGAATATTACTATTTTAAGCTTTCCAGGGGAAAATCCTTCAGAATATCTTACCAACGCATACCATCTTGCTGAAAAAATATACGAACCTTATCACGAGTTTAATGATCTACAATTTGTATCTGTAGTCCCAGAAGGAAATGAAGCTGAAGTAGAGAGGCTTAAACAGGACCTTTCCGAAGTCGTGGACCTGAAGAAGTGGAGGTTTGTTACCGGAAATGAACAACAAATGAGAGAGTTGTTTAACAGTTTAGGTTCAAATCTGGAGCTTGGAAATGACCTTTCTTCCCCCAATGTGTTTATTATTGACAAGGATGCAAAACTAAGGGGGAGGGACAACGATGAAGATGGAAATGAACTCTATGGCTATGACACAGGCTCCATAGCTGTTTTGAACAATAAGATGAACGATGACTTGAAAGTCATTTTGGCAGAATACAGGCTTGAATTAAAGAAGTACAACAAACAGCTGGAAGATTAGATTAAACATGAAGAACTACTCCTACATAGGAATCTCCCTGGTGATCCTGATTTTTGGGATTATTGTCATTCCCGAGATTGTTGAACGGGTGAGTGATGAAAAAGTGGTTGGTTCCAGTCGTTCCGACGGTCGTAAGGAGAGGGCTGCTGCTGCAGAAGAGCTGGTATATGTGATGGTAAACGGGGAGAGGAAAAAAGTTCCTCCTTTTCAATTTGTCGATCAGAAAGGGGATACGATTAACAATAAAGATTATGAAGGAAAAGTCTACATAGTAGAATTTTTCTTTTCGACCTGCCCAACAATTTGCCCTATTATGAAGGAAAATTTGGTAGAAGTGCAGAAGCAGTTTGCTGGAAATGATGAATTTGGGATCGCTTCCTTTAGTATCGATCCTACCCATGACACACCGCAGGTTTTAAAGGAATATGCTGAGAAAACCGGGATAGAGCATCAAAACTGGCATCTGTTGACCGGGGACAGGGAAAAGATATATAATCTGGCCAACACCGGTTTCAATATTTATGCAGGCGAGGATGCCGATGCCGAAGGCGGATTTGCGCATTCCGGTTATTTTGCATTAGTGGATCGTGAAGGTTACATTCGGTCCAGAAAAGACAGGTTTGGGAATCCTATTATCTACTATAGGGGATCTGTGCCAAAAGATGCAGTTGTAAGTCCCGAAGGTGAAGAACCACAAATAGATATTTTAATTGCCGATACAAAAAAACTGCTGCAGAATGGAGCATAAAAGATTGGATAGGGTGATGGTTCCGGTCATTCTGGCTGTTTCGGTAGTGGTGCCGGTATTGGTGCTGGTGCTTATGTACCTGCCCGAGAGGTACAATTTCTTTGGTATAGAGATGGCGAATTTTCCCCTTTTTCACGCCGTACTAAATTTTTTCACTGCGATTTTATTGATTGCAGGGTATTTTTTCATGAAAGTTAAAGAACTGGTCTGGCATCGCAATATGATGATTTCAGCTTTTTTGCTTTCAGCTGTTTTTCTCGTGAGCTATGTGATATCAAAAGTAAGCAATGAGCCTGTTCCATATGGAGGGGAAGGTGCATTGAGGTATGTATATTTCTTTATTTTGATCACCCACATCTTGCTTTCGGGTATTATAGTGCCGTTGGTATTATTTACGATGTACCGCGGGTTTACCGGGGAGGTTGAAAAACATAGAAAAATTGCGCGTTATACATTCCCCGTCTGGTTATATGTTGCCGTGACCGGGGTTCTGGTTTATGTTTTTATGGCACCCTATTATTGATTCCAGATGAAAAATAAAACGACATACTTCTTGCTGCTTTTGTTGCTCGTTTCTTTTGATTCGGTAGCACAATGCGCCATGTGCCGCGCTGTGCTGGAAACTGAAGAAGGCCAGTCTGCAGCAAAAGGGATCAATGAAGGTATTATGTATCTTATGGTATTCCCCTATTTATTGATGGCTGGTGTAGCATATATGGTCTGGCGTTCCAGGAAAAAGAGCAGATTGGAAGAATAGTATTTTTGGAGCTCACACAAACACGGATTCCCCCCAATTAATTTTTATGTAACATTTTCCATTTTCACCAGTCTAATGGGTGAGCCTTGCTTGTATAAATATTTTATTGAGATATGATAGAAATAAAAGATTTACATAAATCATATAAAACAGGAAGCACCGCCCTTCATGTTTTAAAGGGGATCAACTTTAGTGTGGCCGAAGGCGAATTAGTGTCCATCATGGGTTCTTCAGGGTCTGGAAAGTCCACTTTGCTCAACATTCTTGGGATGCTCGACGAGGCAGATGCAGGCTCCTATACCCTGGATGGCGTACCCATTAAAAATTTGAACGAGAAAATTGCGGCGAGGTACCGTAATAAATTCCTCGGCTTTGTTTTCCAATCCTTTAACCTTATCTCTTATAAAAGCGCATTGGATAATGTTGCTTTGCCACTTTATTACCAGGGGATAAAAAGGAAAGAAAGGATTGAAAAGGCGATGAGCTATCTTGAAAAAGTAGGCTTGACGCCCTGGGCCTCTCACTTGCCGAATGAACTTTCAGGTGGGCAAAAACAACGCGTGGCGATTGCAAGGGCATTGGCAAGTGACCCTAAAGTACTGCTGGCCGATGAGCCCACCGGTGCACTGGACAGTAAAACTTCCCACGAGGTCATGGATTTGATCCAAAAGATCAACGAAGAAGGGCGCACCATACTTATCGTGACACACGAACACGATATTGCGCAAATGACCAAACGTATTGTAAACCTCAAGGATGGGGTGATCATCGATGATAATAAGGTGAACCAGGTAAAAGCACTGCAGAATGTTTGATCTTGAACGTTGGGAAGAGATTTTTGAAACGATACGGAAGAACAAATTGAGAACGTTCCTTACCGGTCTTTCGGTCGCTTCGGGGATATTTATCCTTGTTATTTTACTGGGGATAGGCCAGGGAATGAGAAATGGTATTTCCAGCGAATTTGAGGGGGATGCGACGAACATTCTCTATATCTGGACGGGCGTTACCTCTGTTGAATATAAAGGCCTCAATCCCGGACGAAGGATACAGATGAAGAATGAGAATTTTGAATATCCTTCAAAAAAATACAGTGATGAAATTGAGTATAATTCCTCGGTCCACCGCATATGGAATTCGATCGTTAATTATAAGAAAGAATCCGGTGGGTATCGGGTAGAAGGAGTGTTGTCAGATTACCAGTTTCTGGAGAACAGCAGTATGGTTCAGGGAAGGTTTGTGAACCATTTAGATCATCAGAATTACGAAAAAGTGGCAGCCATAGGAAACAAGGTGAAGAACGACCTGTTTAAAGGAACCGACGCCATTGGGAAATACATTCAAATCGCCGATATCAACTTCAAGGTGGT
>JAGXIM010000136.1 GCA_024635665.1 Salinimicrobium sp. | reverse complement strand
CTAGTAGCGGGAACTGGACTCGAACCAGTGACCTTCGGGTTATGAGCCCGACGAGCTACCTACTGCTCTATCCCGCGATATTGGACTGCAAATATACAGTCAATTTTCAAATCTCCAAAGCTTTTTTTAAATTATTGCATCACCCAATTCATAGCTTTCACCCGGTCCTTCCTCTCAAAGACTTGCACTTTTGCAGGAACTAAAAGATCTTTCACTTCCATCACCTTTTGAAAAAGATTATTATCGCTAACAATTGCTACCTTGTCCAGGTCGTTAGAATGGGAAAAATGAAATTCTAAGGCCTTTAAAAAGCCTCTCACTGAAATTCCCTCATTCGATTCATCCTCCACATATAAGCAAATTGGGGACACAACTCCTAATCGATCTTTAATTTTGGAAAGAATCTCCTCCATTTTCTTTTGATCAATTTCATCGTTGATCATGAACCCGACAACATTCTCGGCAAATTCAAAAGATTTTTCCATTGTGGTACAAATGGGCTAGTTTATCTCCTGAATTTATAAAAAAAAATGAAACCTGAAGGTGATATTAATAATATAAATTTTTACTGCCCAATATTCACCGCGCTAAACGTATTTAATTCTCCATTCTCAAAGGAGGCCGATATTTCTATAGGATTACAACAAATTTCGCAATCCTCTACATACCTCTGGTTCCTTATAGAAGGATCCATTAGCATTGAGATCTCCTCCCAACAATAAGGACATTGAAAAAAGTGCTCGTACACAGGTCTTTTTAGTTTTATATTTCCAGATCTTCCTGGATCTTCTCCCAATCACTCATCAAATTTTCAAGTTCTTTCTTTTTGGCCTGATAGTTTTTAAGAAAATCTGGTTTTGCTATGCTTTCCTCATAGTTCGCGGCCAGCACCACATCTTTCTCTTTAATTTCTTTTTCCAGTTTTGAAATCTTTGCCTCTACGTTACTAAGCCTGTTATTAAGCGATTTGAGCTTCTTTTGGTTTTGGTAAGAGCTTTTATTGCTTTCCTTTGGCGCTTGCTTCTCAACATCTCTCTTCTCAACCTCGCGCATATCCACCAGCTTCCGCTGCTCAAGATAATAATCAATATCCCCCAGATATTCTTTGATCTTGTGATCCTTAAATTCGTAGACTTTGTTGGTAAGTCCCTGCAGAAAATCCCGGTCGTGAGAAACAAGGATCAAAGTACCTTCAAAGCTCTTTAGCGCATCCTTAAGCACGTTCTTGGACTTAATATCCAGGTGGTTGGTAGGCTCATCCATCACCAGTACATTGAATGGCTGAAGCAACATTTTTGCCAGGGCAAGCCGGTTGCGTTCCCCTCCAGAGAGTACCCGCACATATTTATCCACTTCATCACCCCGGAACAAAAAGGAACCCAGTATATCCCTGACTTTGCTCCTGTTCTTCTCGTTCGCGGCATCTATCATCGTATCCAGAACGGTTTTGGAACCATCCAGATATTCTGCCTGGTTCTGGGCGAAGTAACCAATCTGTACATTATGTCCCAGCTTTAACTTTCCGGAATATTTGATTTCACCTACAATGATCTTCGCCAGCGTAGATTTTCCCTGCCCGTTTTGGCCAACAAAAGCAGTTTTTGAATCCCTTTCAATCAGAAGGTTTATGTGTTGGAGCACATTTTTGGAACCATAACTCTTGGAAATATCATGTGCTTCTATCACCACCTTGCCAGGTACCACCGAAATTGGGAACTTTAAATTCATGACCGAATTATCGTCCTCATCCACTTCAATGCGATCGATTTTATCCAGCTTCTTGATAAGCGACTGTGCCATGCTGGCCTTAGATGCTTTTGCACGGAATTTCTCGATTAGCTTTTCTGTTTGCTGGATTTGTTTTTCCTGATTCTTCTGGGAAGCCAGTTGCTGTTCCCTTAGCTCATTGCGAAGTACCAGGTATTTGGAATAAGGTTTATTGAAGTCATAAATCCTCCCCAGGGAGATCTCGATTGTCCTGTTGGTCACGTTGTCCAGGAACATTTTATCGTGGGAAACGATCACCACCGCTCCCGGGTAATTGTTCAGGAAATCCTCTAGCCAGATGATGGACTCGATATCCAGATGGTTTGTGGGCTCATCCAGCAAAAGGATATCATTTTGCTGAAGTAATAACTTGGCAAGTTCGATACGCATTCTCCATCCTCCGGAAAATTCATTGGTAAGCCGGTCGAAATCCTCCCTTTGAAAACCCAGCCCCTGAAGGATACGCTCGGTCTCCCCCTGATAATTATATCCGCCATGAATTTCATACTGATGCTGCACATCATTGAGGTCGACCATCAATTGGTGGTAGAAATCACTTTCGTAATCTGTGCGCTCGGCCAACTGGTGGTTGATCTCTTCCAGTCTTTTTTCCAGCCGTTTTATCTCTTCAAATGCCTGATAGGCCTCGTCCAAAACCGTTCTTCCCTCTATAAAATCAATATCCTGCTTCAAAAAGCCGATTTTGAGATCTTTTTCGGCCGCAATCTGCCCCGAATCCGGTTCCATTTCTTTGGAAAGGATCTTTAGGAGCGTAGATTTTCCAGCCCCATTTTTACCTATTAGCCCAATCCTATCACCAGCTCCCAGCCTAAAAGTGATTTCTTCAAATAAATACTCCCCTCCAAAGGCAACAGATAAATTATGGATGTTCAACATTCTTCTTCAATTTTTTGCAAAGATGCTCAATTTTCTGCCGGGAAAAAAACCTATCATTCTGAATATCATCACTGCCAGAAGCCTTTGATTGAAAGAAACAAAAATGGCTGGGGACTACTGGATTTGTCTACTTTATGCCTGTATTGGCTCCCTAAAAAACAATCCAGTCTACACCTACTGTACATGGCGGCGTGGTAAGGGACTGTGTGTCAACTATTGCATGTTCTGCAGGATTGTGGAAGTGGATATACTTAAATTGGTATTTCCTGAATCTTCAATCCTTTAGATATTTTCTGAATATTATTATAAAATTGGTCTACACCTAAACAATTGTCCCTTTAAAAACCTTTTTCAAGCCTCTCTTTTTATCAGGATGATTAAATTTGCACTGTAAAAAGTTCTTATGAAATTTCTAAAAGGAAATAAGCTATACAGTATCTTCACAGGCACGTGCCCTGTTTGCCAGGAGGAAAGTATGTACAAAGAGCCGAACCCGTATAAGATTTCACGATTATTTGACATGTACGAACGTTGTTCCCACTGTAATACGAAATACAAAATGGAACCGTCTTTCTTTTTTGGGGCGATGTACGTGAGTTATGCCGTGGGAATTGCATTTGCAGTGGCCGCTTTTGTAATAGCCTTTTATGCCTTCGGCCTTTCCCCGCTCAATATATTTATAGCAATTGTGATTGTCCTCATCCTGTTCCTCCCAGTAATAGTGCGCTGGAGCCGGAATATTTGGATCAATTTCTTCTTCAGTTATGACGAAAAAAAAGCAAAATCTAAGCTTTAGGGAACCATTTTGGGGTAAACCGGGCGATATCCACCTCAGGATCCAGATCTATCCCTTTCTCGATATTGTCTAATAATCCTTCAGAAATTGTAGGCGAAAGTAAAATCCCCCTACTTCCCAAACCATTGAAGCAGTACAGGTTTTTATGGATTGGATGCTGGCCGGCCAAAGGCCGCCGGTCTATGGTTGATGGCCGAAGCCCTGCTACCTGGTCAACCACTTCAAAATCTATATTTATAAGGTCCTTCAGTTTTGTCACGAGTTCTTCCCTTGCCCCCTCTGTGGGATTGGGGGATTTATCTGTATTGCTGTAGGTAGCGCCAACGGCATATAGATCATCACCCGCCGGAAAAATAAAAATTGAAGATTTTACCCCAACTTCCAAATTCAGTCCGGGGGCCTTTATAAAAATATATTCGCCTTTGTTCCCACGCAGTGGTAGGTAGTTGAAATACGGATTATTCCGCAGCCCAAAACCTTCACAAAAAATGACATTTTTGAATGCCAGGCCGTGGTATTCTATTCCAGCTTCAGTGATTTTCAGGTTTTGGTAGTTAAATGTCTCGCGTTTTAGCCGTCCATTCTCCTCCAGGTGGTCTGCATAAGATTCAAGAAAACCTTTGGGATCAAACCTGGCTGTTTTCCGCAGTCTTCCAAAAGAAAACTCTCCGGGAATATTCGGATTTACTTCAGAAACCAAATTGGTATCCAGAAATGGTGCCAGCCGGGGCTTATCGGCTGCAGCAAACCAGTTATTTTGTTCTTCTACAGAAGAAAACCGGCGGTAAATTTCAAGGGGTGCCAAAAGTGGCTTTTTTAGAAGGTCTTCTGCATCGCTGTAGAAAGAACAGGCTTTTTCAAGTTGCTCATCTGCCTTCCAGGCCAGGGTAAACCTTTTGAGGATCACCGGATTCATGAAACCCCCGGCAACTTTTGAAGCTTCTTGGCTTTCATCATCGAAAACAAGAAAAGATTTCCCCATTTTCTCCAATCTAAACGCCATCGCTGATCCGCTAAGGCCTAATCCTACGATCAAATAATCTTTCATACCACAAAATTAAGTATAAAAAAACGCCTTTCTGAAGGGAAAGGCGTTTAAATATTTTATAGAGTCAGGTTTAATAATTCCACATGTCCTGCTCAAAATTCCGGATTTGTTCTTTGATCCTTTGCGATTCCAGCAACTGCATAAATGCATTGTCACTAATGTAATCATTCACCTGCCGGTCCCCCTGCACATTGTCTTCGGCATAGATCACGCCGTTGAATCTTCTCGAGTTCAATAAATGGTCGAAAGATATAGGTTGCGACGTATTTTGGGGATTAAAAGCGTAAGATTCATGAAGCACATCCCTGGCTGATGGAAACCATACCCAAAATAATTCAACAAGAGCAGGTTGATCGCTGTCTATAAAGTTAACGTCGGGTGCCACCGGAGCGATTCCCAGTAATCTGTATTTTAGCTCCGCCTGGCGTTTGTCAAAATACCAATAACCGCGAATGTGGTATTGCTCAATATCTGCAGAAGAAATATCTCTTCGGCTAATATACTGTTGATCGATTGATTCTCCCGCGTTATACTGCTCAATACCAAGATCTGTTGTATCAATCTTGGAAAGTGCCGCCTGGATATCCTTCAGCGTACGTTTATCGTTAAAATAAGAGTCTGCATAGATGTTTTCAATTTTTCCATTCTTGATGTTGGCGATAAGCACATCATACAAGGAACGTCGGGCACCGCCAATCATGTTAGTATCTATAGGATAATACAATGGAAAATTCACCCTTTCATCAAGGTCGACCACTTCCCATGTACTTTTTGCCCACAAGACATCACGTTCGTCCACATACCCATATTCCAGGGGATCGTTCTTACCGTATTTTTTTTCGGCTGCCGTAGGCCCACCAATCTCGTCGGGGCTTTTTGCGTTCAAAATATTCGTTTGTCCAAAAGATGTCACCGAAACGAGCAACCCGCATAATCCAACTAAAATTTTGTTCCAGTTCATATATTAATAATTTAATTCGTTAATTCAACAATTACCGGAGAAACTGACTTTAACTTGTAGTTAGTTCCACCCGCGAGTTGTGCTTCAATATCAAAGATCTGAATATTTGAACCTCGGGGCGCTCTACCCAAAGCAGCTTTTGCTGCTGCATCCAATTGCTGACCCCTAACCTGTATTGACGGTTGTCCAGGAACGCTAATTTTGAATCCGGTAACTCTTAGATCCACATTAAAATCAAAATCTGGAAGGGCTGCACCAATTGTAGAAATTGCCAGGTTATCCCGCTGCATTCTCACAGTACCATCTTCTCCTCTAACGGTTCCAACCGGCCTCGGAATATCCTTTACTCTAAAGGTCTTGCTATCACTCACTCTTTCCCCTCCGGGAAGTTCGCCACTAACATTAATGGTAACTTCACGTGCCTGTAGCGTCGTAACATCCATTACATAGTTTCCAGCACCTCCCGCAGACCTTAGTCCCGGTGCATTTGCTGAAACATTCCCAACCCCAGGAATGGAGATGGTCATAGGATTGGAAACCCCACGATATACCACATTCATCTTATCTGCAGAAATCACAGCCGAATTTGGTTTTGGGATAACACTATAGCTGTTGTTTACAGGAATAGTCACAATCGAATCGCCTTCCTTAAACTGAAGTTCCCCAGTGATTTGCTGTTCCCCTACATTTCCTGCCGGGAAATTCAATTGGACTTGTCCAGCTTGGGTAGTTTCAATTTTCCTCCCGTTGATGATTACATTGTCAAACTGCAAGGTCTTGTCAACACGTCCCAATACCACAGTTCCTGAGAAATTCTCCCCACTGAAAAATGCAGTCTTGTCTGGGATCACAATTGCTTCATAATTCGTAAGCGACACCTCACTTATTAGTTGTCCCGAAAGCATTGAAGAAAGTGCATCGTTCTCTGCAGATTTTGCATCTCCCTGCATTTGGGTAAGTTTGGTAAGTGAAGCAATTAACGGGAATCCTTCAAAGTTGTATTCCAGCCAGGGGCGCTTAACGCCTTCGCTATCTACAACAGGATCTGTGCTGAATTCCCTTCTAACTTCGGCCCCAATTTGTAAGAATTCCTCTCCCAACACATTTGCCACACCTAACCTGTACTTCTCGATCTCGGCAAGAAATTCTTTTCCGGCCTGACTGGGTTGTCCACTCGAAAAAAGATATTCATCAAGTTTTGCAGACTGATCCATAGCTTCATATTCCTGACGATCTTCTCCTTCTATGTCCTCAAGAGCCTTTTCTTTAAGGTTGTCTATGTAGGTAGTAAAGTCGGTAGTAAGGGTATGAAGTTGTTCTGCTTTTTCTTTCAACGGAACATATTTAGCCGGCTGTTCTTCAGCCTTTGCGGCCAACCCTGCCATGGCAGCGATATTTCTTTCAGTAACAGAGAGGTTTGATTCGGCTAAACTTTCGTTGACCATCCCAAAAGCCGTAAGTACTTCTTTTGACATGTTTAGAGCCATCATTGCGATGAAAACCAGGTACATCAGGTTAATCATCTTCTGTCTTGGTGATTGTTTTCCAGACGCCATTCTAATATTTTAAATTAATTTTTTAATACCGGGTTTAGACAACTCTACTCCCAGTTAGACTTTAGCGTGCATTGCAGAAAGCATTCCGCCATAAACCCCGTTGAGCGAAGAAAGATTGGAAGCCAAAGATTCCATTTGCTCGTTCAACTTTTCGGCGTTTCCAGCTACCGCATCGTTGATCTCTGACTGCCGCACAGCCGACTCAACCTGTACTTTATAAATGCTGTTCAGCGATTCCATTTGATTCGCTGCCATGCTCATTTCTTCACTATATTTCTTCTGGGATGCTATTGCATCGGTAGTTGGGATAATATTTTTTGCAGCACCTTCAAAGTTGCGGATGCTCTCTCCCAAACTCCCCATCAAATTGGCGTCTATTTTTGCCTCACGAAGGATTTCATCCAGCTTTTTGGATAGCAAGCCATCAGCTTCTTCCTGTTGCCCTTTCACCATCGCCTGGTCCCTGGCAGTGCCTTCTGCACCGGCCAACTCCGGGTATACTAAAGCCCAGTCAACTTCATCATCAACAGGTTCAAATGCAGATACAGCAAAAACAATTGCTTCTACAATAAGACCAATGATAAGCATAAGGTTACCGTAAGGCCAGTGCATGATTTTGAAAAGTGCTCCAAGGATTACTACAGATGCACCTAATCCATAGACCATGTTCATTAATTTCTTACTCGATTTTGATTGCGCCATAATAAATAAAGTTTCGGGTTGTGTTACTTTTATAGGTTGTTAAAAACAGGTTTGATTATCTTGATTGGTTAAGGGTAAGATCGGTCCCAAGGTAATCCTGAACGGTCCTGAAGCCAACGTAGCTCCTGGCAGAATCGGCATATTCATAGTCCCTCGAGCTAACCTGAAGAAAATACGCGACATCCTTCCATGATCCACCGCGAACCACTTTTCGCATGTTCTCCTCGTCATTTACCGATGGGTTCATTGAGGATGAATATTCATAAGAAGCAGGATCATAGGAAGAGAACACCCATTCCGAAACGTTACCTGCCATATTATAAAGGCCGTAGTCATTAGGTTCATAAGATTTAGCTTCCACTGTGTACAGCGCTTGATCTGCCGCGTAATCCCCTCTTAGTGGCTTAAAGTTGGCCATAAAACAACCTCGGTCGTTCTTGGTATAAGGTCCACCCCATGGATAGGATGCAGATTCAAGTCCACCCCGGGCCGCATATTCCCATTCGGCTTCGGTAGGGAGACGATATGAATTTACATTGTGCTTGCCTCTTTCTTTACGATAAGCATTGTGGTAGAGGGTACGCCATTGTGCAAAAGCACGGGCCTGGTTCCAGGAAACCCCCACAACCGGATAATCCCCATATGCATCATGCCAAAAGTAGTCGTTGTGCATGGGCTCATTATAGGAATAGTTAAAATCTTTGATCCAAACAGTAGTGTCTGGATAAATTTGGACCTCTTCGGTTTGTATAAAATCTGCACGTCGTCCTGGTTCTGCCCTGGCGGCGGCTGAAACATCCATCCAGGTGTACTTGAATTTCAAGTGGTTCACATCTATAGTGCGTTGCCCGTTGTAGGCTTCCTCGATAGGAATGTACATGGTATCCATGACCTCGGCATAATACGCATCTGGGTAATCCCTCGTGTCCCAAATAATATCAACATTTTTATTGATCTTTCTTCCTTCATACCCTCCCATGCTGTAGTAATTGTCATACATATACTGTTCATAGGGGGTTCTATTGGCCTCATCTGTATCTGCAAAAGCAAATTCGCCGATTCCACCGGTTCCCGGGGTTTCGCCCACTTCTTCAGCAAGAATGGCCAGCTTCATTCTAACAACAGAATCCCGGACCCATTCCACAAATTGCCTGTATTCTGAATTAGTGATTTCGGTCTCGTCCATGTAAAAGGAACGTACCGTCACTGTCTTAGGCGGTGCATTTTTTAAAGCCGCAACATCATCATCAGATTTTCCCATAATGAAAGCCCCACCAGAGATCAACGCCATTCCCAAAGGTTTTTCAGGATGCCATTTTTTCCCCTGCACACCTACCAATTGCCCTTGGTCACCCCGGCCGCAAGAGGCCAGTACAGCAATAACAGCAATAAGCATAAAAAGTTTCCTCATAATATCTCTCAAAATTAGGACATAATAGCTTCAAGTCGGTAAACCTATTTATTTATTTTCTAATAAACAATATATTTAGGTAAAATGCCGCTGGCTACAAATGTATATAAAAAGTTAAATCTCGTTTTTTCTTTTGGTTTTATACCATCTCTCTGGTATGACCTGGTCACAGGCATCCATATAATCCGCTTGCGTGCAAGGTAATAACGTATGCCGTTTCAATTTATTATTTGCTGGTGAAATAAATGGTATTTCTATCCACCAACGTCCACTAACGGGACTTTTATAAAAAACCAGCACCTCATCCTCGACTGGCACCTGATATCTTATAAACTCTTTTTTTGACGAAATAGTATTTTCATTCTTCCTAAAATTGACTCCTTCCACAAAATACCATAACATTTGGGCAATCAACATATTGGAAGTGGGAAAATTTAATTCAGAATTAATTTCAAAGATCCCAAAAGAGGACACTTTATCACTAATCCCGGCGTAACGCGCCAGGGCACAAATTTCCTTTCCATCAAAACCATTTGGCGATGCCAGCCGGTAATTAGCCAGGGCACCGGCACTCACTGCACCCATATCAATCCCCACGAGGTTGGCATCCCGTATCACGGGTTCCACGCTACCAATGTCATTAGTCACTTCCCCCAGCCTATAAGCGTCAAAGAACAACCGGTCCATCAATTCAATCTCATGCTGGGAATTAAAATAGGTTTGATATCCCAAATTTGAATAATTGAAAAGGTTATACGGCTTTGTTACAATAATTTTCCCAATATAAGATTTGTTGCTGATGGGCTTATCTGCATCGCCAAGATCAAACGCCGAATCTATGTTTACCAGGTTCACCATATGCTCTACGCCGTCATACGCACGGTATTGGCTATAGACCAAATCCTGACTGCCGCCCAAAAGTACTGGAATAATGCCCTTTTTGAGTAGTGAGTTCACCACGCTTTGAACCGCAAAGGAAGTATCTTCTACTGTTTCCCCTTTTTGAATATCTCCAAGATCTGCCATCTGAAGGTGCCAGTTTCCCGGATAAAGCTGATAAAATTTCCGACGGACATCATCAAAATCAAAGGGTTCCCCGCTCCTGTTTTCATCCAGGCGGTCTTCCAGCACCCCAAAAATGGCGATTTTCACTCCTTCTAAATCTGGAAATGCTTTATCTTCCAGATGCAGCCTTAAAGAAGCACCCAATTTGTTCGAAGATTTTGCCCCGGCCACTATTTCTTCCCTGACAGGGGTGAAAAAATCAAATTCCATTACTTAGTCTTTTTGGTAGCCGATTTCTCCCTGGTCGTTTTCTTGGCGGTGGTCTTTTTCCCTGCTGTTTTCTTTTTCGTCTTCTTCTTTGGTGCCTTTTTCTCAATAATATCTTTCACTTCTTCCAAAGAAAGTTTGGTCGCATCTACTGTTTTTGGCAGTTCAATCTTGGTTTTGCCTTTTACGATATTGGATCGTCCCCAGCGCGCTTTTTCCACCCTAATTCCTTCATCTTCCCAGTTATGGATCACTTTTTCCCGCTCTTTCTGGAGTTTATCCTCGATCAATTCCTCGATATCTTCTGCGGAAAGATTGTCGAAATCATACTTTTTGTTCACATTGATGAACATGTCGTTCCACTTGAGAAAAGGACCAAACCTCCCAACGCCTTTTTGAACCGGTAGATCTTTATATTCATAAATAGGAGCGTCGGCTTTTTCTTTTGCCTTAATCACTTCCATCGCACGATCCATGGTCACCTGGATAGGATCCTCCCCTTTATCAAGCGAGGCATATTTTTTACCGAATTTCACGTAAGGCCCAAAACGACCATTGTTCACCTCCACTTTTTCTCCTTTGTATTCTCCTAGTTCCTTCGGAAGCTTAAAGAGTTCCATGGCTTCTTCATAGGTCACAGAATCCAAAGTTTGATCTGGTGAAAGGCTGGCGAATTTTGGTTTTTCATCATCTTCCACAGAGCCCATTTGTACCATAGGTCCGAATTTCCCCAGTCTAACGCTCACAGGTTTTCCAGTTTCGGGGTCTTTCCCCAAAACCCTTTCCCCTACTTCCCTATCGGCATTTTCGGCTACGTCTTTTACACGTGGATGGAAATCACTGTAGAAATCCCGCATCACTTTTGTCCATTCCTCTTTCCCTTCAGCAATATCATCAAAATCCTGCTCCACTTTGGCTGTGAAGTTATAGTCCAAAATTGAGGAGAAATGGTTGACCAAAAAGTCATTTACCACCATTCCCACATCTGTAGGAACCAATTTCCCTTTATCACTGCCCACCGTTTCGGTTAATTTTTTTTCAGCTATTTTATTACTGCGGAGAGTAAGCTGCACATATCCCCTTTCCGCCCCATCTACGGAACCTTTTTCAACATAATTCCGGTTTTGGATCGTGGAGATCGTTGGCGCGTATGTAGACGGCCGTCCAATCCCAAGCTCCTCCAGTTTTTTCACCAAAGTTGCTTCTGTATAGCGGTACGGCGGGCGCGTAAACCTTTCGGTGGCATTTATATAAACATTTTCAAGTTTTTCTTCCACCCTTAGTGCTGGCAGCATCCCTTCCTGCTCCTGCTCATCTTCCTCTTCTTCGTCCCTTCCTTCCAGATATACCTTCAGAAAACCATCAAATTTAAGGACCTCCCCGTTGGCAGTGAAATGCTTGTCGTGCTTATCGGCTTCTATCTTAACATTTGTACGCTCCAGTTGGGCTTCGCTCATTTGGGACGCAATAGCTCTTTTCCAGATAAGGTCATACAGTCTTTGCTCATCCCGATCGGCCTTCACCGAATGGTTTGCAAAATTGGTGGGGCGTATGGCCTCGTGGGCTTCCTGGGCGCCTTTTGTCTTACCCTTAAACTGCCTGGTCTTGCTGTATTTATCCCCATATGCCTCCAATATTTCCGTTTTCGCACCTTTACGGGCGTCATCAGAAAGATTCACACTATCGGTCCTCATATAGGTGATATGACCAGCTTCATACAGGCGCTGGGCCATCGTCATGGTCTTGCTTACCGAAAAATACAATTTCCTGGCTGCTTCCTGTTGTAAGGTAGAAGTGGTAAACGGCGGTGCCGGTGATTTCTTAGCCGGTTTGGTGGTTAGATCGGCTACTTTGAAATTGGCGCCTATATTTTCTGAAAGAAATTGCTCCGCTTCAGTCTTGGTGTCAAAATTCTTCGGAAGCTTTGCTTTGAAAGTTTTTCCTTCTTCAGTAGTAAATTCTGCATCTATCCTATAAGAGGCTTCAGGTTTGAACCCCTGAATTTCCCGTTCCCGCTCAACAATCAGCCGCACAGAGACAGATTGCACACGCCCTGCCGAAAGTCCGCCTTTCACTTTTCTCCACAATAACGGGGACAATTCATATCCCACCAGCCTGTCCAAAACCCGCCGTGCCTGTTGGGCATTGACCAGGTTATAGTTGATATCCCTGGGATTTTCAATCGCCTTTAAAATAGCAGATTTTGTGATCTCATGGAAAACGATACGTTTTGTCCTGGCTTTGTCTAGGTGCAGTTCCTCGGCCAGGTGCCAGGCAATCGCCTCCCCTTCCCGGTCCTCATCACTGGCGAGCCAAACCATGTCGGCATCCTTTGCGAAAGCCTTTAGCTTCTTAACGACATCTTTCTTGTCTTTAGAGACTATATATTTAGGAGTAAAATCACCCTTTGTGTCCACGCCCAGCTCTTTAGTGGGCAAATCGGCAATGTGGCCAAAGCTTGAGGCAACTTTAAAATCCTTGCCCAGAAATTTCTCGATGGTCTTTGCTTTTGCAGGTGACTCTACAATCACTAAATTCTTCGCCATAGTTCTAATTTTTGTTTTGCAAAAGTATAGGAATTTTTCTTTAAGAGGATAAAGCCTCCCTCAAATCCGGAAATCAAACTGAAAAAGCCTCCCAAAAAAGACCT
>JAGXIM010000135.1 GCA_024635665.1 Salinimicrobium sp. | reverse complement strand
ATCTTTGCATCTACATTGAAAGATTTAGAAATGGAAATAAGATCTTCCGCAATTTTTTCATCCACATACAATTCCATTCTGTGTCCCATGTTGAAGACCTGGTACATCTCTTTCCAGTCGGTTTGGCTTTCCTGCTGAATAAGTTTGAAAAGTGGTGGCACGTCGAATAAATTATCTTTGATCACATGTACCTCATCTACAAAATGCAGCACCTTGGTTTGTGCACCGCCGCTGCAGTGAACCATTCCAAAAATGTCATTTTTGGAATACTTTTCCAGGATTTTCCTGATGATGGGAGCATAGGTTCGTGTAGGAGATAATACCAATTTTCCGGCGTCAAGCGGGGAATTCTCAATTGAATCTGTGAGATGTTTTGAACCACTGTAGATAAGGTCATCAGGAATGGAAGAGTCGAAGCTTTCGGGATATTTCCCTGCGAGGTATTTTCCGAAGACATCATGCCGCGCAGAGGTGAGTCCGTTGCTGCCCATGCCGCCATTGTACTGTTTTTCATAGGTCGCCTGGCCGAAGGAAGCGAGGCCTACGATCACATTTCCGGGTTTTATGTTCGAATTATCAATTACTTCACTGCGCTTCATGCGGGCGGTGACGGTGGAATCGACGATAATGGTGCGCACCAGATCGCCCACATCGGCCGTTTCGCCACCAGTCGAATGGATATTTATTCCGAAGTCTTTTAGATCCTGGAGCAATTCTTCGGTTCCGTTAATAATAGCAGAAATAACTTCTCCCGGAACCAGGTTTTTATTTCTCCCAATTGTAGAAGAAAGCATGATATTATCTACAGCCCCCACACACAAGAGATCATCGATATTCATGATAAGCGCATCCTGCGCAATGCCTTTCCATACCGAAAGGTCACCAGTCTCTTTCCAATACATATAAGCCAAAGAAGATTTGGTGCCGGCGCCATCGGCGTGCATAATGAGGCAGTAATCTTCATCCCCGGTGAGATAATCTGGAACGATCTTACAAAAAGCCTTCGGAAAAAGACCTTTATTGACATTTTTAATGGCATTGTGCACGTCTTCCTTTCCGGCAGAAACCCCGCGACCGGCATATCTTTTACTTATTTCCTTACCCATGTTGGTATGTTTGAGGCCAAAGATAAAGAGATTAGAAAATCTACAAGTTTATTTAAAAAAAAATACGTTGTCCTTTTGGGAGCGGGAACAGATCATCTGACGACAGTAAAGTAAATTTCAATACATTCAAATCCAACTGAAAATCTGAACCGGTTAAACCTGAAATTCACAGCCCCTTGAGACAAATATTGACACTGCTGTACTTCAAAACCCATAAAAAAACCCCAACCGATGCCCGATTGGGGTTTGTGAAATTGCGAATTAACTATAACTACCTGGTAAACAGCAATTCCCTGTATTTCATAAGTGGCCAAATCTCATCATCGATCAAAAGCTCCAGCTTGTCACAGTGGTACCGGATCGTTTCAAAATAAGGCTTCACTTCCTTGCTATACCCGAAAGCTTTTTCCTCGACGTCCTCCACTTTATTGACTTTTTTACGGGCATCGATCATTTCGGTGATCCCCGAATTTATTTTTTCAATATGTGTTGAAATTTCAGTGATGATCTTAATCTGCTCTTTTGAATGGTCTTTAAAATCGGCTTCAAAGATCTGCTTCAATCCTTTGACGTTTTTAATCAGGATATTTTGATAGGCAATAGCAGTTGGGATCACGTGATTTCTGGCAATGTCACCTAAAATCCGACTTTCAATCTGGATACGCATAATATACTCTTCCAACTCAATTTCGTGCCTGGCTTCGACTTCCACCCGATTCATTACCTCCAACTCTTTAAAGAGAGCAATGGTTTTTTCTGAAACCAGGGCTTTCAAAGCTTCGGGTGTACTACGGTTATTACTAAGCCCCCTTTTTTTAGCTTCTTTTTCCCAGGCTTCGGAATATCCATCGCCTTCAAAACGAATGTTCTTGGACTTCTTAATATATTCTCTCAAGACATTGAAGATAGCATCATCCTTCTTCATTTTCTTGTCCTTGATGAGCGCGTCAACTTCTTTTTTGAATTCCTTCAACTGTTTTGCAACAATGGAATTAAGTACGGTCATTGGCTGTGCACAGTTGGCAGTAGAACCTACGGCACGAAATTCAAATTTATTTCCTGTAAACGCAAAGGAGGAAGTTCTATTCCTGTCGGTATTGTCCAACAAAATTTCAGGAATTTTACCTACAACGTTCAATTTTAATTCTGTTTTCTCCTGTGGTGATAATTTCCCGTCGGTTACTTTTTCCAATTCATCAAGGACCTTTGTGAGTTGTGATCCAATGAAGGTGGAAATGACTGCCGGCGGTGCTTCGTTCGCCCCTAAGCGAAAATCATTGGAAGCACTGGCAATAGAAGCCCTTAACAATTCTTCGTTGTCATATACGGCTGTAATCGTATTCACGAAAAATGTCAAAAACTGAAGGTTTTTCATAGGTGTTGTTCCAGGACTCAGTAAGTTCACACCTGTATCTGTGCTCAGGGACCAGTTGTTGTGTTTTCCGCTTCCATTAATTCCAGCGAATGGCTTCTCGTGGAATAACACTACAAAGTTATGGCGTTCGGCCACTCTCTGCATGATATCCATCAACAGGGAGTTGTGGTCGACTGCCAGGTTAGCCTCTTCAAATATTGGAGCGAGCTCAAACTGGTTTGGCGCAACCTCGTTATGTCTTGTTTTTACAGGAATTCCCAGAAGCATACATTCCTTTTCCAGGTCTCTCATGTAAGCAAGAACCCTTGAAGGAATAGATCCAAAATAATGATCATCCAACTGTTGGCCTTTAGCCGGGGAATGACCCAGAAGGGTTCTTCCTGCAAGCTGAATATCGGGTCTTGAAGCAGCCAAAGCTGAGTCGATAAGGAAATATTCCTGTTCCCAACCAAGGGTAGCCTGTACTTTTGAAACGTTTTTGTCAAAATATTTTGCCACATCGGTCGCAGCCTGGTCTACAGCCTGCAACGCTCTTAATAGTGGTGTCTTATAATCCAGTGCCTCGCCTGTGTAGGATACAAAAACACTCGGGATACAAAGGGTAGTTCCATAGATGAATGCCGGAGAAGTGGGATCCCAGGCCGTATAGCCACGAGCCTCGAACGTATTTCTTATTCCCCCGTGCGGAAAACTGGAAGCATCAGGTTCCTGTTGTACCAGTTGGTTTCCGCCAAATTTCTCTATCGCAAGTCCGTCACCAATGGTTTCAAAAAAAGCATCATGTTTTTCGGCAGTACTTCCGGTCAACGGCTGGAACCAGTGTGTATAATGGGTTGCGCCTTTAGAAATCGCCCATTCCTTCATTCCAGTAGAAATATGGTCGGCGATCGTACGGTCAATTTTTTTCCCGGTGAAGTTTGCCTCCTTTACACTTTGATACGCTTCTTTTGTAAGGAATTGCCGCATTACACTTTCGGAAAATACGTTTCTCCCAAATAATTCAGAGCGGCGTTCTTTATCTTCTATTTCAACAGGTTTGCGATTAAGCGTTTCCTTTAATGCCTGAAATCTTAATGTAGCCATTTTTTTTATTTTTATGTTTTAAACGACACAAATATAATATTTTTTAAACTCACCCCTAATTTTTTTAGGGGTTGTTTGAAAAAATTTAATATTTATTGAAGTGGAGCCCTCTTTAAAACATACTATCCAAGAAAGGCAAGACTTATAAAAACAGCATAACCGGCAAAAAGTAAAAGACCTTTCCAGCGGTTTAATGAATGTCGCTTTGGAAGGAGCGCCAGCGGAATTAAGATGAAAGCAATCCCTATCATCCAGAAGATATCGCTGGAGAGAATCTCACTAGATTTAACAGCAATGGGTTGGACGAAAGCTGTTATTCCCAAAACCAAACCGATGTTAAAGATATTGGAGCCTATAAGATTTCCCAGGGAAATGGCTTCTTCCTTTTTCATGGCTGCGATAACAGATGCTGCCAACTCGGGCACACTTGTACCTATTGCAATCATCGTGACCGAGATCACTCTTTCACTCACTCCCAAAGCGGAGGCCAGATCTACAGCACCGGAGACCAAAAATTCTGAACCAAAATACAAAGCGGCTCCACCAATGGCTAGCCACAGTATAATTTTGAAGTTCGAGGCGACCTGAAGATTGGGATTTACATCTTCGGGCTGTAACTCCGGCTTTCTGCGGGCACGACGGATAAGTAAAAAAAGGTAAAGAACGATAGCTACCATAAGGACAATGCCTTCCGGACGGGAAAGCATATCTTCTGTAGAAAGAAAATAAAAGAGTGCCAGGGAAAAAAGCATCATGACAGGCCAGTTAAATCTATAAAATTCCCGATCAATGAGCAGCGGAGAGATCATAGCCGTTATTCCCATCACCAGTCCTATATTGGCAATATTGGAACCTATTACATTACCCAAAGAGATATCTGAAAACCCATCTAAGGCAGCCTGTAAACTTACCAGTAACTCAGGGGCCGAAGTAGCAAAAGAGACTACGGTAAGGCCAATCACCATACGGGATAATTTCAGTTTTAAAGAAATTGCTACAGATGATCTTACCAGGAATTCCCCTCCCACTACCAGTAAAATAAAGCCAAGTATAATATAGACTACGCTCATTCAGAAATTTTTTGGCGAAGATAGAAGATTCTGCACAAAACGGCCAATTGTAAGAGAAAGTGGCTGGTTAATAAAAACTTAAAGAACCTCTGAAGAAGAATTCATAGAATAAACTACAATAATAGTTTTGAAACGATTTAATAGAATTCAGGCGGAAATCTTTATCCTTGACCTCTCCTGAGAAAAAAGCTGAGGAGAACCAGGAATCAGAAACACAAAAAGTCCTCTTTACAGCCGGATCTATAAAGTTTGAAGAATCTGAAGATTCATCTAAGGAGGAGCCTTACACTCTCAGCTCTATAGATTTTGAAGAATCTGAAGATTCAGCAAAAAAAGGTACTGCAGTAAAAATATCGGAGGTGCGGAAAGTAAAATTCCCACACTCAGATGTTTTATATGTGTTGGACGGCAAAGAAATGGACAAGAGTTTTGACCCCACCACTATTGATCCAGAAAATATCGAATTTAT
>JAGXIM010000134.1 GCA_024635665.1 Salinimicrobium sp. | reverse complement strand
TTCAGGTTGGAGTCGGAAGTGGACTATATTCTAAATTTTCTAGACCATCCGGATCATGACCGTCGTGAGGTTGCTATTTACTGTATTCAGTCCTTCAGTCTAATAAATGGGCAGCAGCAGGTTTTTAAGAAAAAATTTTTTCGCATTCCCAACACACAACAACAGGTAATTTTGCTCAAATATTTTCATACTAACTCTTTTCAGATTGATTTGGAATTTTACAAGAAATTGTTGAATAGTGGCAATGAGATTCTGAAGCTCAGTACCGCCGAAATCCTCTGGGATAGCGGCTATATAAAGATAGTAGAAGAATTCTATTACGGGCAGTATAATTCAGAAACAATCGAGGAGAATGTGCTATGACAAATTTGAAACTGCTTTACCTTCTATATGAAAACCTCAGCTGGTTTTTCCTGGCATACGGACTCTCCCTCATCCTGATTTATTTTACCGGGGTTGTGCTTTCCAATAATGCGGTGAAAAGGAACAAAAGGAAGTCTCTTTTTCTGCAGGTTAATGACATTGTAAGTGCGACTGATATTCCCACCGTTACCCTCGTGGCACCCGCATTTAATGAAGCACTTACAATCGAAGAAAACGTGAAATCACTCTTGTCTATTCATTATCCTTTTTATGAGCTCATCCTTGTGAACGATGGAAGTACAGACAATTCCATGGAACTGCTTATCAAGAAATTTGACCTGGAACCTTTTGATGCTACTTTTATCACGCAGGCTATCGTCACAGCCAATGTAAGAAAGGTCTATAGGAGCAAAAACGAGCAGTACAAGCACCTAACGGTCATCGACAAAAAGAATGGCGGACGGGCAGACGCAATCAACGCCGGGATCAATTTCGCAAACTCAGAACTCATACTATGTACAGATGCAGATTGTATTATTGAGCAAGATGCGGTTCTTAAAATGGTGCGTCCATTCCTGGAAGAAGGGGATAAGGAGGTCATTGCTTGCGGGGGAGCTATTGGTATTGCCAATGACTCGATCATCCAGAACGGGGTGTTGAAGAAGTTGAAATTGCCGCGGGATCTTGTTCCTACAATTCAGGTGGTGGAATACATCAGAGCATTTTTAATAGGAAGAATGGGGTGGGGCGAAGTAAATGGCCTCATGCTGGTATCTGGAGCCTTTGGAATGTATCCAAGAACCCGCCTTATTCAGGTGGGTGGTTTTAATGTTGATACTGTTGGGGAGGATCTTGAACTGTGTATCCGCCTGCGAGTGCAAATGGAAAAACAAAAAAGACCTTACAAGGTGGTTTATTTGCCCGAAACCCTTTGCTGGACAGAAGCACCATCAAACTACAACATCTTAGTAAAGCAACGAGACCGGTGGGCTCGAGGACTATGGGAAACTTTGAACCTACACCGTTATCTTTTCTTTAACCCTAAATACGGAAAAATGGGAATGATTTTTTTCCCTTATTGGAGTTTCTTTGAATTTGGGGCTCCCATAGTGGAATTTTTGGGCTTGATTTGTATTATCCTTTTTGGTTGGTTGGGTTTTATCAACTGGAATAATGCTTTTCTCCTATTTACTTCAGTTTACCTTTTGGGATGTATTTTTTCAACTATTTCTGTTTTTCTTTATGTGAAAAATTTTCGTCACTACGCTACTGGGAAAGAAGTGGTAGAGTTGCTGCTGGCTGCTTACCTGGAACCTTTCCTGTTTCATCCAATATTGGTCTACGGGCAGATGAAAGGATACTTCAAAAAAATATTCAGAGTTAAATCGGGATGGGGAACCATGACTAGAAAAGGCTTTGAAACTTCCGATGTTAAATGATTTTAGAATCGGTACCTGTATCCTGCAATTCCAATGATCTGGGTGCCCTGTCTTTCTGAAGTTATGTCCTCATAGAGAATTCCGGTGCCGATCTGAAAAATATGATGTATTCCTATGGTTTTGTTAATTCCGAAGTTTCCGTACCAGGCATCAAGAGTTGGATTTTCTTGAATCTGGGTAGAAAGAGCGGTTTCATCGGGAGAAATTCCGCTTCCTAAACGCAGGAAGAGATAATTGTCAGCATTGGTTAGATAATACCTTACATTGAACTGATAATTCTGCACTAACTGATCGCTTCGCTGCGGACCGAGAAAACTTCTGAGATTCAGATAAAATTTACCCGAATAGGCAGTAAGCCCCAGAATTCCAGTAAAATAACTGTTGTTGTTATAGAAGAGCATTCTTCCCCCGGTTTCAGCTTCAAAAGCCTTTGCAAAATTGTAGAACATTGAGACGCCGGTGCGAAAATCAGGAAAAAGTGTACCATCTGAAAAGCCCACATTGGTAAATGCATAAAGGCGGTCATTAAAAACCGGATAGGCCTCAACTTCATAAAGTTTTCCCTGTTCATAGCTTCGGTCGGCAAAGGTGACTCTGCCTATAAGAGCCGTCCTACTGAGGTTATGTTGATATTCTGCTGCAATATAGTGCCAGGGTTCATTCCTTGAATAATTTTCATTGAAGCCAATGTACTGGTAGTTGATCCCGATTTCGCTGATAACCGTTCTGTTAAGGATTGTTTGAAGACCGTATCTCTCGCCGCCTGACAGTCCTTTCCATTTGATCAATTCCAACGCCAGTTCCCGAGCCTGATCTAATCTCCCGGCAGCGTTCAGCAGCTGGGCCTTCTTTAAACCCAGCTCATTATCGCTAGTATAAATGCCATCCAATCGTTCCAGAAACTTTAATCCTTCTTCAGGATCTTCGTATTTGTTGATGCGTTGAAAGGCAAGCGGTTTTACATCTATATAGTCCGGAGCATTTTTTAGCAGGTAATCCAAGTGGTTGTCGGCCTCTTCAAAATTTTGAAGCGCCCAAAGGTTCCTCACCTGGAGAATTCTTATATCATGATATTTCGGCGCCAGTTGAAGTCCTCTGTTGGTTAGTTCAAGGGATCTTTTAAATTCTCCTGTCTGATATGCTTCTAGAGCCTCCCGATAAAGAATATCAGTGTTGGTCTGGGTGATCTCCTGAGAATTTACCGAAAAGGGTGATAAAATAAAAAACAGGAATAACAGGATAACCTTATTCATATTTTGGGGTATTAAATTTAAGTTCAAAATTATCTAAAAAAGAAGGATCAAGGGTCGTGATTTTCTGAAATCCACAAGTTGAACGAAAGAAGAAATTTTCGGTCATACTCATATACTCCCCACAAATCTTTCTCATAATGTTTGTACTGGTCATCTGGAAGGACATATCTCCAAAGTTGAGTCTTTTGATGCGGGATAACCTATCCCAGTAAACTTTCTTCATTTTGTTTTTGATAATTAATATTGCCCCTATCCCGCTCCAAAATTTCAGCCGTGATATCCTTCACCACATTTAAAATATACCTGGTATTCTTAGGTTTATCAAAAAAGGGGATATTTTCTATTTCCCAATACTTCAGTTTGTAAATATCATTTTGCCCATCATAGAGATCATATCTAAGTACATCAATTTTGTGGGACTCCTGATTTGTGTATGCGATTTCCAATGATTCCTGGATTTCCTTCAATCTAGATGAAAGTGGATTTTTCGGAAAAACTTCTTCAATCATTTTTCCTCTCAATTCATCCCCATTTATGTGTGTAATCTTACAATAAAAGGTGTTCGCTTCCTTAATTACAAAAACATCTTTCTTCTTTTCCAATAAAATACACGAATAAGGTAAATTTTTAAAAATGTTCTTATAATAGCTCATTAAATTTTCACATTTATCAATTATATTCTGGGAAAATAACAATAAATTATAATCTGTAAAATTTTTTAATTCAAAAAATCTCATTTTTGACGATTTTATATTCAGATGGACAATCTGGATCAATCCTATTAGTAATCAAATTCTTACAAAAATTAATTTGGCTAGGTACAACCTGAATCACCGGAGTACAATTTGAAACCACGCCTTTTTAAGCTTCACCTGCTCAATTCAAATAAAAAGAAGAGAATTGGCCTAGTGGAAAATGAGAATACAGTTTTAAGCGCCTCCATTGTATAGCACACATTGCCGATCAGGATTCAAACCTCCTACTAGTTTTTTATGTTTCATTAGTTCAATCCTCATTGCTTGTGAAATAGCCTGTCCGCTGAGAATGCTTGGTAAATATCCTCTAAGAAGATTACTCTGACTTAAACTTGGCAGAACCAATGGAGGTACCGCCACTGGAAATTCAAGGGGCATAAAAGGCCCTCTTGTATTGTAGAAGAAGAATTCAAGAGTAAAGATATCTGCCAGGGGGGAAGAAGAGTATTGGGTGTTTTCTATAGTTGATAATGGAAGAGGAATTTCAAAAGAGGATCAGGCTCATATATTCCCTATCTTTAACAGAGTGAAACCTCAGGATGATAGTGAAGGTACAGGAGTAGGCCTGGCCCATGTGGAAAAGATAGTACTTCTTCATGATGGAACTATTTGGGTTGATTCACAGGAAGGGGTAGGAAGTTCTTTCCACTTCAAACTTAAAGCATAACTATGACCCCCAACTTTGTTGAAAATATTGACAAATTAGATCTGGAAAATTGTTCCAGGGAGCCAATTCATATTATTGGTAAAACTCAGGCGCACGGAGTGCTTGTCGCTTGTGATCCTCAAAATCTTAAGATCACACAGGTGGGGCAGAATGTAACCGATTTTTTTGGAGTGACATTTGAAGAATTGTTTGGAAATGATCTCTCGTTTCTTTTAGGCGAGGAACAGGTAAAAGATTTAATAGAATTGTTAAGCTCTAAAGATCTACCTATTTCACAAGACGTATCGATCAACGATACGAACTTTCTCATGTTGGGCCATTACTCGGGCCCAAATCTTATTCTGGATTTTGAACCCTATAAATTGGTTGATAATCCCTTTCTTTTTCAGAAGCAGTTAACACGGATACTTAACCAATTTCAGGCAGCAAAATCTGTGGATCAACTATGTGATTTCGTAACTGTTCTTACCAAAAAAATGTTTGGGTATAACAGGGTGATGATCTATAGGTTTGATGAAGAATGGAATGGGGAAGTAATCGCCGAAAGTAAGGAAGAAGGGATGGTCTCATGGCTTGGATTACATTATCCCGCTACAGATATTCCTACGCAATCCAGGCAACTTTTTCTAAAGCACAGAGTACGTATCATTACCGATGTCCATTACACTCCGGTTCCAATTACTCCGGAATTATCTCCTCTTACCGGAGAGCCTCTTGATATTTCCCGGTCGGGCCTTAGAGCAGTTTCACCAATTCATATCGAATACCTTAAAAATATGGAGGTGGGGGCTTCTCTTTCGGCGGCGATAATTGTAAAAGGAAAACTTTGGGGATTGATCGCCTGTCACCATAAGACCGCAAAACATTTGGATTTTTATCAGCGGGAGAGCTGTCGTTTTTTGGCACAAATGTTCTCTACAGAGCTTACTTTACAGGAAAATTCAGCTTTAATAAGTCAGCGTAAACTTTCCGAAAGTTTAAGGCGGCAACTGGTGGTACAAATGAACAAGGAGAGTGATGTGGTTACCGCTCTTTCTGAAGGGAATGTAAAATTCACTCAGTTAATTTCCAGCGGTGGCGGTGCAATTTTCATGAAAGATCGCTGGAAGATCATCGGAAATACGCCCAATCAGGAACAACTTGAGAACCTGATGAATTTTGTAAAAGAACAGCCAAAAAGCCTTTTTTTGACACGTAAACTTTCCGCAGTTTTTCCCGAAGCAAAGGTTTACAAAGAGACTGCCTCCGGGGTACTTAGTTTAAAAATCCTGGATAATACATATATATTCTGGTTTAGGCCCGAGGAGATCCAGGAAGTGAACTGGGGAGGAAACCCTCAGAAAAAGGCGGTCTTTAATGAGAAAGAACAGCGGCTTAGCCCCCGCAAGTCTTTTGAAAAATGGTCTGAAAAACTCATGGGTATTTCACAACCCTGGCAGGAAATTGATAAGGACATGGCACGGGCTTTAAGAGAGAACATCAGTTACATTTTGCTGGCGCAACAGCAGGAGGAGATCGAGGCTTTAAATTTAAGTTTAAATGAGGCTAATAAAGAACTGAAATTATTTAGTTATGGGCTCTCTCATGATCTTAGAGCTCCGGTGAATGGTATGAAAGGAATTCTTACAATTCTGGATGAAAATCACAGGAAAGAGCTAAGTGAAGAAGGCCAAAAGTTCTTGCAGATAAGCAGAGATCTCAACGATAAAATGAGCAATCTCATTGATGATATCCTGGAATATTCCCGCCTTAATAATACTGGAGACCTTGAAGTAAGTAGTGTAGATACTTTAGAATTGATAGAAGAGGTGCTCAAATTTGTTAATGCTAAGGGGAGTTACCCTAAAACTACGCTGAAGATTCAGTCGCAGTTACCCAAAATGAAAGGAGATCGTAGATTGCTTTTTCAGCTTTGGGCCAATCTGCTTAATAACGCACTTAAATATTCCGCAGAAAAAGAGAATCCTAAAATAGAAGTGGGTACCACAGTTAAGGATGGTAGGGAAGTTTACTATATTAAAGATAACGGTATAGGTATTCATCCAGATTTTTTGGAAAAGATATTTGAGGCCTTTAAAAGAGCCGTAGGAGGTGAGTTTAAAGGAACAGGAATTGGGCTCGCTATTGTGAAAAAGGTCGTAGAAAAACATGATGGAGAGATTTGGGTAGAAAGTGAACCAGATCAGGGTTCAGAATTTTATTTTTATCTTGGAACGTAAAAGAAGGATAGGTTGGTTTAATGAAAATGATGGAGATGATTCAAAGACTTAAGGAGGAAACCCGGGAGCTACATGAACAGGTAGAAGTACAAAATTTAGCAAAACAAATTATGGATCACAGCATAGACCTGGAGACTTATAAATTATTATTGCTGCAAAATTTCATAGCCTATCAGGCTACCGAAACCGCTATTAAGCAATTTCTTCCCGGGTATAGCGGCAAAAAACATAAGCAACTTCAACAGGACCTGGAACAACTCGGAGCCTCTGCAGGAATACCTTCCAAAAATGACATTTTTGAATGCCATTCCAAAGCCGAAGCTCTTGGAGCTGCTTATGTGGTGGAAGGATCGGCTTTAGGGGGAATGCTCCTTGCTAAAAATCTTCAGAAATGCAGGCGACTTGCTTCTGTAGATCAACATCATTTCTTCAACGGAGATAAAGAAAATCTTAAAGACTGGAATTCTTTTAAGACAGTGCTTGAGCAATACGAATTTTCTAAGGCTGAAGAAAATGAAGCCCTGGAAAAAGCCAAACATACCTTCAGGTTTTTCCAGACTATTTTTAATAGGAAGTACGCTTTAACTTAACGAAATTCAGCTTTCAAATACCAGGCGGTGGCGATATTGTAACTTTCTCGGTGTCCCTGTTAGCACTCTCAATTTTACTATAAAAGCAGTTGTAATGCTCATTCTCCTGCTATTGACTGAAGTACTCTTTCAACCGCTTTTCGTGCATTTGGGTCTAAAACATCAATGTGGTGTAGATAGCTCTTTAAATTGGAACTATTTAATTTGGTAGTATCAGTAACAAATCTACTTATATAACCATCAAATGCAGGAATTTCAACAGGCCTGTCCACAAACTTGATAATATTATTATGTCGTGAATCATTTTTAATGCGAGAATAAAGACTCATAATCTCCTTTTTCTCACCTTCTATCAGTTGAAAAAAATTAGTTTCCGCAAAAAGAAGGACACCAGTTATGTCATGATTTTTATTAAATTCATTTACTTCCTTAAATAAATTAGCTACATCTTTTTTATTAAGATTAGGATTAGCGGTGCTTACATAGGAAATAGCATGTCTCATAACATAACTAATTTTTACAATTTCACTTAAATTTACGTTTTTTTAAACGAACAAAAAAGAGAATCTACTTTTAGTAACAGCAATAAGCACTTCGAAGATAGGGCAATACCTCAGTGGATTTATCAAACAATTTAAATAAAAAATCCCCCCTTCGCTTTTTTAATAAAAAGCTTCGGAGAGCGTAGGTGGAGTCGGAGGGGTTGGCTGTGCCTTCCCCATTTTAGTCGAGTCCAGCAAGTACAGCTATGCTTTTCCTTGCCTGCGGTCCGTGCGTCTTAAAACGAAAAAAACCTGCTCAAGCGAAAAGGCTTGGCAGGTTTTCCTGCTTTAATCCGTAGCATGGCTGCGCTTGATCGTGGAGTCGAAAGGGTTCGAACCATGATTTATTTAATCTTGACACTTTTAATAAATCTTCTCTCTCAAACTTTATTAACTGCTCCTAATCCTCCGCCTGCCCATATACTCTTTTAAAAATGCCTGATCTCCCTGAAGAAAATTTTCAGGTGTATCTCCAATAAACTTATTAAAGTCTTTAATAAAGTGGGCCTGATCGTAATACCCGCAATCCAGGGCAAGGAGATGCATTTTGTCACTTGATGATTCGCTCAATAGCTGAAATACCGTGTTCAGCTGAATAACCTTACAAAAATATTTGGGTGGAACACCAATAACATTTTTAAAAACCCTTCTAAAATGACGTATGCTGATCCCGGCCTTGTCAATTAGTTCCTCCTGATTTATTTGTCCATCCTTTAGTAAAATAAGGTTGATAGATGTTTCAAGCCAGGGTATAGCTGGAAGCCTATCTTGTTCCAATTGGATCAGAAACTCCAGGATGAGGTGGATTCGATCTTTATTTGTAGTGCATGTCGAAAGTTCCTCCATTAATTTAGAACAGCAAGTAGGAGAGGAATTTCTGAAACCGGTCCACATATTATTAAAGAAAGCACCGGGTTTGTGAAAAAGGTAATAAGGCGCCATGGGGTGGAGGACAATTCCCAGATTTCCAAATATTCCTGTCTGGGTGAAAATTATTTTGCTTTTATATATCTGGCCTGCCACTACCAAGTTAGACGCTGTTGTGTATGGTTTGTCATCTATTGTAAAGGTAGGCTTATCTCCATATATGTTAACTACTAATGGGAATCCCGTGGCAAATATGGGCACGGTGAGATCAATCTCTTTATCGGACTTGCCAGAAATTATTGCGACAATTATCCTCTCAAGTTTTTCAGGGATTTCATACTCCACTTTTTTGGCAAAATGTTTAATCATAGTAAATGTATAATCAAAAATTTTTAATATTTGGCCGAAATTTACAATGGAGGATGTGTGTAATACTCTAATTTTAAAACACTTATAATATAATTATATGAAATATTTCTGTATAAAGTGCAGAAAACCCTAACTAATCGTTGTAAGAGCTTTTTTACAGGCTAACAGCATCTTTTGATCTTCCCTCCATAGTTCATTAGTATGAAGAATTAATCATTTAACACCAGCCAGTTGCAAGACCGGCCAACTAAACTATGCCATTATGAAAAATTCATTTCAGAATTTCAAAAATTTATTTTCAGAATTTAAAAATTTTAGCTTGTTCAATCTGGTGAAGAAAAAAAATTTAACCTTTATTGGATCTTTTGGCCTGAGGCTATGTTTGGTAGTTGCCATGTCCCTCCTGGCCTTTATTGGTTGTGAGACCGATTCTGATGATTTAATATTTGAAGAGGAAAATACGATTCAAAATGATGCTTTTCAAGAAGCAAACTTAATTGCAAACGAAAACAACCCTTTTATTTCCGATGGCGCCAATGGCGGAACGGCAGGATTTTATTTTTTGCCTCCCATGGTCAAGTCACCTTCCTACAGCGGAACATTCAATGCCGGTCTTTCACCTGTAGTAGAGATATGTGAAACAACGGCATGTACAACTCTACATGCCAGTTTTTCAATTGATGAGGGCGTAGGCTCAGAGATGGTTCGGATAGATGAGAAAAATGAGCACTACATCGTGAATTGGCATACAGACAAGACCGGCACAGAAGTAGGGCAAACGTATAGAATACGAATAAGTGTTGCCGGTACTGTACTTGGCCATGCCGACGTCCAAATAGTTAGTAATGGCAAAGATGCTAAAAGTATAACAGACAGTGGAGGGATTGCTCTCGTTGTTGGGCGTACACTGCCCATCAAGTTTCGAATTGAGGAGGGAAAAGTGTTTGTCGTCGGTTCTGGTGGCGGTACATTCACCTCAAACGATGAAACCGTGACGATTGATGTGCCTGAGGGAGCCGTCGACGAGGAAATCGGCATTATCGTTACACCGATTGCTGACGAACTTAACAATCCTGAGATGGTTCCGGGCACTATCTTTGAATTTAGACCAAGCCCTTACTCCTTTAACCAGCCGGTGACACTCACGATCGTCTACGATCCTGCCAATCTTCCTGCCGGTAGCTCGGAAAGCTTGCTCCGCATTCTAAAACTGATTAATGGGACGTGGGTCGCAGTTGCGGGGGGCTCTGTCGACGAAAACAACAATCGTGCGAGTGCGCCGATCGATAGCTTCAGCTGGTACGGAGTGGGTGAAGATCCCTGCGCAGGAGTGCAATGTGCTGAAGGTGATTTTTGCTCAGGGGGTTCCTGCTGGCAGGACTGTACTGAGGAGGAGAGTATCGATCCAGAGAATTTTCTTTGCTTTACTGGGTGCCCTGAAGGGCAGATATTGGATGAGGAGAACAGCCGCTGCATTTTGGATCCCTGTGCTGGTGTGGACTGTCAGGAAGGAGATGCCTGCTTTGAAGGCTCGTGCTTTGATTGCACGGGAGAGAATGCTGCCGATCCAGGTAGTCCATGCTATAAAGTTTGTCCCGAGGGAGAGAAATGGGATGAAGCTACCGGCGGTTGTATCACGGACCTCTGCGCTGATGTGCAGTGCGGGGAAGGGTACAGTTGCCATGGAGGTGCCTGTTTTCAGGATTGTACGGAGGAGGAAAAATATGATCCGGAGAATTTCCTTTGCTTCGAGGGTTGTCCGGAAGGGGAAATACTGGATGAGGAGAACAGCCGCTGTATTGTAGATCCCTGTGCTGGTGTGAATTGTCAGGAGGGATACTCTTGCTATGAAGGCTCCTGCTTTCTGGACTGCACTGGAGAGGATCCTTCCGATCCCAACAGCCCCTGCTACCAGGAGTGCCCTGAAGGAGAGAAATGGGATGAAGCTACCGGCGGTTGTATCACGGATCTCTGCGCTGATGTGCAGTGCGGGGAAGGGTACAGTTGCCATGGAGGTGCCTGTTTTCAGGATTGTACGGAGGAGGAAAAATATGATCCGGAGAATTTCCTTTGCTTCGAGGGATGCCCGGAAGGGGAGATACTGGATGAGGAGAACAGCCGCTGTATTGTAGATCCCTGTGCTGGTGTGAATTGTCAGGAGGGATACTCTTGCTATGAAGGCTCCTGCTTTATTGATTGCATGGGGGAGGATCTTACGGATCCGGAGAGCCCTTGTTATGAAGGGCCAGACCCCAATGTCCTTTCCTGGCATAACCTGGGTATTGGGGTGAATAGCTACATCGCAGACCTTGCTGTATACAATGATTTCCTGATCGCAGGCGGAAATTTCACAAGCGCAGGTGGAACATGGGCGAACCGAATTGCACGCTGGACGGGCTCGGCTTGGCAGGCTCTTGGAGAAGGGCTGAATGGCGAGGTGCGAGGTCTCACTATCTTTGGTAATGACTTGATTGTCGGCGGCCAGTTTTCCACCGCTGGTGGCCAGTCGGCCCAAGGCGTAGCACGCTGGGATGGTTCACAATGGCACTCAATGGGTGCACTAACCGGAGGGCTGGTCTGGACACTCACGGTTTATAAAGGCGAATTAATAGCTGGAGGAACTTTCAGTACCGCAGATGGGCAGACAGTCAACCGGATTGCCCGCTGGGATGGAGAGGCATGGCATTCCATGGATGGAGGAATGAATAACACTGTCTTCGACCTCGCTGTTTACAATGGTGAGTTGTTCGCCGGTGGATTGTTCACCACTGCAGGTGGCCAAAGTATCAGCCACATTGCGCGGTGGGATGGAGAATCGTGGCAGCCTTTGGGTACTGGAATGAATGCCCAGGTTCTAGCGCTAACAATCTATGATGGCGCCTTGATCGCCGGAGGTGCCTTTACCAATGCTGGAGGGCAGACAGTCGACCGGATTGCCCGTTGGGATGGAACCCAGTGGCATTCCATAGGCAACGGATTAAATGGTTGGGTCAATATGCTCACGGTAGCTGATGGGCGCCTTGTCGTAGGTGGCGCCTTCACAACAGCCGGTGGGCAGGCCGCCGGGCGCATTGCCCGCCTGGACGGTTCAGCGTGGCAGCCATTTGGCACGGGCGTGGATAATAGGGTACTTGCGGGCACAGTTTATGGGAACAACCTGATTATAGGTGGCGATTTCACTGTCGCCGATGGAAAGACGGCAAACCGTATCGCTCGCTGGGGGACACCTTAACGGCTAACGTAAAAAAACAGGTCACAATGCGCAGTTAACAGACGAAAGCCGTTCCCCGCTTATTGTATTTACCAGGCGGGCTAATTAACATCGTTCTTAAGTGAATGAAATAACGGATACGATGGGAACAAACCGAATGGGGATATACTCTCTCAGAATTATTTCTGTTATTATCAAAAAAGCGACCTGGTAACTAGTATTAGAACAATGTTAATTAATTCCTAACTTAACAACCTAACTAAAACCAATAAGTTATGACTCAAGAAAGTAATTTTCATATTGAACAACCTGTTAAAGAGAGGCGAACAAAGCCAAAGACGGAAAACCAATTAAGTACAGAATCTATTGAGCGCCAATTTTCAGGTAAAACAGATAGGCAGTTATTGGAAGAGCAAACTTTTTTAGCGCGACAAAGAACCGCGCAAACATTAAGTATTAAAAAGAACGTACAATTAGCCTGGTTTATAATCCTTATTTTAGGAAGTACAGCCTTTTGAAGTGATTGAGAAAGGCAAAAAAGGAAATAAAAGAGGGCAACCAATTACGGAAACCCTCTTTTTTTGTTCAAATTATTAACGCGACTACACGTTAACAGTATCAAAGATAAATTAATTTTCTTTACATGATCTGAAGTTAATTTTCAGTTACCGCACATAAACCGTACAAAAAAAATAAAAGCCGTAACTCCTTAAATAATAAGGTTTTCGGCTTTTTTATTGTAAAGTCGGAGGGGTTGGCTGCGCCTTCCCCTAATGAGTCCAGTCCTGCAAACCTGCCTGCCGGCAGGCAGGTGCAGCCATGCTAAACTGTCCCTGCGGTCCAGGCGTCTTAAAAACAAAAAAACCTGCTCAAGCGAAAAGGCTTGGCAGGTTTTATAGTAGCCTTTTATTTCGAAATGCCACTCCTGAGCCTGTCTTCAAATATCTTTCGAAATCACAGGCTTTCTTTTTGTCAGGAAATAGAGAGAGATGAATGAGTTCTACCGGTAATTTATCTTTGGTGAAATGCACTTCTCTTTTTTGATGTGCTAATAAGCGCTTATCTATATTCTCCGTATATCCTGTATAGTACTGACCATTGGAACATCTTAGAATGTATACAGCGTAGGGTAGTTCCATAAGTAATTAATTATGAGAATAACTTGTTTTTAAAGGTAGAGAAAAGGTGGACTTGTCCACCGCCCGCGTGCGCTAAAGCTTTAGCGGGGGCGCAAG
>JAGXIM010000133.1 GCA_024635665.1 Salinimicrobium sp. | reverse complement strand
GGGCTTTTTGTACTATTTTTTACTGAAATGTGGGAGCGGTTCTCATTCTACGGAATGAGGGTCCTCCTTATCAACTTCCTCACAATGGCAATCGTAGGAGTTGATAATCCTGGCTGGGGATGGTCTGCTGAAAATGCGGGCGCCCTGTTTGGAACTTATGCAGGTTTGCTGTATTTAACTCCAATTGCCGGTGGTATTATTGCCGATAAATTTGTGGGGTACCGCTGGGCGGTTGTTATAGGTGCGGTAATAATGACCATGGGCCATGCTTCTATGGCGGTGGAAACTGAATTTTCCCTGTATTTCGGACTGGGTTTGTTGGTCATTGGTACCGGTTTTTTCAAGCCGAATATTACCTCCATTATTTCTGAAATGTATGACGGGAAACCCGATAAGAAAGATGGTGCCTATACTATTTTCTATATGGGTGTGAACGCCGGGGCTTTCTTCGGGATGATGCTTTGTGGATACCTGGCAGAAAGGATAGGATGGAGCTGGGGCTTTGGTTTAGCAGGAATTTTTATGTTCCTGGGAACCCTACAATTTTGGCTTGCAAAACCTCTTTTTGGGAATATTGGAGGAGTGCCCGATAAGCAGAAGATAGCGGATGAATTGGCCCGGGAAAAAAGATCGGGAGTTAAAAACCACGAACACAACCCATTTACGACCCTTGATAAAATTCTGGTATTGGCCACCTCGGTAGTAGGTTTCCTTTACCTGATCAATGATCCGGTTTCGCGGATTGCCCACCTCAATTTATTACCAACTGTAATGCCGTTTGATTTTCAAGGAGAACCTTTTTCAGGACCTTTAGGCATGGCCATTGTTGGACTTGTCCTTTTCCTGATCCTGGTTATTTCCAGGATCTCGAGATATCCTAAAGTGATACGCGATCGAATGATCGCAGTGGTGATATTCGCCTTTTTCACGGTTTTCTTCTGGATGTCTTTTGAACAGGGGGCAACTTCCCTCATCATCTTTGCACGCGATTCTGTGGACAGGATGTTGATAGGGACTGGCGCAACCATCTTCAATACAGTGAATGCCCTGCTTACCGTCATACCGTTGGCAATTATAACCTGGGTTTTGGTCCTGCTTTGGAAGCAGACCTATAAAAGGGTTTTAGGTTCCAATATCGTATTGGCGATATGTTTTGGGCTAATTTGGGCAGTGGTGATATGGATGCTTGGCCGGGAGTTTGCTGGTGACGCAACCGAAATTACCGTGTCCTGGTTCAGTATTTTGAACTCCTTCTTCATCATTGTCTTTGCCTCCTTTTTTTCAAAATGGTGGGAAAGTAAATACAATCCTTCCGCAGCCTGGAAATACAGCTTTGGCCTAATTTTGTTGGGGATTGGATTTGGCCTGTTGGCCTTTGGGTCCAGCGGGGTTGCCGAAGGAGCAAAAGTGAGCATGATCTGGCTTATCCTGGCATATCTCTTTCACACCCTGGGCGAACTCTGCCTCTCCCCGTTGGGACTGTCTTACGTGAGTAAACTGGTGCCGGCAAGGATGATCGCCTTTATGTTTGGGATGTGGTACCTGGCTATTGCTATAGGAAATAAATTGGCAGGTTCTTTCGGGGGAATGATCGATGAGATTACTGAAAGATATGACCTTTCCACTTTCTTCCTCATTTTTACCATTATTCCAATTGGGGCCGGAATTCTGGTAGCGATCCTTAATCCATTACTGAAGAAATTGATGCACGGGGTAAAATAAACCCTTCAAAAAGAGCATTTTTACGCCCTCTTCTGGAGGGCGTATTACTTCGGAACGGTTCTTGAAAAAGGGAAAAATAAAAAACATGCACAAAATCCTACTCACGATCTTTTTTTCTGCCTTCTTGGTCTTCACCTCATTTGCCCAGCAAATAGAATGGATGAGCATGAAAGAGGCTTTAAAGTCCCAGGAAAAGGAGCCGCGTAAGATTTTCATGGATGCCTATACGACCTGGTGCGGCCCCTGCAAAATGCTCGATAAAAATACATTTTCGAATGCTGATGTGGCCAATTTCATCAACAAGAACTATTATCCCGTTAAGTTTAATGCCGAAGGGAATGACACTATTGTCTATCAACAAAGGGAATTCAAAAACCCAAATTACGATCCTGCCCGCCGGGGGCGAAATAGCACCCACGAGTTTACCCGGGCTTTAAAAGTCACGGGCTATCCCAGCCTTGTTTTCTTTAACGAAGAGGGAGGGCTTATTGGCCCCATTCCCGGATACCGTACCCCACACCAACTCGAGGTCCTTCTCAAGCTGTTCCAGAAGGAAGATTACAAGAAGATAAATGATCAGGAAGCTTTTCGGGAGTATAATGAAACCTTCAAAAACGAATTTGTGGTTCCCGAAAAATAGCCGGTCCTGCCACCTTTATTTTATTTGAAATGCTCCCTTTTCTCCAGTGGCGTGAAAAGGGATTTCTTTTTCCAGGCTGGTTTTACGCCATTGATCTACATAAGTGTGGTAATTGCTTCCGTCGGCTACGATGGCTTTGGGATTTATATGTTGGAGTACACGTTCCAGGTTAATCCTTGGGGAGTTGCTGAGCAAAAGATAATCGATATTTTTTGATGTTTTTGGATAAACGCCCGTGCTGTCTACGATCAATAAGTATCCATCCTTTATGGCCAATATATTTGGAAGCTGTGCGTCTATCAACGTTTCCAGATCCTGTCCTACCATGTAATTCTTTATAAGCGGAAGTTCTTCTGGAGAAATATTTGAATTGTGGTATATTTTAAGTCCTGAATTTTCCGTTTTACCAATGAGGGTGTTTTGGGTTTTGTGGAAAATTACCGTTTCTGAGTTGTCTTCGTATTTCTGAAAAATGTACACCATTTGGATAATAATCAGCGAGACAAGCAGCATCAGGAGTTTTCTATAGCTGAAGGAAAGTGCCAACAACACAATGCAGAGCAGGCAAAAATAAAATACCCAGACTTCTGCAAGACCGAAACTAACATCCTGAAAAAGGAAACTTTCCTGTTTTGCGACCCACGCCACGAACTGGTTCAGGAGTTCGATCAACGCCCCGAAACCTTCCGCTAAAAAACCCGGAAGTATTTCAAGGAGAGCTAAAAAGATCACTGTGATTCCGAAAAGCAGGATAAATCCGAGGAACGGCAGGATAACGAGATTCGATAGGAAAAAAAGACCCGGAAACTGGTGGAAGTAAAAAAGGCTGAGCGGCAAAACCCCGGCCTGGGCTGCCATGGTGGTTGTGAGCAGTCCCCATACATATTTTCCCGCTTTTGTACTGGGACGAACCAGGCGGTAGAGGACGGGCTGGAGTAACAGGATTGACAGTACGGCCAGATAACTTAGTTGGAAACCGACTTCAAAAATCCATTGTGGGTTTATCAAAACCAGTAGCATAAGGGAAAGAAAAACTGAATTTAAAGAACTGCTACGCCGATTGATTTCCATTCCCACGGCCAAAAAACTGAACATCGTTACCGCCCGCACTACCGAGGGCGAGAGCCCGGCGAGCAATGCAAATCCCCACAAAAATATAATTACCAAAAAAGTTCTGAGGAATTTGCCCTTTTTGAGGCGTCTAAGCGGAGAGAAAATCCGGTTTAGGATCAACAGGATTATCCCCACGTGCAGGCCCGAAACTGCCAGAATATGGATCGCCCCGGCAGCGGCGTAATTATTATAAGTTTCTGCTGAAATATCCTTTTTTTGGCCAAGCAGGAGTGCCTGGACAATGGCAAGTTCTTCTTTCTGGAAATTGTTTTTCTTCAGGGAACTTATTATCTGATTCCGCCAACTTTCAGCCTTTGCCCTTAGCCCATTTTTGGAAGTTTGTAATTCTTTAAATGTTCCTGAACGCAAATTACTCTGCACCAGCACGCCTTTATTGGCCATGAACCGGCTATAATTGAACTGGTGAGGATTTAACGGTACAGGTATACTTTTAAAGTGGGAACTGAGCAGCAGTTTTCTACCTACAGAAAAGCCGGCTTGCAAAGAATCCTTTGGAAATAGGAGCAACAGCTTTCCGTGAGTGGGATTGGTTCCCACAGATTCTACTTCTGCGATATATTTTTCATTATAAAGATCAGGTTTTAACACCTCCAAAATCTCAACCTGTAAAATTGGCAATTGCTGCGCGTTTTCTTCCGAAGGAATTTGGTGGATGAAATGCCTGGACTGATGGTTGGGAAGGTGAATGCTAGTGGTGAATACGCCAAGGATAAAGAACAGGAGAAAAGTAGTGGTTCCAAAAATAGTATCTGAAAATAGCATTTTTCGAGCCCTGTAAAATGCAACTATGAACAACAGAAAAGCGACTGCGAGAGCGGTGGAAATTGTTCCTACCGAAAGTTCAAGGTAAAATCCAAGACTAACTCCTGGAAGAAGTGCAAGTGTGAGCCGGAGTACTGCAGTGTTCAAGAAATTAGGTATCAGGGATTTAACCGAAGATACTCATTTATTGAACGCGCCGTGCCATCACAAAATGTTCCCGCCAGTAATTTTCTCCCATGGCCGAAATGATAACCCCTCTTGAAGAAGTGGAATGTATAAAATAAATGTTTTCGGCATCCAGTTCCACGACCAATCCCACGTGGTTTATGACCTTCTTTTTCTTGCTGGTCTCAAAAAAGAGGAAATCCCCGGGAATCACCTCGTCAAGGTTGAGCCGGTCCCCTAACAGGGACATATCCCGGGAGGTGCGGGGCAGGGGAATGTCTTCCTGCAAAAATGCAGTGTAAATAAGTCCGGAGCAATCCATACCCTTTTCGGTGGTGCCGCCGTAGCTGTATTTTGTGCCCAGGTAATCCAGGGCATTTTCTATGACTTTAAAAGTTTTTTCGTCTTCTGCAGATGCTTTGACAATTTCAATTTCATCTGGCGTTTCAGAGCTATAGTTTACTATTTCAACCGAATGACTGGAAACTTTTTTACGGGCGCCACAAGAAGTAAAAAGGACTGAAAGCAGCAGCAAAAATGCCATTTTTGGATACCTCATAAACCTATTTTTTACTTGCGGTGTTTTCGAAAATAAGTCGCGCCGTTTTTTCACTGGCACCAATCCCGCCCAGCTTTTGCTCCAGATCGTAATAATCTGAAAACATTTTTTCGCGATGTTCGGCGGAAAGGATCTTGTTGAGCTCCTTTTTTAGGTTTTTCCGGTTGAAATCATACTGGATGAGCTCTTTTACTACTTCCCTGTCCATAATCAGGTTCACCAGGGAAATATAGTCAAGATTGATTACGCGTTTGGCAATTTGATAGGAGATAAAACTGCCTTTGTAGCACACTACTTCAGGAATTTTCAACAGCGCAGTTTCCAAAGTTGCCGTGCCCGAGGTGACCAATGCAGCTGTTGAAACCCCCAGCACATCATAGGTCTTGTTCATCACCAGGTGTACATTTTTCTTTTTAATGTATTTGTGGTAAAATTCCGGTTCTTGACTGGGCGCACCCGCTATTACGAATTGATATTCCTTAAAATCCCCGGTGATGCTCAACATGATTTCGAGCATTTTGGAAATCTCCTGTTTTCGGCTTCCGGGTAGCAGCGCAATTACTGGCCGTTGGTCCAAACCGTATTCAGCTCTGAATTTTTTAACCCTTACGGGTGGCCGGTTGGCGATGGCATCAATAAGTGGATGTCCCACAAAATGGACTTTATAACTGTGTTTTTTCTCGTAGAAGTCTTTTTCAAATGGAAGGATCACGTACATTTGATCCACATCCCGCTGTATATCTTTTATGCGGTTTTCTTTCCAGGCCCAAATTTGTGGTGAAATATAAAAATGGGTATTGTATCCTTTTTTTCTAGCCCATTTGGCAATCCGCAGGTTGAATCCGGGGTAATCGATAAAGATGAGTGCATCGGGTTTATATGCTGTAATGTCTTTTTTGCAGAAGGAAATGTTGCTTAAAATTGTTCTTAGGTTGGAAATGACTTCCGCAAAACCCATGAACGCCAAATCGCGGTAATGCTTGACAGGCGTGCCTCCTTGTTCGGCCATAAGGTCTCCGCCCCAAAATCTGAAATTGGCATCGGGATCCACCTTTTTGAGTGCCTTCATCAAATTGGCTGCGTGTAGATCTCCTGAAGCTTCCCCCGCGATTATGTAATATTTCATCCTATAGGAATTTTAAAATGGCAATAGTAAGCGCAGCTAAAATGGAAGCAAATAAAACCCCACGGGCGCGATAGTATTGTTTTTTCTTCAGAAAAATGAAAAACGGCAGAAAATTCAGAATGGCGCCGGCGGTGATAAGGGTGCCTAAAAAGCCACTTTCAGCAGACTCTTCAATCGTATCCCAAATGGAAATATCGGAAAAAATCAGGATATAAATGAGCATTCCTGTGATATTGCACAAGATCCCAGTCAAAAATCCAACTGTAATTCCTTTTTTAATCATTCAGCTTCCAGGTATTTAGGTCGCGAAGGAATTGATGGGCAGTAAGGTCAAATTGTACTGGAACAACCGAGACATAGCCTTTAGAAAGGGCATGTTCATCGTTGTCCTCCCCTTCATCTTCGTTTACAAATTTCCCGGAAAGCCAATAATAATCCCGCCCTTGTGGATTGGTCCTTTTATCGAACTGTTCTTCCCACCGGGCTTTCGCCTGGCGGCAAACTTTTATGCCTTTGATCTCAGATTCTTTGAGCTTCGGAAGGTTTACGTTTAAAACTATCCCCTTGGGTAAGCCGTGTTTTAAAACCTCCCTGGTGATCCTTTTCACAAACTTTTTGGAAGGCTCAAAATCGGCGTTCAAAGAATAGTCCAGGAGGGAAAACCCGATTGCCGGAATGCCTTCTATACCAGCTTCCACCGCGGCACTCATGGTGCCGGAATAGATGACGTTGATAGAGGAATTGGACCCGTGGTTAATGCCGCTAACGCATAAGTCTGGCTTGCGGTGAAGAATTTCCTGAGTGGCTATTTTCACACAGTCGGCCGGCGTGCCCGAGCAACTAAATTCCTTGTGCTTATAATTTTCTTTTACTGTTATTTGGTCACAAAAAAGGGTATCGCTAATGGTGATGGCATGGCCCATTCCACTTTGGGGGCTGTCAGGGGCTACCACGATTACGTCGCCCAATTGCTTCATTACCTCGATGAGTGCCCGAATGCCGGGAGCGGTGATTCCGTCATCATTTGTGACTAAAATGAGGGGCTTTTCTTTGGACATTTATGAAAACTTTATGGCCGCTAAAATAAAGTAATTTCCTGAGGAAAACATTATATTCGTCGTTTAACAAGTTTGCGGCAACTATGTGAAGGTTGGCATAGTTTTTAATGTATTAGCGTGAAACTAATGATGAAAATACAGAACATAATGAGAAGGAACTATAAATTACTGGTTTTGGTGCTACTCTTTGCAGTAGCCTCCTGCAGTTTTACGACGAAAACTTTTGATGATCCCAATAAAGACAAAACGCTCATTGAATTGATCACTTATATCTTACAGAATGGGCACTATGACGCAAAAGAAATCAACGATGAGTTTTCTGCAGAAGTTTATAAGGATTACCTGGAGGCCATAGACCCGCTAAAAAGGTACTTCTATGCCAGTGATATTCAAGAATTTGAGCAGTACAGGTTATTGATCGATGATCAAATAAAAAATAAGGACATTAGTTTTTTTGACCTTACCCATTCCCGATTAGTGGAACGAATGGCCGAAACTGAAAAAATGTACAAAGATATCCTGGGGACTCCGTTCGATTTCAATGAAGATGAAGTGCTGGATACAGATTACGACAATCGTGGATATGTGTCTTCAAAGCAAGAAATGAAGGAACGATGGAGGAAGCAGTTGAAATTTTCTACGATCGCCAACTTCTATGATATGAAGAAGGAGGACAAACGGGAAATCGAAAACAACACTGAATACGAGGCGAAGACCGAAGAAGCCCTTGAAAAAGAATCCAGGGAACTTACCTTAAGTTCTATTGAAGAATATTTTGACTTTAGTGATGATCTTGAACGAAGAGATTGGTTTTCAATCTATGTGAACGCCATCGTTGAAGAATTTGACCCGCACACTTTTTACTTTGCGCCACAGGACAAAGATCGTTTTGATATGGCCATGAGCGGAAAGTTGGAAGGAATTGGAGCGCGTCTTCAGAAGAAAAATGACAATGTGAAAATTGTGGAAGTGATTTCTGGCGGACCTGCCTGGAGAGGGGAAGAAGTAGAAGTTGGGGATGAGATCCTCAAAGTAAAACAAGAAGACGAAAAAGAAGCTGTTAGCATTGTGGGGATGCGTCTTGACGATGCCGTAAGCCTTATAAAAGGCCCGAAAGGCACGAAAGTAATCCTTACTCTTAGAAAAGTAGATGGCACTTTGGAAGAAGTGAAGATCACACGGGACGTAGTGGAGATTGAAGAAACTTACGCAAAAGCAGCCATGGTTGAAAAGGAAGATCAGCTTTTTGGGGTGATCAACCTTCCGAAGTTTTACTTTGACATGGAAAATTACTCTGCACGAAATGCAGCTTCTGATGTGGAAAAAGAAATCACCCGGCTTAAAGAAGAAGGAATGGAAGGCCTTGTTCTGGACCTTAGGAACAATGGCGGAGGTTCGCTAAAAACAGTGGTGGATATAGCAGGTTTGTTTATTGAAAAAGGCCCTATTGTACAGGTCAAATCCAAATTGGACGGACAAGAAGTATTAAAAGATTCAGATCCTTCTGTGCTTTGGGATGGCCCGTTGGTGATCCTTGTGAATGAACTTTCGGCTTCGGCTTCAGAAATCCTTGCTGCTGCAATGCAGGATTATAAAAGGGCAGTTATTATTGGGAGCAAGCAAACTTATGGAAAAGGAACCGTACAAAATGTTCTGGACCTTAACCGATGGGTGCGAAACAACGATCTTGGTGACCTGGGCGCTTTGAAAATGACCACCCAAAAATTCTACCGGGTGAATGGCGGATCTACCCAACTGGAAGGTGTGAAAAGTGATGTTGTAGTGCCAGATCGATATAGCTTTATCGATATAGGGGAAAAAGATCAGGAGAACCCACTTCCGTGGGACCAGATCGAAGCTGCATCATATGATCTTTGGGATGGTTATATTGATTTCGAGGAAACAATGGCAAACAGCCAGGAAAGGATGTCTCAAAATGTATATATCGACTTAATCAGGGAGAATGCTGAATGGATAAGGGACCAGAGGCAAAATAATAAATTCCCTCTAAACTATCTCGAATACAGCAGGGAAATGGAACTAAATGAGGCGATGGCAGAAAAATTCAACAAAATTTCTGAATACAAGTCAAACCTTACATACGAATCCCTGCCATATGAAAAAGAACTTTTCACAGTGGATACTACCCTGGCCGAAAAGAGGGAAAGATGGCATACCAACCTGAGCAGCGACCTTTATATGGCAGAGGCTGTAAATGTGCTACAGGATATCAAAATGAACAATATTAAGAAATCCAATGTTGCGCAATTGAAAAATTAAAACAGCAAAAAATATACTTTAAGCAAAACCTTCTGCCTACAGGCAGGAGGTTTTTGCTTTTTTGTCAAACTAAACTTTGATTATTAATACAAAAGCTTTCTTAAAAATCAATACCTGTCAAAAATGAGCTTTCCAGAAAATGTTTTACTTTAAATGTTCTCGCCTTTACCATCCAAAAATGGCATTTTTAAACAGAAATTTTGCGGAAGAGAAAATTTTGGAAGTTAGACATTTTTCTTCTTTTTGAAACCAGCGCTCTAGAAGTTGAAAATAATTCAGGAACGAGCCAAGGTTCCAAAAATGTACTTTCCAGATGGGCATTTCAGAACAAATGATGGCTCCAAACGCCATTTTTGACACTGTTTTGCCTGTTAGAGCTTTGTAATAATATTGCAAGCCCTATGATAACTATAATTAAAGCTGGCAATGACACAAAAAGGGGAGTCTTAAAAATACTGATCCAAAGTTTCACGCAGAGGTCGCAAAGATTCCGCAGAGGGCGCAGAAAGCACAGAAGCTTTCGACGTCACGAAAAAAAGATTTACACATAGACTCTTGGCTAGAATTTCAGTAGAGCCGTCTTCTGAAGTTGAAATGTTTCAGCATAAATAAAAGAAAAATGGCAGCAGAAATATTAGTTTGTTTTTCAGAAAGGTTTTAAAAAACATACCATCCAAAAATGGCATTTTTCAGCAGGATTTTTCAGCAAGATTTTTTAAGACGTGCGGCCAAAGGACATTCTTTCAGCGTCTAGTTTGATGAAAATAAAGAGCAGGATAGTGAAGCCCCAAAGGCTGGACCCGCCGTAGCTAAAGAAAGGCAACGGGATCCCTACAGTGGGAAAAATGCCAATAACCATTCCTATATTGACGAAGAAATGGACGAATAGAATTCCTGCGACGCTATAACCATATACCCTGTGGAATTGCGATTTTTGACGTTCGGCGAGATAGATGATGCGCAGCATGAGGAAAATGAAAAGGAACACCACCACGGTACTTCCTACAAAGCCCCATTCTTCGCCTACCGTGCTAAAAATATAATCGGTGTGTTGTTCGGGCACAAAACCCCCCTTGGTCTGGGTGCCTTCGGTCCAGCCTTTTCCAAACCAGCTTCCACTGCCAATTGCGATCTCACTTTGGTTGGTGTTATAGCCAATTCCGCGGTTATCCACTTCCTGGCCCAGAACTATGTTGAAACGGTCCCGGTGACGTTGTTCAAAAATATTTTCAAAAATGTAATCCACAGAAAAAGACAGGGCGACTGCCATGATAAGAATACTGAGGTAGGCGAGTGCACCCGGCCTCTTCTTTTTCCGAAAAAAGTAGAAGAGCAGAATAACAACTGCGGCACCAATAGAAACCCAGATTGGGCTGAAAATAAGGGTCAATAGAAATACAAGGATTCCGCAAACCGCTGCTATCAAATATACCCCGGAAAGGCCTTCGCGGTAAAGAGGAAAGAAAAAGGCCGCGTACACCATTGCGCTGCCGGCATCGGGTTGTGGTAAAATGATGAGGGCGGGCAATGCGATAATGATAAAAGCCTTAAACTGGTCGCCTAAATTCTTAATATTGGTTTGTATGTCGCTTATAAACTTAGACAACGCAAGCGCCGTGGCGACTTTGGCAAATTCTGCTGGCTGGATGGTAAAACCTCCAATCGCATACCAGGAGGTGGCCCCGTTGATGGTTTTTCCGAAGAAAAAGAGTCCGACAATAGAAATAAGGGAGATGATGTAAATGACACTGGAAAAGCGTTCATAAAATTTTGCTTCCAGGGAAAGCAGGATCACGATCAAAAAAACGCTGAGGAGGATCCAAAGCATTTGTTTACCATAGATCTCGTCAAGGGCAATTAAGGAAGTTGCGGCATCGTCCAAAGATGCAGAGTATATGTTCACCCATCCAATGGCAACCAGTAAAAAATAAATTAAAATGCTAAGCCAATCAAAGCCAGCTGTACTTCTTGCCATCATTAATTAAAAAGGGTTCCCCGCTGTACGGTTTTTTATATTCTTCTTCCAGACTTTTTTCCAGGATCCAGTTTTCCATGTCTTTGCGGGTGACTTCCCCCTTGAGGTATTTTTCGATCATAAGCCCTGCGATCCTTCCGGCATAGCGGCCTCCCCAGTACCCATTTTCCACAAATACGGCAATGGCTATTTTGGGGTCGTCAACGGGTGCAAAGGCTACAAAAATCGAATGGTCTGTAAGCTGCATCCTTTTACCGCCCACCCTCACAAAGTTTTCGGCGGTTCCGGTTTTTCCTGCGACTTCGATCCCCGGTACGCGCAAAGCTGCAGCAGTTCCACTTTTGTACACTTCATGCATTCCTTCCACGACCGGCCCAAAATGTTCGGGGTCAATAGTGGTATGTTTCTTCCTGGTGAATTCTTCGTCTTTAATAGGTGTTCCTTCGACTTCTTTCAAAATGTGTGGTGTATAAAACCAGCCCCGGTTTGCGATCGCGGCGGTCATGTTCGCCAATTGTATGGGTGTTGTGAGGATTTCCCCCTGCCCAACGGCATTGGAGATGGTAGCAGTTGAATACCACTTGTAGGTGGGGTAATTGTAGATCTTATTGTAATAATCTGAGGAAGGAACTTTTCCAGGTCTCCCTGTGGAAAGGTCTGATCCCAAATAATCTCCCAATCCAAAGCTTTTAAGATGTGCTGCCCATCTATCCATTCCTTCCTGCGGGGTGGGATATTTCTCAATTATCCTGCGATAGACATTTATAAAATAGGCGTTGCAGGACTGCGCAATGCCGTTTACCATACTTAGCGGACTTGAATGTGCGTGGCATCCGAATTTTCGGCCCCTTCCATAGTAGTAGCCCATTTGGCAGGAGAACTTGTCGCGGGTGTCTACTACCCCTTCCTGAAGCCCAATAAGGGCATTCATCGTCTTGAAAGGGGAGCCGGGAGGATATTCCGCCAGCAGTCCACGGTCGTAAAGCGGATTTCCGATCGAATCCAACCACAGCTTGGTGAAATTTTCTGATCGTTTTCTTCCAACAAGATCGGCGGGATCATAATTTGGTGCCGTGATTAGCGACAGGATCTCGCCGGTAGCAGGTTCCAGGGCGACAATTCCGCCGCGTTTGTTTTCCATTAAGAGCTCTCCGTACTTTTGGAGTTCGGCATCTATGGTAATGGTCAAATCTTTTCCCTTTTTTGGGAGCGTGTCATAAATCCCTTCTTTGTAAGGGCCTATGTTTCGGTTAAAGCGATCTTTCTGAATATATTTTACTCCTTTTACCCCGCGAAGCAGTTCTTCATAAAATCCTTCTATGCCTTGCTTGCCTATAAGGTCACCGGAAATGTAGTACGGATTTTCATTCACCGTGCGCTGGTTTACTTCCGCGATATAGCCCAATACATTCGCGCCATGCTTGGTGTAATAATCCCGCAGGGAACGCTTCTGTATATAAAATCCTTCATACTTGCGCATTTTTTCCTGAAGATAAGCGTATTCACTTTTGGTGAGTTGCGGGATGACCAGGGAAGGAAGTCGGGGGGAATATATTTTTGCTTTGTCCAGGCTCCTGGCCAGTTGTTGTGGCGTAATGCCCAGGATTCCGCAGAACTCGGTAGTGTCAAAAGGTTTTAAGTTTTGCGGGATGACCATGACGTCGTAAGAAGGCTGGTTTGAAACCATCAACTCACCGTTACGGTCATAAATAAAGCCCCGCTGCGGGTAATCGTAGATCACTTTAATGGCGTTATTTTCTGAAAGTCCTGTGAAGGAATCGTCCATAATCTGGAGATAGAACAAGCGCGCAGTGAAAATGAGCCCCGAGGTAATTATTATTATGTAGAGTAAAATTTTTCTCATTTGGATTTTCTGCTGAATAATGCTAACGTAAGAAAGATCAACAGGATTGTAAACAAACCTGAAAAGAATGTCTTCTTAACTAACAACAAGAAGTGTGCAAAATTGAAAAATTCGAGTAAAAACAATACAAAATGATGCACCAGCACTAAAATGGCCACGTAACTTATTCGTGATCCTGCCGGGGTGCTCGAGAATTTGATGGTTTGGTAATCATAGCTCACCCCAAAGGAAAATCTTAAAACTGTAGGCCTAATATAGGCAGCCACCAAACAGGCAGCGGCATTGATGCCCCCACTATCTTCAAAGATGTCCACGCCCAGGCCAAGGAGAAAACTAAGGATCAAAAAAAGTGTCTGATTTCCGTTAAAAGGATACAGCACGAGGAACATCACATATAGGTATGGGTTTATATACCCAAGAAAATTTATGTTGTTGAGCAGCAACACCTGCAATAGGACCAGTACGATGAACCGGACAGTATTTGAAACAATCACACTATTCATCTTCTGTTAAATTTTGTAGCCTTCTAATTTCTTCCTGTTGTGTGTTTTCTATGATATAGACGTAACCAATATTGGTCATGTCATTGAAGAGTTCAACGCTGATATTAAAAAAACTTTCACTTTGGTCCAACGAAAAATCTTCAATCCTTCCAATGGGAATCCCTTTTGGAAAAATGAGGGAGCGCCCGCCGGTAATAATGGTGTCCCCTACAGAAACGGGTGCTACTGAAGGAATATCGGTTAACTGTACATGATTTGGATCTTTCCCGTTCCAGGTAAGCGAACCAAAATGATTGGATTCTTTTAATTGCGCATTGATTCGCGAATTGGAATTCAGGATAGAGATCACAGTAGAAAAATTGGGAGAGACATTCTCGATAATCCCAACAATTCCCCGGCTGGTAATTACACCCATATCCCGTTCAACGCCATCTCTGGCGCCGCTTTTAAGGGTAAGGTAATTGTCCACCTTTGCGTAATTGTTGTTGATCACTTCTGAAGCCCGAAAGATATAATTTCCTTCAGCATAAGTCGTATCCACGTAGGTCTTGATCTCCAGGGAATCTTCGTAGGTAGAAAGCCGGCTACGCAGCCTTTCGTTTTCTTCCAATAACCGTAGATTATACTCTTCAAGGCTAAAATAACTATTGATGTTGCTCGTCCAGCTGTAAATACCACCGCTAAGAAAATTTGCCGAACTAATAAACTTGCTTTTTTGATAGGAGTGTGACTGGATTGTTAAAAACAGGGAAAAACCTAGCAGCAATAGGAATAGAAGATTGTTCTTATTGCGAATAAGAAAATTTATTATTTGCTGCATAAGTTACTTCTACTTTATCAAGATCCCCTTGTAACGGTGAAGTGATTTTAAGCAAATCCCTGTACCGCGCACTACCGCCCGCAATGGGTCTTCGGCGATGTAAACAGGAAGATCTGTCTTTTGTGACAATCTTTTGTCCAATCCGCGAAGCATAGAGCCTCCCCCGGCAAGGTAGATCCCGGTATTGTAAATATCGGCGGCAAGTTCTGGTGGGGTTTGGGAAAGAGTCTCCATAACGGCGTCCTCAATCCTTAAGATCGATTTATCGAGAGCTTTCGCTATTTCACGGTAGGAAATATTTACCTGTTTTGGCTTTCCAGTTAGTAAATCCCGTCCCTGAACATTCATTTCATCTGGCGGCACCTCGAGATCTTCGGTTGCAGCACCAATCTGGATCTTTATTTTTTCCGCAGTACGCTCCCCAACATAAAGGTTGTGCTGCGTACGCATGTAATACACAATGTCATTAGTGAAAACGTCCCCTGCAATCTTGATGGATTTGTCGCAAACAATTCCGCCCAGGGCAATCACGGCAATTTCGGTAGTTCCACCACCTATATCGACGATCATGTTCCCTTTTGGTTGCATAATATCCACCCCAATACCAATGGCTGCGGCCATGGGTTCATGGATGAGGTAAACCTCCTTACCGTTCACACGTTCAGCACTTTCTTTTACCGCCCGCATTTCAACTTCTGTAATGCCTGAAGGAATACAAATAACCATCCTTAATGCCGGTGTGAACATTTTCTTTTTTAATGCAGGAATTTCCCTGATGAACATGGTCAACATCTTTTCGCTGGCATCAAAGTCGGCGATCACCCCATCTTTTAAAGGGCGAATGGTTTTAATGTTTTCATGGGTTTTTCCCTGCATCATCGCGGCTTCTTTTCCCACTGCGATAATTTTTCCCGTGGTGCGATGGCGGGCTACAATAGACGGACTGTCAACCACAACCTTGTCATTGTGGATGATAAGAGTGTTGGCGGTTCCTAAATCTATAGCTATTTCTTCAGTGAGGAAGTCGAAAAATCCCATGTTCAGTAATTAATTGAGGTTTGGTAAATGTAATAAATTTAATGTTTAAAATGCCTTGTGCCGGTTGTCACCATGGCGATATTATTTTGATTGCAATAATCGATACTTAGCTGGTCTTTTATCGAGCCGCCGGGTTGGATCACTGTCTTTATTCCGGCATTTCCCGCAATTTCGACACAATCTGGAAAGGGGAAAAAAGCATCGCTCGCCATTGCAGCTCCAAAAAGGTCGAAATCAAAGGCCTTTGCTTTTTCAATGCTGTGCCGAAGCGCATCCACCCTGGAGGTTTGTCCGGTTCCGCTGGCAAGCAACTGGTGGTTTTTCACCAATACAATGGTATTTGATTTTGTATGCTTGCAAATTTTGGAAGCAAACAACAAATCTGATAACTCTTCTTCGCCTGGTTTAGTGTGTGTGGCAAAGGTTAAATCTTCCCTGGTATCAGTTTTTTGATCCTTGTCCTGGACGAGGATGCCGTTTAAGCACGTCCTTATCTGGTTTTTCGGAAGTTTTGCCTCTTTCTGAATCAGAAGCACTCTGTTTTTCTTTCCTTTCAGGATTTCCAAAGCTTCTTCGGAATAGGACGGCGCAATCACCACTTCGCAAAATAGCTGATGGATCTCGTCGGCCGTTGCCTGGTCAATCTCAGAATTACCGATCAAAATTCCCCCAAAAGCTGAAACAGGATCTCCCGCCAGCGCATCTTTATATGCTTCTAAAATGGTATTTCTTTGTGCGAGTCCGCAGGCGTTGTTGTGCTTTAAAATGGCAAAAGTAGGGGCTTCATTTCTAAATTCCTCCATAAGGTTCACGGCAGCGTCCACATCCAATAGATTGTTATAGGAAAGTTCTTTTCCGTGGAGCTTGTCGAATATTTCAGAAAATTCCCCGAAGAAATGCCCTTTTTGATGCGGATTTTCCCCGTACCGAAGTTCCATCCCTTTGGAGTGGCTCACCTTGTAAACCGTCTCCTCCTCGTTGAGATAACTAAAAATTGCAGTGTCATAATGTGAAGAAACATTGAAAGCTCTTGCCGCAAAACGTTTTCGGTCATTTAAAGAAGTAGTGCCATTTCCTTCGGAAATTAGTTTCAAAAATTCAGGATAATCTTTTACTGAAGAAACGCAAAGCACATCCTGAAAATTCTTGGCGGCAGCACGAATGAGGGAAATTCCGCCAATATCAATCTTTTCAATAATATCTTCCTGAGATGCACCCGATGCAACCGTCTTCTCGAAAGGGTACAGATCCACAATGACAAGATCTATTTGCGGGATATCGTATTTTTCAAGTTCAGCTGCATCAGTTTCGTTTCCCCTTCGGTTTAGGATGCCTCCAAAGACTTTTGGGTGCAAGGTTTTCACCCTTCCGCTCAAAATGGAAGGGTAGGAGGTGAGATCTTCCACCGGCACCACCTCAATTCCCAGATCCCTGATGAATTTTTCAGTTCCGCCGGTAGAATAGATAGTGGTTCCCAGCTCATTCAGCTTTCGTACAACAGGCTCCAGCCCATTCTTGTCGAATACCGAAATCAAAGCCGATCTGGCCGATTTTAAGTCACTCATTGTGTTGGTTTTATTGAAGTCGCAAAAGTAACTATTTCGGCAGAAAATTTAAATCCTGCAGCAGTTATTTGTATTTTTATTTTGTAACGAATTTTAAATGGCGACGTCTTATGTGCTAAGGGTTGAATATTCCAGGAAACAAGATCTATGTTAATATATTTAAGGGTACTTAAAGAGAGTTTTAATTTTGCGATCAACGCTCTCAGGAACAACAAACTCCGTACGATGTTATCGCTTCTTGGGGTAACCATTGGGATTTTCTCGATTATTGCGGTCCTGGCAGCGGTAGATTCCCTGGAAAGGGAAATTAAAGGGAGTTTGAGTTCTTTGGACAACAGCACCATGATCATTAGCCGTTTCTCTTTTGGCCCTACTGAAATTCCCCCGTGGAAAAGGGCACAATTTCCCGATGTTTCTTATGATGAATTTGATTATTTGAGCAGCAACCTGCCTGGGGCAGAAGCAGTATCTTATGCACTAAATGTACCTGTAGAATCTATAAAGTACAACGACAGGACAGCTGCAAACGTAGGGATTGGGGCTGTTTCCTCAGAATATTATTATATTGAGAAACTTCAACTGGGAGACGGAAGGTTTTTTACCAAAGCAGAAGATGTGAGGGGAGCACCGGTATTGGTGCTGGGTCACGACGTGGCAGAAAACCTTTTTGAAGGAACAGATCCCCTGGGAAAAAAAATCAGATTGTATGGCCAAAAATTCACAGTGATTGGGGTACTGGAAAAAATGGGTTCAAGTATGTTTGGGGGCAGTCACGACACCAATGTGTTTCTTCCCGTAAATGTGGTGAGGCGTATCTATGGCAATAGTAACCGGGGCACTTTTCCCCAAATCGTCATTTTACCCGAAGAAGATGTGGACCAGGCAGAATTTGTTGCGATAGTTGCCCAAAAATTAAGGAATTACCGCGGTTTGCGCACCGAAGATATTAATAACTTCTTCGTGAATCAGCTACAGGGGCTCACCGACTTTATTGACAACATTACTGGTCAAATGAATTTTATCGGGCTTATTATTAGTGGTTTTTCTTTGCTGGTGGGTGGTTTTGGAATTGCAAACATCATGTTTGTCAGTGTGAAAGAACGCACCAATCTAATTGGGATACAAAAATCTCTTGGCGCAAAAAACCGGTTTATCCTCTTCCAGTTTCTTTTTGAGGCAATTATCCTGGCCGTGATTGGTGGGTTAATCGGGCTGTTTTTGGTTTGGCTGGTTTCTATTGGTGCTTCCCAATTTACCGGCGATTTCAAATTTGTGCTGTCGCCGTGGAATATGTTTATTGGAACTGCGGTATCTGCGGTTATTGGTTTAATTTCAGGAATTGTCCCGGCTATTTCGGCCTCGCGCCTGGATCCTGTGGAAGCGATTAGGACGGGGATGTAACTAACCCCCTCTGACCCCCTCTGTCCTGCGGACATCTCCCCTTGAAAAAAGGGGAGAAGCCTTTGGGAATTCCTACGGAATTATTTTAATGTGGTTTGAGCGAGTAAAAAAGAGTTCCAAAAATGTCATTTTTGACTGGTTTTTTCCTCATTTCTTTAGAAGATT
>JAGXIM010000132.1 GCA_024635665.1 Salinimicrobium sp. | reverse complement strand
AATTCCGGAAGTTTTGGCCAGGGCTTTTTATATCGCCCGTAGCGGTCGGCCCGGTCCTGTTCTCATAGACATTACAAAAGATGCACAATTTGAAAGTCTCGATTTTAGCTATAAAGAATGCACAGGGATAAGAAGTTATAAACCTGTTCCCGAGGTAAATTTACTACAGGTTGAAAGGGCTGCAGAAGCCATTAATAATGCCAAAAAACCAATGATCGTTTTTGGACAGGGCGTAATTCTGGGCGGAGCAGAGAAATTGTTAAAGGAGGTAATAGAACATGCAGGGATTCCTGCAGCCTGGACCATTTTAGGACTTTCTGCCCTGGAAACAAATCATCCTCTTAATGTTGGGATGGTGGGGATGCATGGAAATTACGCACCTAATATTCTTACTAATGAATGTGATGTGCTTATCGCAATAGGGATGCGTTTTGACGACAGGGTAACGGGGAATTTAAAGACCTATGCGAAACAGGCGACAGTCATTCATTTTGAGATCGATCCCGCTGAAGTTAATAAAAATGTTCATGCCGATATTCCGGTTCTTGGTGATGTGAAGGAAACTCTCAAACTGCTTCTGGAGTTTCTTCAGCCAAAAAAGCATGAAAAATGGTTCAGTAGATTTCAGGAACTATATAACATAGAATATGAGAAGATCATTAAAAACGCACTAACGTCTAAAGGCGGAGAAGTGGGAATGGCTGAAGTCATAAACGAAATTAATACTTGTTCGGAGGGGAATGCTATTATAGTTTCAGATGTGGGGCAACACCAAATGGTGGCCTGCAGGTATGCCAAATTTAATTCAACACGGAGTAATGTAACTTCAGGCGGATTGGGAACTATGGGCTTTGCATTACCGGCAGCGATTGGAGCAAAAATGGGAAGTCCTAACAGGGAAGTTGTAGCCGTGATAGGAGATGGTGGATTTCAGATGACATTGCAGGAATTAGGCACTATTTTTCAGATGAAAGTACCTGTGAAAATTGTGATCCTAAACAATAGCTTTCTTGGTATGGTAAGACAATGGCAGCAAATGTTCTTTGAGAAACGCTATGCCTCCACAGAAATGGTAAATCCAGATTTCATTACTATCGCTCAAGGTTATCACATCCAAACGAAAAAAGTGACAGAGCGGGCCCAGCTTCAAGGGGCAGTAAAGGAAATGTTAGAATCTAAAGAAGCTTATTTCCTGGAGGTAGTTGTAGAGAAGGAAGAGTGTGTTTTTCCAATGATAACTACAGGAGCATCAGTTTCAGAAATACGTTTAGAATAATGGAAAAGCAAAATTATACAGTTTCCGTATACACGGAAAATAACCTGGGCCTGCTTAGCAGGATAGCGGCGATCTTCCTGAAGAGGCATATAAATATTGAAAGTATTACAGCTTCGCAAAGTGAGGTTCACGAAGTAATGAGGTTTATCATAATCGTGCAGGTAACTGAAGACCAGGTCAAAAAGATCGTTGGGCAGATAGAGAAACAAATTGAAGTGATCAAAGCCTTTTATCATACAGATGAGGAGTTGATCTATCAGGAAACTGCTCTTTATAAAGTGAGATCTTCAGATTTTGTAGAGGACTTTGACATCCAAAGTTTTATTAAAAAGACGAATGCCCGAATTGTTACCGTATCTCCGAAGTTTTTTGTGATAGAGAAAACAGGGGAACGTCATGAGACAGAAAGTCTTTATGAAAAATTAAAACCTTATGGGCTAATGCAATTTGTGAGATCGGGGACTATTGCAGTTTCAAAAAACGAAATGCCTATCTCCGAAATATTAGAAAAATTTAATACATCAAATACAATACAATGAGTAACTACTTTAACAGCCTTTCCAAAAGCGAACAATTAGCACAACTTCAAACCTGCCGGTTTATGGCCAGCAAGGAATTTACTGAAGGTGCGGCAGCTTTAACGGGTAAGAAAATAGTAATAGTGGGTTGTGGTGCACAGGGATTAAACCAGGGGCTCAATATGAGAGACAGCGGTCTTGATATTTCATATGCACTGCGTGAAGGAGCAATAAAGGAAAAAAGACAATCTTATAAAAATGCTTCCGAAAATCAATTCCGGGTAGGAACCTATGAGGAATTAATTCCTGAAGCCGATCTCGTTATTAACCTGACACCAGATAAACAACATTCTTCTGTTATAAAAGCGATTCAGCCTTTTATAAAGAAAGATGCTGTGCTTTCCTATTCTCATGGGTTTAATATTGTGGAGGAAGGAATGAAGATCAGGGAAGATATTACAGTTATAATGGTTGCTCCTAAATGCCCCGGCAGCGAGGTGCGCGAAGAGTACAAACGCGGATTTGGAGTGCCAACTTTAATAGCTGTACATCCCGAAAATGATCCACACGGGATAGGACTTGAATGGGCAAAAGCTTATGCATATGCAACAGGAGGACATAGGGCAGGAGTACTTGAATCTTCATTTGTAGCCGAAGTAAAATCTGATTTAATGGGGGAACAAACCATTCTTTGCGGTGTTCTTCAAACCGGATCAATTCTTAGCTTCAACAAAATGGTTGCTGAAGGAGTAGAACCATCTTATGCTGCAAAACTCATTCAGTATGGATGGGAAACAATTACCGAGGCACTTAAGCACGGTGGAATAACGCTTATGATGGACCGTCTTTCTGATCCTGCAAAGGTGAGGGCTTATGAGATTTCAGAAGACCTTAAAGAAATAATGCGACCACTTTTCAGGAAACACATGGATGACATTATTACCGGTGCATTTAGTTCAAGAATGATGAAAGACTGGGAAAATGATGATAAGGAACTTTTAGAATGGAGAGCAGCTACAGAAAACACCGCATTTGAAAAAACCGAAGCCACTTCAGAAAAAATCACAGAGCAGGAATACTTCGATAAAGGTGTCTTATTGGTAGCGTTAGTTAAGTCTGGAGTGGAATTAGCTTTTGAAACAATGGTAGAAGCGGGAATTATAGAGGAATCGGCTTACTATGAGTCGCTACACGAGGCTCCACTTATTGCCAATACTATTGCAAGAAAGAAATTATACGAGATGAACAGGATTATTTCAGATACAGCTGAGTACGGCTGCTATTTATTTGATCATTCCTGCAAACCTTTGATCAAGGATTATGTCAACAATCTTGAGCCATCAGTGATTGGAAGGGAATATAGCAATGATAAGCCAGATGAAAATAAGCTTCATACCATTAATGATTCGGTAAGCGAACATCCTGTTGAAAAGGTAGGAGCTACTTTGAGAAAAGCAATGACTGCGATGAAAAAACGGGAAGTCTAATGGAAGATCTGGCTACTGAAAAAAGAATATACCGGCCCGAGATAGGCGCTGTTAAGGAGGCTGCAAAGAGGATTTCCAAGGTTTCTGTTTTAACACCTTTGGTCTTGTCATTTACCTATTGCAGGAAGTTTAATGCTAATATTTTTTTAAAAAGAGAAGATCTTCAGCAGGTGAGGTCCTACAAGATTCGTGGAGCATTTAACAAAATTTCCAGTTTGCCTAAAGAACAACTGGATAAGGGAGTAATATGTGCCAGTGCGGGAAACCATGCCCAGGGAGTGGCGTTTGCGTGTAATCAATTGCAAACAAAAGGAGTAATATTTATGCCGGTTACAACACCAAGACAAAAGGTTGAACAGACTCAAATGTTTGGTGGCGAATGGGTAGATGTGGTTTTAAAGGGAGATACTTTTGATGATTCCTATAAGGAGGCCGTAATTCATGGACATGAAAAGTCGCTGGTCTTTATACATCCTTTTGATGATGAAAAAGTGATTGAGGGACAGGCAACCATTGCTCTTGAAATTCTTGAACAGGCCAATGCACCAATAGATTATATTTTCGCTCCCCTGGGAGGAGGTGGACTTTTAGCCGGCTTATCGTCGGTATTTAAGCAACTCTCGCCGAAGACTAAGGTTATTGGTGTAGAACCTGAAGGGGCAGCATCTATGACATCTTCCTTACAGGAGGGAAAAGTAGTGGAGTTAAAATCTATAGAACGCTTTGTAGACGGAGCGGCCGTTCAAAAAGTTGGATATAAAAATTTTGATCTCTGCCGCAAAAACCTTCACCAAATGGTGACGGTTCCGGAAGGGAAAATTTGCCAGACAATTCTTGACCTGTACAACCAGGACGCTATAGTGGCAGAACCGGCAGGCGCAATGGCGCTTTCGGCCCTGGATCTCTTTTCTGAAGAAATAAAGGGTAAAAATGTTGTCTGCATCCTTAGTGGTGGCAATAATGATATTACCAGAACAGCAGAAATTAAGGAGAGAGCATTATTGTATTCCGGCCTTAAGCATTACTTTATTGTACGTTTTCCACAAAGAGCCGGGGCTTTAAAAGAATTTGTTGAAACTGTGCTGGGTCCGAATGATGATATTACCCATTTTGAATACTCTAAAAAACACCAGAGAGAAAATGGACCTGCCGTGGTAGGAATAGAATTGAATGATCCTGCAGATTTTGAACCTTTGGTGCAGCGAATGAAGGATTATAATTTTTATGGACAATACCTTAACAACAATCCCGATCTCTTTCAATTTTTAATATAAATAAAAGCCTTCCTTAAATTACAAAAGGAAGGCTTTCGGGCATAAGACAAACCATTCTAAATAATTGTCATTTGACCAATGTTTAAATTTTTATCATTGATTTGATAGTTCTCTGTTTCGCTTATTCTACCTTCCAGAAAATCACCCACCTTCTCTGTCGAGTAATGATTGTTCTTGTTTAGGTCCTGAGTACAAATATTTAACTCAATACTTTCCTCAACAGCTTTTCTAATTACACCTGCTTCTTTGTTCAAATTGAAGTGATCCAGTAACATGGCTGCAGATAAAATGGAGGCGACGGGGTTGGCAATTCCTTTTCCGGTTGCCTGGGGAAAAGAACCGTGAATAGGTTCAAAAAGGGCATTTTTTAGACCTGTCGAAGCAGAAGCCAACAAGCCAATACTACCACCTATAACACTGGCCTCGTCAGATAATATGTCGCCAAACATATTTTCAGTAAGTATTACATCAAACTGTTTTGGGTTAAGGACCATTTGCATAGCTGCATTATCTACAAAAAGAAAGTCCAATGCTACATTGGGATATTCTTTCGAAAGATTGGTAACTGTTTTTCTCCACAGGCGTGAGGTTTCCAGCACATTCGCCTTATCAACCAGCGTTAATTTCTTGTTTCTTTGCTCAGCAGCTTTAAAGGCCAGGTGGGCTATTCTTTCAATTTCGGTTACATTATAGGAACAAACATCGATAGCCGACTGGCCATCCTCACTGGTGCTTTTATCTCCGAAATAAATTCCCCCAGTTAGTTCTCTGTAAATGACCATATCGGCACCTTTAATGCGCTCAGGACGCAGAGGCGAATGTTCGAGGAGCTTGTCATAAGCTTTTACAGGACGAATATTTGCAAATAGACCCAGTTCTTTTCTTAGCCTTAACAGACCCTGCTCCGGCCTTATTTTAGCTGCGGGGTTATTATCATATTTTGGATGACCTATAGCCCCGAATAAAACAGCGTCTGACTCTTTACATAATTGCAAAGTATCGTAAGGGAGCGGGTCACCGGTGCTGTCTATTGCAATGGCGCCAACAACTGCTTCTTCAAATTCGAACTCATGGTCAAAACGTTCAGCAATTGCTTTCAAAACTTTAACTGATTGTTTAGTTACTTCCGGCCCAATCCCATCTCCCGGTAATACTGCTATCTTCAACTTCATAACTCTAATTGTTTCTCTTCATATTTTTTAATGGAATCCAGTCTGCTCAAAAGGAAATCGATGTCATCATATCCATTAAGCATGCAGGTTTTCTTGTATGGATCTATTTCAAATTTTTCAGATTCTCCTGTTCCTAGTATAAGGATCTGTTGTTTTTCCAGGTCTATAGTAATCTGCCCCAAAGGATCAGCTTTTATGTATTTAAATAAACTCTGCAGAAATTCTGGAGAGACCTGTACCGGGAGTAGGCTATTGTTGAGGGCATTGCCTTTAAAAATATCAGCAAAGTAGCTGGAGACAACCGCCTTAAAGCCATATGCTTTTAAGGCCCAGGCTGCGTGCTCCCTGCTTGATCCACAACCAAAATTATCACCGGCAACAAGAATTGTCCCCGTGAACAAAGGATTATTTAGGCTAAATTCAGTATTAAGTTTTCCTTCATTTGTATATCTCCAGTCCCGGAAGAGGTTTTCTCCAAAACCTGCCTTGTCTGTAGCTTTTAAAAATCGGGCAGGGATTATCTGATCTGTATCAATGTTTTCAGTTTCAAGCGGAATTGCGGTATCAGTAAGCTTTATAAACTTTTCCATTCTAATTCAGGTTTTTCGAAAAATCTGTTAGTTTTCCTGCAATAGCGGTTGCAGCTGCTGTCAAGGGGCTTGCAAGTATTGTTCTTGCTCCCTGTCCCTGGCGGCCTTCAAAGTTTCTGTTACTGGTAGAAACACAATATTCTCCAGCAGGAATTTTGTCATCGTTCATAGCAAGACAGGCAGAACATCCTGGCTGTCTCAAAGTGAAACCGGCTTCTTCAAAAATTTCCTGCAGGCCTTCTGCTTTAATTTGTTCAGCTACCTGCCGCGAACCCGGTACTATCAAAGCATTAACATTTCCGGCCTTTTGTTTTCCTTTTATATAAGCAGCGGCAACTCTAAAATCTTCGATCCGGGAATTGGTACAGCTTCCAATAAAGATCCAGTTTACCGGCTTATCCAGAAGAGATTCTCCTGGCACAAAACCCATGTATTCTAAAGCCTTGTCTGCACTTTTGCCACCATTGAGTGGAATTGTACCTGTGAGCTTAATACCCATTCCGGGATTGGTGCCATAGGTAACCATTGGCTCTATGTCTTCTGCATCCAGAGAAAATTCTTTATCGAAATCAGCATCTTGATCTGTTTTCAGTGTTTTCCAGAAAGCTTTTTGTTTTTCAAATTTTTGCCCTTTGGGAGCAAATTCCCTGCCTTCTACATAATCAAAAGTAATATCGTCAGGAGCAATGAGGCCTCCACGAGCGCCCATTTCGATGCTCATATTACAAACGGTCATCCTGCCTTCCATAGACATATCTTCAAAAACATTTCCAGCATATTCACAGAAATGTCCTGTTCCTGAATTGGTACCCAGCTTACTTATGATATAAAGGATCACATCCTTTGGCAAAACCCCTTTTTTCAATTGGCCATTGACGTTCACCCTCATTTTCTTTGGCTTCTCCACCAACAGACATTGACTTGCAAACACCTGTGCTACCTGGCTGGTTCCAATCCCAAAGGCGATGGTGCCAAAGGCACCATGAGTAGACGTATGACTGTCCCCGCATACTATGGTCATTCCTGGTTGGGTAATACCTAATTCGGGAGCCATAACATGTACTATACCATTATAAGGATGTCCCAGCCCGTACAAAGTAATGTTGTTCTCTTCACAGTTTTGAGTTAATTCTTTAAGCTGTTTCCGGGACAACAAATCCTTCACCGGCAGGTGTTGGTCCTGTGTAGGAGTATTATGATCTGCGGTGGCAACAATCTTCTCTGGGCGAAAAACAGAAATTTTTCGCTCCTTAAGTTCATTGAATGCCTGCGGACTTGTTACTTCGTGTATTAGATGTTTGTCTATATATAAAACATCCGGGCCGTTAGGAATTGATTCCACAACATGCGAATCCCAGATCTTATCAAATAGGGTTTTATTCATTATGCACTTGCTCTGTTTTTAAAACTTATGGTCATTATCTCGTGCAGATCAGTGTCTGCCACTTCTTTTTTAACATCGGCGTAGGTAAGAAATTCGGCGTAAAATATATCAAGCTGTAGTTTTGTCAATTCGTACCCCATTATTTTGGCTTTATAAGCCAGGGCAGCTCTTCCGCTTCTTGCGGTAAGAATAATCGCCGACTCTGTGACCCCTACATCTACCGGATCAATTATTTCGTAGGTCTCACGGTTCTTAATAACCCCATCCTGGTGGATTCCAGAACTATGGGCGAAAGCATTTGCTCCTACAATAGCTTTGTTGGGCTGTACAAACATCCCCATTTCTCTCGACACCAGGTTACTTAATTCAAATAACAGCTTTGGTTTAAGATTTGTATAAAAATTGAGATCAGGATGCTGTCTCAGGATCATCACTACTTCCTCAAGCGCTGTATTACCTGCTCGTTCACCTATTCCATTAATTGTGCATTCCACCTGTCGGGCACCGTTTCTCACTCCCGCAATTGCATTTGCAGTTGCCATGCCAAGATCATTATGGCAATGACAGGATATAATGACATTTTCAATGTTCTTTACATTTTCCTTTAAATATTTTATTTTCTTTCCATACTCTTCGGGAAGACAATAACCTGTGGTATCAGGGATATTTAAAACGGTGGCACCGGCCTCTACGGCAGCAGTGCACACTTTGGCTAAGTATTCATTGTCTGTTCTTCCGGCGTCTTCAGCATAAAATTCCACATCATCTACAAAGTTTTTAGCATAAGAGACTGCCTCCCTGGCACGTATGATAATTTCTTCCCGGGTTGAATTGAACTTATATCTAATGTGAGAATCAGAGGTTCCTATTCCGGTGTGAATCCTTGGCCGTTTCGCGTATTTTAAAGCTTCGGCAGCTACTTCGATATCTTTTTTAACGGCACGGGTGAGGCCACAAACACTTGCATTTTTAACGAGCTTTGATATTTCGGTTACAGATTTAAAATCCCCGGGACTTGACACAGGAAATCCTGCCTCAATAACATCTACTCCCAGAGCTTCCAGCTTCTCTGCAATTTTCAGCTTTTGGCTGGTTTCGAGTTTACAACCCGGTACTTGTTCTCCGTCACGCAACGTGGTATCAAAAATTTCTACCTTTTCTCCAATCATATCAAAATAAATTTACCTTACTTTATCTTGAACTAAGTTAACAAGCTAATTCCCCTTCATTACAAACAGATAGGTGTCATTACGACCATTGATTACTGTTTCGATGTATGGAGGTATTGATAATCAATAAGTTACGCTTAATACTGTTACAATGACCAACGATTTAACTGATAATCTTTTTTCTCTTATAAAGTCTCTTTCGCCTTCAGAAAAACGACAATTCTCTTTGTATGTAGGAAGAATTGGAGTTAATAGTGACAGTAAGTTTTTGAATTTGTTTAAGATAATGTCCCGGCAGAAACAATATGATGAGAAATCTATACTGGAAAGTACCAGGATCACAAAACAGCAGCTTTCCAATATTAAAGCACACCTTTACAAGCAGTTACTCATTAGTCTCAGGCTTAACCCGGTTCATCAGAGTGTGCCAATTAACATCAGGGAACAAATGGATTTTTCCTATATTCTCTATCGTAAAGGTCTCTATAAACAGAGCCTTAAGATCCTGGAAAAAGTAAAAGCAACTGCATTACATTACGAAGAGAAAGTAATGGCTTATGAGATCCTGGAGTGGGAAAAGATCATTGAATCGCAATATATAACCCGTAGTACACATAACAGAGCAGAAACATTAGTGAGTGAAACCCAGGAACTCACCGAACTAAATTTAATTTCAGGAAAGCTTTCTAATCTTTCGCTGCAACTATACAATATTTTTCTTAAAACGGGTCACGCCCGTACCCAGGAGGAGTCTAACTCAATCCGGGAATTCTTCAAGCAGGCTCTTCCAGATGTAGACATTAAAAAACTTGGCTTTAGAGAGAAGTTGTGGCTCTATAAAGCTCATTTGTGGTACAATTTTATTACGCAGAATTTTCTATCCTGTTACAGGTATTCTTCCAAGTGGATAGATCTTTTTGCTGAATATCCGCATCTGGTAAGTGTTCATCCCGTTTCGTACCTAAAAGGAAACCACTACCTTTTAGAGTCATTGTTTTATCTCAATCATACAGAACTTTTTGAAAAGACTCTTAAGCGCCTGGAGGAAACCCTGAAAAATCCGAAAATTCCCGATGATGATAATATTGCGTCACTTTCATTTTTGTATGTTTATTCAAATAAATTAAACCTGAGGTTTATGAAAGGAGACTTTTCAAATGGGGACCTGCTGGTAGAAAAAATCCAGAAAAAAATAAAAAAATATGGATCCAGGATTGATGGGCACCACATCATGATCTTCTATTACAAAATAGCGTCGCTTTACTTTGGAGATGGGAATTACCAAAGGTGTATCGAATTCCTGAATAAGATTATTGACAATAAGTCCCTGGAGATGAGGGAAGATCTTATGTGTTTTTCAAGAATCCTCAGTCTTGTAGCTCATTACGAGGCTGGTAAAGACTATCATCTGGAAAGCCTTATAAAGTCGACATTCAAATATCTTATAAAAATGAATGATATGCACGAGGTGCAAAAGGAAATGATAAAATTCCTGAGGAACTTATCTGAAGTTTCCCCACTGGAAATAAAAGATGAATTCAGAAAACTCCACAGTACGCTGAAGCCTTTGGAAAATCATCCTTACGAGAGGAGAGCCTTTTTATATCTCGATATCTTATCCTGGCTGGAGAGTAATATTGAAAACAGACCGGTTGCAGAAATTATTGCTGAAAAAGCTAAACTTGTATCACGTTAATTAATGTCTAATTTAATGCAGGCATCCCACAAAGGATCTTTTGGTGGAGTTGCTAAAATATCCAGATTTTCTTTTTTCACCGGATGTTCAAAGAAAAGTTTTCTTGCATGCAAATGTATGCTACCATCTTTGTTGCTACGGTCAAACCCATATTTCAAATCGCCTTTTATAGGACAACCAATCGCCGAAAGCTGACTCCTTATTTGATGATGTCTACCTGTTTGCAAGTCAACTTCGAGTAGGAAATAGTTGTTCAGGCTTTTTACAACACGGTACTCTAAAATGGCTTTTTTGGAGTCTGGTACTTCTTTTATGTGGGCGTAAGATTTGTTCTGCTTTGGATTGCGCTTCATGAAATGCACCAGCGCGTCTTCTTGTTTTGGCGGAGCATTTTTTACAATTGCCCAATATGTCTTTTTTGCTTCTTTCTCTTTGAAGAGCTTATTGAGACGCGGTAAGGCTTTTGAAGTTTTGGCGAACACGACGATTCCGCTGGTGGGACGGTCGAGTCGGTGGACTACTCCCAGGTAAACATTTCCGGGTTTGGAATATTTTATTTTGAGATATTCTTTCACCACCTCACTTAGCGGAAGGTCTCCCGTTTTATCACCTTGCACAATGTCGCCCGGACGTTTGTTTACGATGATAAGATGGTTGTCTTCGTGCAACACCTGAAGGTTTTGCGGGGTGGAAATTATTTTATCAATCAATAATTTTGTATTAAATAGTATTTCTTGCGTACCCTATAAATGGATTTTCCTGTGCATCAAGCTCGAGGGAGCCAAGAACAGGATAAAGATCCTGTATAGAATCGTCATCAATTATCGAGGTATTGATGCATAGATTTTTTACAGAAGTGAAAAGCTTTATTCTTCCCGGGAAAGATTGAATCTCAATAACTTCATCAAGCTGAATAGTTTTTTTCCTGAGAGAATTTTTTGTGAGGATGCCATTTTCTATTTTGAGATACTGGTTGTGGTGCTCGAAAAAGGCAGTTCCGACCATAAGGCATCCAAGGACCAGCTGAAAATAATTAAAGTAGTCAGCTTCCCCTTCAAACCATTTTAAGGCACCCAAAATAGCAAAAAGCGATCCCAGCAAAAGATTAGAGAAAAGTCGCCTTTTTGAATATCTTATTTTCATGTAGAAATACTTCTAACTTCTTATTTCTAAAATCTAACTTTTAATATTGTTCTTCATCTGAAGGGAAGTTTTTACTCTTCACATCATCCCGGTATTGTTCAAAAGCCCTGGTCATTTCGGTATTCAGGTCAGCGTATCTTCTTAGGAACCTGGGGTTGAATTCGTGGGTCATCCCGAGCATGTCGTGGACAACGAGTACCTGGCCATCCACTCCATTTCCGGCACCAATACCTATAACGGGAATCGTAAGGCTTTCGGCCACCTCTTTTGCCAGTTTTGCCGGGACTTTTTCAATGACAATGGCAAAACAGCCTGCTCTTTCAAGCATAAGGGCATCGGTTTTTAATTTTTCAGCTTCGGCTTCTTCTTTGGCACGAACGGTGTATGTTCCGAATTTATAAATGGATTGGGGCGTCAAACCCAAATGTCCCATCACCGGAATTCCGGCGTTGAGAATCCTTTTTACAGAATCCTTTATTTCTTTTCCGCCTTCCAGCTTTACTGCATGTCCGCCGCTTTCTTTCATTATTCTAATGGAAGAACGAAGTGCTTCTTTTGGGTCACTTTGGTAGCTCCCAAATGGAAGGTCCACTACCACCAATGCGCGTTGGACTGCCCTTACAACCCCGGCTGCATGATAGATCATTTGATCGAGGGTAATGGGCAGGGTTGTTTCATGGCCCGCCATAACATTGCTCGCCGAATCGCCTACGAGGATCACGTCAATGCCAGCCCCATCTACAATCTGCGCCATTGAAAAATCGTATGCAGTAAGCATCGAAATTTTTTCCCCCTGGGATTTCATTTCGACAAGCGATTTAGTAGTGATCCTTTTAAATTGTTTTTTGGCAACTGACATTGGTTTGATTTTAAAATTCAGGTAAAAGTACTAAATTACATTCAAAACCAAACCTATGAAAAAGCTTGGGATGTGCATGATCTTCCTTCTATTTGGAGGCATAGGAGTTGCGCAGGAATCTTCGGAAGAACAAGAAGTACAAAAGATAATAGAGACCTTTTTTGAAGGTTTTCACGCCCGGGATTCCCTGATCATGAAATCTGTGATGGCAGATGAAATTATGATTCACACTATAGGGAAGGATAAGACCGGCGAACTGGAATTGGTACAAGAAGAGCCCGGAAGGGTTTTGAGGGGAATTATTTCCATTCCTCTGGAAACCGATTTTAAAGAAGTGCTACATTCTTACAACATACAAAATGATGGGGCTATGGCCAATGCGTGGGTACCGTATTCGTTTTATGTGAATGAAACCTTTAGCCATTGCGGGGTCAACAATTTTCAGCTCTTGAAAAGAAATAATAAGTGGAAGATCATTTATCTGGTAGACACGCGAAGGAGGGAAGGTTGTGAGGAGAAGAAGTTGAAGTGATTCCGGTTTCCGGTTGCCAGTTGTGGGGTTCAGACCACTCCGGCAGACTGTCGTCTGCTACCCCTTCTTAAAATAGGAGGAGAATTTTCTGAAAAGTTCCCGCTGCGCGGAATCTTGCTCAGGAGGAGGGATGTCAGCAAGTTTTTTTCGCTTCCCATTTAACCTGCCCGACAGGGGGAAAGTCTGACTATTTCTTCCGCTTTGCTTTCATCCTCTTCAAGGTTGTTTTTTTACATTTTTAGAACTACTCTAAAACGCGCTTTGTTGTTGATCATCCGGTCATAGGCTTCATTTACTTTCTCCAGGGGAAATTCTTCTATCATAGGAACGGTACCGGTGAGGGCACTAAAATCCAAGGTCTCTTCAGAATCTTTAGCAGTACCGCTGGGCCATCCTGCAAGGGATTTTCTTCCCATAAGCAGCTGCATTGGGGACACTTTTACAGCTTCTCCGGTAGCGGCGACCATAAGAAGCTT
>JAGXIM010000131.1 GCA_024635665.1 Salinimicrobium sp. | reverse complement strand
TTGGAAAGACCTGCAGGAATATCACATTTCTGAGAGGGATGTCCTGGTCGGGATCGCGGCTTCAGGAACAACTCCTTATGTCATAGGAGGTGTTAAGAAAGCAAGAGAAGAAGGCATTATTACCGGTTGTATTACCTGCAATAAGAACAGTCCGTTGGCTAAAGAAGTGGAGTTTCCAATTGAATGTGTTGTCGGTCCTGAATTCGTTACCGGAAGTACCAGAATGAAAGCCGGAACAGCCCAAAAGCTAATCCTGAATATGATCTCAACCAGTATGATGATCAAATTGGGGAGGGTAAAAGGCAACAAAATGGTGGATATGCAACTGAGTAACGCCAAACTCGTCAACCGGGGTATTCAAATGGTCATGGAAGAGCTGAAGGTAGACAGGGAAGAGGCCACTAAATTATTGGAAGAGCATAAGAGCGTACGTAATGTGTTGAAGAACTTAAAATAACCTCCAAAAATGACATTTTTGAAGAGCAGTTCAGAAAATAAATTTTTCAACTTTAGTCTTTTTCTGCTGGCAGGTCTACTGATTTCTTGCAGTAACGAAGTCGATAAGACTGCAACTTATGAAGTGTTCAAACCAAATAAATTCGTAGATCCTTTCATTGGTACAGGTGGACACGGGCATGTTTATCCGGGAGCTACGGTTCCTTTCGGGATGGTGCAACTCAGCCCCGATAACGGGACCAGTGGTTGGGACTGGTGCTCCGGCTACCACTATTCAGATTCACTGGTTGCGGGATTCAGCCACCTTCATTTAAGCGGAACCGGAATTGGAGACCTTGCTGACATTCTCTTTATGCCGGTGAACAAGGAGATCGATCTTACTGTTCCTGTAAATGAAAGAACAGATATTCCTTACTTGTCGGGTTATTCTCATGAGAACGAAGAGGCCTCGCCGGGATATTACCGCGTTTTTCTGCAGGATTTTGGAATAGATGCAGAACTTACAACAACAAAAAGAACAGGATTCCATAAGTACACTTTTGAGGAACCAGGTGAACAATCTGTAATTCTGGATCTGGGTTTTTCTATCAACTGGGATAAGCCTGTTGAAACAAAAATAATTTACGAGGACGAGAGAACCATTAGTGGCTACAGGCACAGCACAGGTTGGGCAAAAAACCAGAAAGTATTCTTTGTTGCCAGGTTTTCTAAACCTATTAGAAAGTATAATCTTTTTTCTAATCGTCAAAAATCAGAAGGTATTCAGGTCGAAGGTAGTCATACGTCTGCTCAATTCTTTTTCGCTGATGAAGCTAATAACGAGCTTCAGGCACAGGTTGCACTTTCCTCGGTGAGCATAGAGAATGCAAATGAGAATTTAAAGGAGGACGAAAAAAAGCATTTTGGACAGGTAAGGGAAGAGGCAGAATCGCTTTGGAATTCAGCCCTCGCCGACATTCAGATTGAAACTCCGGTAGATTCTTTAAAAACTATTTTTTATACGGCTTTGTACCATACGCAGCTTGCTCCGGTAACTTTCAGTGATGTGAACGGAGAATTCAGGAAGGAGAATGACAGCATTGCTACAGCCAATGATTTTGTGGTTTATTCCACTCTTTCCCTCTGGGACACCTTTCGTGCGGAACAGCCGCTTCTGACCATTATTGAACCGGATAGAGTTTCAGATATCATAAATTCCATGCTGGAATATTATGAAGTAAATAAGAGTTTGCCGGTTTGGACGCTCTACGGAAATGAAACCAACACCATGACCGGGTATCATTCCATTCCTGTTATTACTGAAGCTTATTTTAAAGGTCTTCGCGATTATGATGTTGAGAAAGCTTATCAGGCTATGAAGACTACCATGATGCAGGATGCACGTGGTCTGGACTTCTATAAAGAGTACGGTTATGTGCCATATGACAAGCTGGACGAATCTGTAACTATCACTCTGGAATATGCCTACAACGACTGGTGCGTCGCGCAAATGGCAAAAGCCCTTGGAAAGGAAGAAGATTTCGAATATTTTCTGAAACGTTCCAAGGCCTATCAGAAAGTCTTTGATTCTGAAACAGGTTTCATGCGTGGAAAATCTTCAGACGGTATTAGCTGGAATGAACCTTTTGATCCGAAATTTTCCCGTCATCGTGAAAATACAGATTATACCGAAGGAAATGCCTGGCAACACAGCTGGTTTGTGCCCCATGCCACAGAGGATTTTATTGCTTTACATGGAGGTGCTGAAAACTTCACGAATATGCTGGAGCAGTTATTTACTGAGAGTTCTGAAATCACCGGCGATTTTACTTCTGCAGATATTTCGGGACTTATTGGACAATATGCTCACGGAAACGAACCAAGCCATCATATAGCTTATCTGTTCAATCGTGCAGGAAAACCGTGGAGAACTCAATTTTGGATAAGGGAAATTCTAAGGACTCAGTACAATACTACTCCGAACGGGTTAAGCGGCAATGAAGATGCAGGGCAAATGTCTGCATGGTATGTTTTCAGCTCCATGGGCCTATATCCTTTTAATCCTGCTTCTGCAGAATATGAGGTCGGAAGTCCCCTTTTTGAGAGGTCAACACTAAACCTACCGAATGGGAACGGGTTTACAATTATTGCTGAAAATACTTCCGAAGAAAACATTTATATCCAATCGGCAACTCTTAATGGAGAGGAATTCGACCAGACGTCTATAAGTCATGACCAAATTTTGGATGGGGGAGAATTAAAATTCATCATGGGGCCTGAGCCGAATAAAAACTGGGGAGTAGTTTCGAACCAAAAGAAATAATGGAGGCCGTTGATGTAATCATAATAGCACTTTACCTCATTCTCACCCTCTCTCTTGGAATCTGGATTTCAAAACGCGCATCACAAGGCCTCGATTCCTATTTTTTAGGCGGAAAAACCATTAAATGGTATTACCTGGGATTAAGTAATGGCTCAGGAATGTTTGATGTCTCCGGCACGGCATGGATGGTGGGAATCCTCTTTCTCTATGGTGTCAAAAGTTTTATGTTCATGTGGTTGTGGCCCATCTGGAACCAGATTTTCGTAATGATGTTTCTTGCAGTTTGGATTAGGAGATCGGGTGTAATGACGGGCTCAGAATGGATCCTCACCAGATTTGGAGATGATAAGGCGGGGAGAGCCTCGCATTTTATTGTTGCAGTATTCGCTGTAATTGCTTCTATTGGTTTCATCGCCTACTTTTTTGAAGGCGTAGGAAAGTTTATGACCGTGATCCTGCCATGGGATCTAAATCTGACACTAGCTGGTGAGCTACTGCTGACTTCCGAGCAAAGTTATGCGCTTCTAATAATCCTGATAACCACCATTTACACCATCAAAGGCGGCATGTTCTCAGTCGTGACAACAGAGGTTTTGCAATATGGAATAATGGTGCTGGCCGGAGTTTTAATCGCTGGATACACGTTTACTGAATTCACCGATGCTCAGGTTAGTGCACTTATTCCTCCGGAGTGGAAGAATATCTTTTTCGGTAATGAACTGGAAACTTTTTGGGATGAAAAAAGAGATCCTTTTAACAACCTGATCGATTCCCAGGGCTATAAAATGTTTGGGGCCTTTGTTGGAATGACACTGTTTAAAGGCTTTTTTGCCAGTATAGCAGGCCCAACTCCGAGTTACGACATGCAGCGCATCCTTTCCACACGTGACGTAAAGGAAGCCGCATATATGAGCGGGTTTACGAACCTCGTCTTGTTTATTCCACGCTATCTTTTAATCTCCGGAATCGTAATCGTAGGACTGTTTTATGTTGCTCCTGAAATGCTTTCCGGTGGGAATGTCACCGGCAATGATTTGGAAGTCATCCTTCCGAAGGTGATCAATGATCACGTGCCGGTGGGACTGAAGGGTCTATTACTTGCGGGATTACTTGCCGCCTTTATGTCCACATTTTCTGCTTTTGTCAATGCAGGTCCGGCTTATATCGTGAATGATATCTACAAGAAATATTTTAAACCGCAAGCCAGTGATTGGCATTATGTAAAAGCCAGCCATCTGGCTTCTTTTGGGGTTGTTCTGTTTGGAGTGATCATGGGCTTTTTTGCCGATTCTATTAACTCGATCACGCTGTGGATTACCAGTGCGCTTTACGGCGGATATGTAGCTGCAAATTTTCTGAAATGGATCTGGTGGCGATTTAACGGCTGGGGATATTTCTGGGGAATGCTGGCAGGCTTGGTTATTGCGAGTATCCAATTCTTCCTTGACCAGAACAAGGGAAGCTTTGTTCCCGACTCCTTTTTGTACAACGCGGCAGATGTACCCGCGATTTACTTGTTTCCGATCATTTTCTTCTTCTCTCTGGCCGGCTCCTTTCTGGGAACCTGGTTGACGCAGGCAACGAACATGGAAACCTTAAAGAGTTTTTATATAAATGTGAGACCATGGGGCTGGTGGAAACCGGTGAGAAAAGAACTTCAGGCTGAAGATCCTTCAATTGAAAAGAACAAAGACTTTGGCAGAGATATGCTAAATTGTTTGATAGGAATTATTTGGCAGTCAAGCATGATCCTGCTCCCCATTTATCTTGTGGTAAGAGATTATCCCAAGATGTGGATTACCTTGTTGATATTCGCACTTACTTCAGCCATTTTAAAATTTACCTGGCTGGACAAAACAAAGAATTATTCCTATGACTCAAAATAGCAATAAAATTCCCTGGCAGGATAGACCCGAGGGCAGCAAAGAAGTGATGTGGCGGTATGACCAAAATCCTATCATTGATCGCTATGCGATTCCTTCCTCCAACAGCATTTTCAACTCGGCAGTGGCGCCGTTTGGAGATGGTTACGCCGGAGTTTTTAGGTGTGATAACAAGGCGGTGCAGATGAATATTTTTGCCGGTTTCAGCCCTAACGGAATTGACTGGGAAATAGAGCATGAGCCAATTCGTTTCACGCCGGGCAATACTGAAATGATTGATTCAGATTATAAATATGATCCACGGGTCTGTTTTATAGAAGATCGTTACTGGATCACCTGGTGCAACGGGTACCACGGGCCTACCATCGGGATTGGATACACGTTTGATTTTAAAGAATTTTTTCAGTGCGAAAATGCTTTTCTGCCTTTTAATCGTAACGGCGTTCTATTTCCAAAGAAGATCGACGGAAAATACGCCTTGCTTAGCCGGCCCAGTGATAATGGGCATACGCCTTTTGGCGATATCTACATAAGTTACAGTCCCGACATGAAATACTGGGGAGAACACCGGTGCGTGATGAAAGTGGCTCCTTTTGAAGAAAGTGCCTGGCAATGCACCAAAATAGGAGCAGGGCCGGTTCCCATTCTAACAGAAGAAGGTTGGTTGCTGTTTTATCACGGGGTCATCAACACCTGTAACGGCTTCAGATATTCTGTGGGAGCAGCCATTTTAGATGAAAATCAACCTGATCAAGTAAAATACCGGTCAAAACCTTACCTATTGGCACCTGCTGAAATGTATGAACTGACGGGAGATGTTCCCAACGTTGTATTTCCCTGTGCTGCTTTAAATTCAGAAGAAGAGGACAAGCTGGCTCTCTATTACGGTGCAGCCGACACAGTGACAGCAATAGCCTTCGGAAGGATTAGTGAAATCATAGAATTTGTAAAAAATAATAGCCTCTAAAAATGAAGTTTTTCGCACCTCTTATTCTTGGTCTCGTTTTTCTGAATTCAGCTGCACAAGCTCCGCGGTCGTATATCGCTTATAAAACTTCCGAAGAAATAAAAATCGATGGAATAGGAAAAGAAAAGGCATGGGAAATGACACCCTGGAGTGCAGACTTTATTGATATTGAAGGAGAAAAAACTCCGACTTACAAAACAAACGTGAAAATGCTGTGGGATGAGGAATACCTATATTTCCTGGCAGAAATGGAGGAACCACATGTTTGGGGAACTCTTAAACAACGGGACACGGTCATTTTCTATAATAATGACTTTGAAATTTTCATTGATCCCGACGGCGATACGCACAACTACATGGAATTCGAAATGAATGCCTTGAACACAGTCTGGGATCTTTTTGTTGTAAAACCCTATCGCGAACCTGCGCCTGTACTGGACAGTTGGGATATTCAAGGATTGAAGACAGCCGTAAACATTGAAGGTACGCTCAATGACCCTAAAGATAAAGATAAAGGTTGGAGCGTAGAGATCGCCATTCCGTGGGAGGTTTTAAAGGAAGCCAACACTCATAATGAGGTGCCAAAAAATGAATTTTGGCGGGTTAATTTTTCAAGAGTGAATTGGGATTTTGAGCTGGAAGAGAATACCTACTCCAGGAAAAAGGATGATAAAGGAAATTATCTTCCGGAATATAATTGGGTTTGGTCGCCGCAGGGTGTGATCAACATGCATGAGCCCGAGCACTGGGGCTATGTTTATTTTTCTACAAAAGAAGTAGGAGAGAAGGATTCTTTTGTGATTCCGAAGGATGAAAAGATCAGGTGGTTTCTTTACGAGCTTTACAGGAAGCATAAGGCTTTTCAGAGGGAAAATGAAACATTGGCGAAAGACATTAAAGAATTAGTTCAGGCGCCAGTAAAGATTGATGAAGTCACTCTACAGCCCAGGCTTGAAAATCATTTGACCGGATGGAACATTAGTGTAAAAAGCCCTTTTACAGGAGCATTATATAATATTACTCAGGATGGAAAATTTACTCAACTCAAAAATTGATCTTATGAAGCTTAAAATTTTATTTCTCGGCTTAATAGCTATTTCCTTCACTTCGTGCATGGAGAATGCTAAGGCGGAACAAGGCGAAACAGTCACTACAGACGCTGATGATTTTAAATATTGGGTCTGGACAACTGCCGACCCAGCCAGAACTGATGCTTCTTATACTGAAGAATTTCAGAAATACAGCAATAACGGAATTGAAGCAGTGCTTATCAACACGAATACAGATCCGCAATTGTTGTCAAGACTAACGCCTTTGGCCAAAAAAGAAGGTCTTGAAGTTCACGCCTGGATCATGGCTATGAATCGTCCCGGGGATAGTGTTGCTTTACAACATCCCGACTGGTACGCAGTAAGCCGAGACGGAAATTCTACTTTTGATACCCGGCCTTATGTTGACTATTACCAATGGCTATGTCCTACGCGTGAGGATTCCAGGAATCATGTTCTGGGTCTGGTTGAAGGCCTGTCTAAAGTGAATGGTATTGCAAGTGTCCATTTGGATTACATAAGATTTCCGGATATTTTTCTGCCTATAGGCTTACTTCCGAAGTATGATCTTACGCAGGAAGAGGAATTGGC
>JAGXIM010000130.1 GCA_024635665.1 Salinimicrobium sp. | reverse complement strand
TGATGATCCCAAAATGAAAAAACCTGAAGATCTAATATTCTATTCAGCTGTTGAGGAACGGTGGAACGTCCTCACACATGGTCTCGGATTTGCGCTGGGTGTCGTGGCTTTTTTCCTGCTCCTGGATCGTGCAGGAAATTACGACAGCTTAAAAATGACGCTGGGTTTCGGGATTTTTGGATTAGGACTAATCCTGTTGTACGCCGCTTCTACTTTCTACCACAGTGCAACCAATCCAAGGTGGCGGCACAAGCTCAATATCTTTGACCATATTGCCATTTTCGTGCTCATCGCCGCCACCTACACGCCATTTTGCCTGGTGACCCTTGAAGGGACCACAGGCTGGATCATCCTGGGTGTATCCTGGGGGATCGCCCTGGTGGGAACTAACTTGAAAATATTTTTCACGGGTAAATATCAGATCCTTTCCACCCTCATGTATGTGGGAATGGGATGGATCATCGTTTTTGCCATCCAACCGTTGATGGCGAACCTTTCTGAAGCTGGTTTGTTGTGGCTAATGGCTGGCGGACTTTCCTACACGTTGGGTGCGGTAATGTACAACCTGAAAAAAATCAGGTTTAATCATACCATCTTTCACTTGTTCGTGCTCGGTGGAAGCTTCTGTCATTTTATGTCCATCTATAATCACGTGCATCCGTAATATCTTCAGAAAAAAATCTCTTTGAAATTTGCCCTTTTTGGATGGTCAGGAGCCAATCCTGTAATCTGTTTATTTTATATCTTTAGATCATAAGAAGTTTTTTATCCAATAATTAACAAGCTTGTGAAAAAACAAAAGGAAGAGCTTATCACCCGTGACTGGCTGGCTATTGATCGTACTAAAATGGCAAATGAGCGCACTTTTCTCGCTTACTTTAGGACGTTCATTGTGATCCTGGGTTCTGCCATTGCTATTTTGCGCGTGAAAGTTCTGGAAAATATGTGGGACCTGGGGATTTTTCTATTGATCGTAGCACCCATTGTCTTGGTAATTGGCCTCTCCCGATTCTTTTACGTCAAAAACCATATTAAAAAATATTATTTAGAAGAGAAATGATCTGTTTTGATACAGTTTTTTGGGCGGCTGGAGGTATAAAATCTTCTTTAGGTGATTTTTTACCTAAAAAATCCCTTCTGAAAATCCCTTTTTCAGGGAGTAATAATTGATTGCCTGTTCCAGTACCAAAACAGCAATTTGAACCATGTTCCTGAGTTCAAAAAACCCGATCGTATCAGTAGTGGAGGGAGGTAGATGATCCAGCAGTTCTTTGAGTTCTGCCAAATGTTCAAGGGCTTCTTTTTTCTCCCTTTTTCCTGAAGCATGTATCAAATCATAGGTCATTATCTCATTCAAACGCAGTCTAAGGCTGGTAATGATATCAGCATCTGTTTCTTGATCTGTTTGCAACGGTTCCTTTTGTTGCAATCCTGTGGGCTCCTGGATGACATCTAGTTCCTTTAGCACCGCTACTACCGCTTGATGCGAATACACCAGTGCTTCCAAAAGGGAATTAGATGCGAGTCTATTGGCGCCATGAAGCCCGGTAAAAGCACATTCCCCGGAAGCGTAGAGGTTTCCTACCGAAGTTTTAGCATGCTCGTCCACTTCAATTCCGCCGCATTGGTAATGAGCAGCAGGCACGATTGGAATAAGGTCTGTTTTTAAATCGATGCCAATTGAATAGCAGTATGCTACGATAGTGGGGAATTCATTCTGAAAATCCTCAAAATTCAGGTGCCTGCAGTCCAGAAAAGCCGATTTTTCACCGGAGGCTTTCAGTTCTTTTACTATTGCTTCAGAAACTATATCCCGGGTTGCCAGTTCTCCGCGCAAATCAGATTTGAAGAGGAAACGGTTGCCGTTGTGGTTTACCACATAGGCGCCAAAGCCGCGAACAGCTTCAGAAATTAAAAAAAGCGGGTGTTTTTCTTCTTCATAAAGTGCGGTAGGGTGGAACTGTATAAACTGCATGTCTTTTATCTTTGCCCCGGCACGACATGCCATAGCAACGCCGTCCCCCGTGGCTACCGATGGATTTGTGGTGTTTTGGAAAACCATTCCGCTGCCCCCACTAGCCAAAAATGTCACTTTTGAAGATATATTAATTTGCTGGGTTTGGGATCTATCCAAAGCCTGCACGCCCACACAAATTTTCTTCTCACCTTCTTTTTTGAGCAAGAGGTCCGTGACAAAAAAGTGGTCAAAAAAGCGGATGTTTGAATAAGATTCGGCTTTTTTCAGCAATTTTCGCTGCATTTCAAGACCAGTAAGGTCGCGGTGGTGCACAATCCTTCTTTGGGAATGGCCCCCTTCCAGACCAAGTTCAAAATCCCCTTTTTCATTGGCGTCAAAAGAAGTGCCCCAGTCAATAAGTTCCAGAAGCCTTTCTGGTGCCTGGGAAATTACCATTTCGACCACTTTTTTGTCGTTGAGGAACTTTCCGGCTTTCATGGTATCGGCCACGTGCTGTTCAAAACTATCAAGCACCTTGTCCAGCACCACGGCTATCCCTCCCTGGGCTTGCGCTGTATTGGAGATGTTACTGTCGAGTTTTGTCAAAACGGTCAGTGAAATTTCAGGACGGGCTTCGGCCATTTTAATAGCAAAAGACAATCCTGCAATTCCGGAACCTATTACCAGCACATCGGTTTTCATATGTTATGATAGTTCAAGCATTCGTACAATTGGCTTATGCGCCTTTTCCATGAGGTCTTTCTCCAGAATAATTTCGGGACTTTCGTTCTTTAGGCAGTTGAACAACTTCTGCAAGGTGTTCATTTTCATAAAAGCACACTCGCTACAGGCACAGGTATTGTCTTCTTTTGCAGGTGCGGGGATTAACTTTTTATGCGGAACATCTTTTTTCATTTGATGTAAGATCCCGGCTTCGGTGGCCACAATAAAGGTGTCGTGGTCGCTGCTTTTTACATAGTTGAGCATTCCTGAAGTGGAACCAATATAATTTGCAACTTTTAGAATATGTTCTTCAGATTCGGGATGGGCAATGATCATTGCAGTGGGGTTCTGCTTGAAAAGTTCCAACAATTTGTCCAGTGAAAATGCCTCATGTACGATGCAGGCACCATCCCAAAGGAGCATTTTCCTGCCTGTTTTTTGCATCAGGTATTTCCCGAGGTTTTTATCGGGGGCAAAAATGATGGGTTTATCTTCAGGAATTGAATTAATGATCTTTTCGGCGTTGGACGATGTGCAAACAATGTCGCTTAAGGTCTTTATTTCCGCAGAACAATTGATATAGGTCACCACCATATGGTCTGGATATTCCTCTTTTAATTTTCTGAAAGCATCGGGGGGACAGCTTTCGGCCAGGGAGCAGCCGGCATTAAGGTCGGGCAACAATACCTTTTTTGAGGGATTGAGGATCTTTGCGGTTTCGGCCATAAAATGCACCCCGGCAAATACGATGATTTTAGCATCAGTTTGTGCTGCTTTCTTTGCCAGTTCGAGGCTGTCTCCAATAAAATCGGCGATTTCCTGAATTTCCGGCTCCTGGTAATAGTGTGCGAGGATTATCGCATTTTTTTCTTTCTTTAACTGTTTTACCTGTTGCTGCAGGTTCCTTTTCTCTTCTGTTTTAACGCTTATTTCGCTCATTCTGGAACAGTAAACTCGTTATTTTTCAGCTTAAACTTTCAAAAATGTACTTCCGGAAACAAGTCCCGAAGTAAGATCCAGCAAACTCGTGTTCTCCACAATGTTTTGCAGGTCTTGTCTCACTGGTTTGAACCTGGCGTGAAAAGGGCAGGGGTGGTCTTCAGAACAACTGTCGAGCCCAAGGCTGCAGCGTTTGTAAACCATGTCGCCGTCAATGGCCATGACTATTTGGGAAACTTTTATGGCCGACATTTGAGTTGGGTCAATATTAAAACCGCCATGGGCGCCTTTTGTGGAAAGTATAATGCCACTTTTGGATAATTTTTGAAGGGTTTTTGCTGTGAAGGCCACCGGGGAGTCTACTTCCCGTGAAATTTCTTTTAGGCTGGTCCTTTTTCCTTCTACAGATCGTGCGGCGATGAAGATCGTCGCCCGTATCGCGTATTCACAAGCTTTTGAAAACATGTTTGTTTACTTCAGGTTCATGACAAAAATAAAGACTAACATGTCCTTATTTCATGACCATGGTCAGTTGTTATGAAAAAAGTACTTCAGGAAAAATTTCAACTCTAAATGCCCTTTTAGACAAAGTAGGTGTGATATTCCTGCAAGTGTTCCCGTATTTTGGCGATGAGGATCTTGCCATCCTGCGCAGAATTTACTTCCCGTAGCCCGGCTATTTCAGAAATCAGGGGTTGCAGGTAAATATGAAGGTTGTTGTGCGAAGGGCCTTCCATTGTGCATTTTTTTATAAGCAAATCCTTCTCCTCGTTCAGGCGATTTCCCAGTTCCCGGTATTCCTCAAAAGAAGTTGGGGAAGACTTTTCTATCATGGCCGTCATCGTCAGGATGCCGTCGGTGGTTGCTTTGTTGGCTTGCCACTGTGTCCCGTTGTTGAGAGCTATATCGCTTTTCCAGGTCTCGGCTTCGTGGGAGTCCTGGGTTTGTTCTTCAACCACAGAGATTTCAGGTTCTATTTTTTTTTCGGAAGTATCTTTGCAGCCTACAAAAAACAGACAAAGCAGGATCAAAAAAGCAGCTGGAATTCTCATTTTTAAATTTATTCTGGAATTGATCAACAAAAATAAAGGGTTGCGATTAGTCGGCATATGATTTCGATCAGGTTAATGGTGGAGCTTGAGATTTCTTGTTTTACCACTTGCCCAGGGCACTAAGCAGTACCCAATAACAGAAAGTAAAAAAATAGTGCTATCAAAATAGAAACTGCGCCTGGTTTTAACCAGTTTTTCTTTTCAAATTCCCGGTCCCGCCCAATGTATTTGTTCCAGAAGTATTCATTGAGGAGGGCCGCTCCAATTACATTCACGATGATCACCATAGTTGGTTGCAGGCTCAACGTTTGTAGCATTACCCCGGCAAGCATTTGGTAGGCAATGCCAAAGATGAGTACCCAAAGGCTTTCTCTTCTTTTCCCAAGACTCCTAAGGTTGATTATCAATAAAACAGCGCCAAAAATGGTGGAGAAAAACAAAGCAAAAACCAGGATCAGGGTTTTGGAATATAATTTGGGCGGATTCTCTTCCTGCTGAAATTCTTCACTTTCTGAATTATAATCCCGATTTTCCTGTAGGTCTGCCATTCTTGTCTTCTTGGGTTTTGTGGCAAATTTATTCATTTTCTCCGTGCATTTGCTTTAGAAGTAGACGGATTTTTTAATCTTTTAAAATTTTTCAGGGGATCCAAAAATGACATTTTTCGAAACTATTTTTGTGAAATCTGATAATTTTTATGCTGAATGCGCAAATTTTCAGAAAACAAGATGCACTGTTCGCGCTTTTTGTAGGAAAAATTTATAAATTTATTTGACACCTGCTCTTCCTGCTGAAATGAAGCTGAAATCCAGGTGACCTTCAAAAATATAAAAAATGAACCAACCTTTAACGACTGCACGTTTCTTTGCCATTCTTATTGGAGTTTTCCTATTGATCCAGGGAATCTGGAACCTCGTGGATCCACCCTTTCTGGGGATCTTTACCTCCACTTTCCTCCACGCCCTTATTCATATAGTTTTAGGGATTATTGGGATTTGGACGGGTGTAAAAACAGGTGCCTACACGTTCAATCTGTTCCTGGGAATAGTATTACTCACGATAGGATTGCTGTACTATGTTGAAGCCGGGAGGGAGTACCTGATTGAAATTCTGGACGTGAATGAAGCCGTTGCCTGGCTCAACATTGGTATCGGGATCTTATCCTTGCTAGTTGTCCTTATCAGTAAAAAGCCTGTAAGAAGGGTCACTCCAAAATGAAATTTCCTGAAGTCTTATTCCAGTCCACATGAAGAAAATTCTGACTTACGGCCTCTTTTTGCTGATTATTGTCCTTGGCGTGGCCATCTACATTTATTATCCCCGCCTCAATCTTATTACCGGGTTTGCAGCAAAAAATGTATGTTCCTGTAGTTTTATTGCGAACAGGAATTTAGAGTCTATTGAAGAAACAGATAATAATTTTGAGCCGGTTTTCTATGCTGAAAGCGAGGTGCTTTTTGACAAAAAATTGGCAACTTCGGAAGTATTCGGACTAAAAGAAAGAAAAGCCGCCTATGTCAAAGGTATTGGGTGCACCCTTTTACCGGAAGGAACCAGCAGTGAAAACCGAAATGTGCAGCTTCCGAAACGTACCAAATCCACCAGCAACTTACCATATCCTTACGGTACAGCCCAACCAAAAGATTCTGTGTTTTTCAATGTTGATTATGAACAGCTGCAGGTGGCTATGGACAATGCTTTTGAAGCTGAAAACCAGACCCGCGCAGTGCTTGTACTTTATAAAGATCATTTATTGGCTGAGGAATACGCTCCTGAATTTTCCCCGGAAACCCCCATTTTAGGATGGTCTATGACAAAAAGTGTTACCAACGCAGTAATGGGTGTTCTGGAAAAACAAGGAAAAATTTCCCTCTCTCAGGATCACCTGTTTCCCGAGTGGGAAAATGACCGTCGATCTCAAATCACTTTGAACAATCTGCTGCACATGAACAGCGGGCTTGAATGGGAAGAAGATTACACAAAAATTTCAGATGTGACGAAAATGCTTTTTTTAGCTGAAGATATGAGCCGGGCGCAGTTGCAGCAGCCGCTGGTTGGGGAGCCCGGTGAAACCTGGAACTATTCTTCGGGCACCACCAATATGTTGTCGGGATTTATTCGGGAACAGTTTGACACCCATCAGCAATACCTGGATTTCTGGTACGCAGAACTTATAGATAAAATTGGGATGCACTCCATGGTCCTGGAAACCGATCTTGCGGGAAATTACGTGGGTTCTTCATATTCGTGGGCGACGCCACGTGACTGGGCGAAATTTGGATTGCTGTATTTGCACAAAGGAAACTGGAATGGAGAGCAGATCTTAAATGAATCCTGGGTCGACTATTCCACAACCCCTGCTGCTGGATCTAATGGGGAGTATGGCGCGCATTTTTGGTTGAATGCCGGCGGAATTTACCCCAACGTTCCAAAAGACCTTTTTTCAACCAATGGTTTCCAGGGGCAACATATTTTTATTATTCCTTCAGAAGATTTGGTGGTTGTGAGGTTTGGATTGGTGGAACATCCCGATTTTGATATCGATGCTTTCCTCAGCGGAATTATAGATACCTTGGAATAAAAATGTTTCCTGAAAATGCCATTTTTGGGAGGTAAGGAGGGAGAACAAAAGAATTGTGGGGCATCTTCATAAGGTACAAGATCTCTACAAGTTGAACTTTTCTATTTCCCGTACTTCCCCGGCATTCATTCCTTCTAGAGACTCATTGCCAATCCGCACCCTTACTAGTCTTAGGGTGGGAAAACCAACGGCAGCTGTCATTTTCTTTACCTGCCTGAATTTCCCTTCTGTTAGAGTGATTGATATCCAGCTGGTGGGACCATGGCGGTCATCGCGGATCTTTTTCGCCCGCGGCGGGAAATCTGGTGGAGAAGCCAGTAGTCGTGCTTTACAGGGTTTGGTCAAATACTTTTCCCCGTAAATACTAATCTCCACCCCATTTTCGAGGTTTTGGACAGCACGGTTATCAATGTTCCCATCTACCTGCACGTAGTATTCTTTTTCTACTTTTTCACCGGTTATTTTCGTGCTTACTTTGCCGTTGGTGGTCAACAAAAGCAGCCCTTCCGAATCTTCGTCGAGCCTTCCTATAGACATTGTCCCTTCAGGAAAATTGCCCAATTCCCCGAGGAATTTTTTATTGCGGCGGGTACGTTGGTTGCTAATGAACTGGCTTAGATAACCAAAAGGTTTATAGATCTTGAAATGCCGGTGCATATCCTGATTGTTTTCCGCGAATCTATAGAAAATTAAACAATCCAATCAGGCTGTCAAATAAGTTCCTGATATAAAAAATACCTAAAAGTGGGTGTTTTTCGGAAGCCGCACCAGCAAAGAAGTGACAGCAGCAAAGAGTGTTTTGTTTTCAAGAATTTCCAGCAGGTAAAATAGATTTCTATTTCAGTAATTTTATTAATTCTTCAGCAGCTTTTTCCGCAGATGCAGGATTTTGGCCCGTCACCAGTTTCCCGGAAACTTTCACTTTCGACGTGAATGGGATGGTCGCCGAATTATACTTTGCCCCCAAACTTTTTAGCCGATCTTCGAGACTAAACGGAATATTATTCTTTAACCCCACCATTTTTTCCTCGACGTTTGAAAAAGCAGTCACTTCCCGGTCTTTTAACAATCCTGGCTCCTCCAGGGCGGCAGTTAGCAAGGCCGCGGGACCATGGCAAATGGCAGCTATGGGTTTGTCCTGCCTGTAAAACTCGAGCACGAGCTTTGCATTGGTTTCATCTTTTGCCAAATCGCCCAT
>JAGXIM010000004.1 GCA_024635665.1 Salinimicrobium sp. | reverse complement strand
GCTTCCAGGGTATATTGAGAACAGGTGGGCGTGTACCGGCAGGTGGCAGGGGTGAAAGGGGAAATAAAATTCTGGTAGAATTTAACGATCCCGATCAGCGGATATGAAAGCCACTTTTTCATTAAGATTGGTTTTTTCTTCGCTAGTCCAGGGAAAAAACGGTGCCTTCTTTGCCGTCTTTCAGCTGTATTCCCAGACTGATGAGTTCATTTCTTATCTTATCGCTGGTAGCAAAGTCTTTGTTTGCCCTGGCTTCTGCCCTTAGCTTTATTAAAAGCTCAATGGTTCCGGAAAGCTTGTTTCCAGTATCATCATTGATAGCTTCGGCCGTATCTACCAGTCCCAGTACATCAAAAAGGAAATCTGACATTGTTTTTTTGAGTTCTTCCAGGTCGGGTGCAGTGATTTGGGATTTCCCTTCTTTGATCGTATTGATTTCTTTTACAGCTTCGAATAGCTGGGCGATGAGGATAGGACTGTTGAAATCGTCATTCATGGCATCGTAGCACTTCTGCTTCCAGGCTGCGACTTCAAAAGAAGATTTCTCTGAAGGTTTTAGTTCATCGAGTAGATGATAAGCATCCAACAACCTGTTGAAGCCTTTTTCACTGGCCAAAAGTGCCTCATTGGAGAAATCCAGAATACTGCGATAGTTGGCTTGCAACATAAAGAATCGGGCAACGCTTGGCGAAAATCCTTTTTCCAGGTTTTCGTTGTCCCCGGTAAAAATTTCGGTCGGCAGGATATTGTTGCCGGTACTCTTGGCCATTTTCTTTCCGTTGAGGGTAAGCATGTTTGCATGCATCCAGTAATTCACCGGATTTTTCCCAGTAGCGGCTTCGCCTTGCGCGATCTCACATTCGTGGTGGGGAAACTTAAGATCCATTCCGCCGCCGTGGATGTCAAATTGCTCTCCCAAATATTTTGAGCTCATAACAGTGCATTCCAAGTGCCATCCTGGAAAGCCATCGCTCCACGGGGATGGCCAGCGCATGATGTGCTGGGGCTCCGCTTTTTTCCAAAGTGCAAAATCCTGCGGATTTTTCTTGTCGCTCTGTGCCGCCAATTCCCTCGTGTTGGGGATCATGTCTTCCAGTTTGCGGCCACTAAGCCTTCCGTAGTCATGGGACTCATTGAATTTCAATACATCAAAATAAACCGAGCCATTTGCCTCATAGGCAAATCCTTTTTCGATGATCTCTTTGATGATCTCTATCTGCTCCACAATATGGCCTGTGGCGGTGGGCTCAATACTAGGTGGTAAATTGTTGAATTTTTGGAGGATATTATGGAAATCTATAGTGTACTTTTGCACCACTTCCATGGGTTCGATTTGTTCCAGCCTTGCTTTCTTGGCAATCCTGTCCTCCCCGGAGTCGGCATCATTTTCAAGATGTCCTGCATCGGTAATATTACGTACATAACGCACTTTGTAGCCCAGGTGTTTCAGATACCTAAAGATGAGATCAAAAGAAATGAAGGTGCGGCAGTTTCCAAGATGCACATTGCTGTACACGGTAGGTCCGCAAACATACATTCCAATATTTCCTTCATTAATGGGCTTAAAAACCTCTTTTTTCCCCGAGAGGGAGTTGTAGATATTTAATTCCTGCTGTTGGTAAAGTGCCATATACTTCGAACGAATTTAAAATTCTGTGTCCAGGTTGATATAATCGAGAAAATCCCTTCTTGCTTCAGGGTTTTTGAACCGTCCGCCGTATTCGCTGGTAACCGTACTACTCGAAACATCACGTATGCCCCGGCTATTCACACAAAGGTGTTTTGCGTCAATGACACAGGCGACATCTTCTGTGCCCAACACTTCCTGAAGTTCCTTGACGATCTGCATGGTCAACCTTTCCTGTACCTGAGGCCGTTTGGCATAAAAATCAACTATGCGGTTCATCTTTGACAAGCCTACCACGGTGCCGTTTGAGATATAACCCACGTGCGCTTTTCCCACTATAGGAAGCAAATGATGTTCACAGGTTGAGTAAAGGGTGATATCTTTTTCAACCAACATTTCCCCGTATTTATACTTGTTCTGAAAGGTGGAAGCTTTGGGTTTGTACTTTGGGTTTAACCCGCCAAAAGTTTCATTCACAAACATTTTTGCCACGCGCAGCGGAGTACCTTTCAAGCTGTCATCGGTAAGATCCAGCCCGAGGGTATCCATGATCTCCTTCACATTATTCTGGATCAATTCTACTTTTTCTGAATCACTTTTATCAAAGGCATCCTCCCGCATTGGGGTGTTGGTATTGGGACTTACAAACGCATCTCCCATTTCATCAATGGTCTCCTCAATATTATCTTTCTTCATATATATTAGTAATGAAAAGTCTAGGACTTTCGTTTAGGCTTGCAAAGATACATATTTAAACCCTTTTCCGGTAATCATGCCGGGAAGGCTTCGAGTATCTTTTACATCAAATTTAAAAAGAAAAAACAGCCGTTACAGCTGTTTTTTCATTCATTGTTCTTTTTCTTCTTTTAAATTCCCAGGCTAAGCGTGAGAATGAAGTTAGAATTATCTTTTTCGATTTGAGCACGATCTGCAAGGCCGGTTTGGATCAACTCGTGTCCTATATCCTGCTTGTAAGTGTCATAGGATAAATCAATCCGGAAGTTTCCGAAGTTATATCCTAATCCCGCCGAATAACCCTCTAGATCGCTATAATTTGTAGTGTCGGCATATGGACTTTCTTCTAATCTATAACCTCCTCTTAAGCTCCAGCCTTTAATTCGGTATTCCCCTCCAATTCTATAAGTAGAAGCTGCCTGAAGATTGGTTTCCATGAGGCTGTTTTGAAATGCCAATCCGGCATCATCTTTAGGTCTGAATTCGGTTGTGGAATAGTCCTTATATGAGTAATCAAAGCTCACCAAAGCATTGCTGCCAAACAAGTACGCCAAACTTCCGGTGTATTTTGCCGGGGTCTGTATGTTATAATCAGGGTAGATGTTCACCACATTTGGATCGACGGTGAGCCATCCTCTGTCGTTGTAGGTTTCCAGGTATTGGGTAGTTTCTTCTGAAATCTGGTACCAGGTGGGCGATTCAAAAGCAATCCCGGCACGCAGATTTTCTCCGACTTTTGCCAGACCTCCCAATTGAAAGCTGAAACCGCTTCCCAGAGTGCTTAGCCGGTTCTCAAAAAAGATGTCATTTATTGTACTTCCGGGGTTGTCGTTGAATTCATAGAAAGAAGTTACCCGGTCATAATTAAGAAAATGACTGTTCAGGTTTAGTCCTAAATAAAGGAAGTCCTGATATTGTGTAGCGAAATTGAACGAAAATTTTCCATTGAGCCCTGTCGCAGCATAAGAATATTCCTGATCAAAGATTCCCGCCCCTAAAGCAGAGGAGTAGGAGTTAAGGTCGTAATACCCGGATCCTGGATCATTTGGATCAAGGTTGTTCGGGTTATTTACCGTAATAATTTCTCCATAATGTCCCAAAAAGGCTTGTTGGGCAGCAAATCCCAGTGCGGGGTCTTCTCCTAATATAGAATAGAGTTCGGCCACACTTTCATCCTCGAAAGGGACAAGATAGTCCACGGCTATCCCCTGGGCGTAATCCAGGAAATACTGGTCTATTGAATTTGAATTACTTCCAAAGGCCAGAAAATCATCCTCAAAGTTTGCTGATTTATTATAGTTGAATGCGAGACTGAATTTCCTCCAGTTTGCATCCGGATTATTGCTGTTAAACACGAAAACCGCCCCGGCCTGCCCCAGGTCCAAATTGGTGTTTGAATTGGAATTGAAGCCGTTCATATAACTTACCTGGTTTTCGGAATTTTCAATATTTAAAGTGAAGCTGGTAAAGCTGTTCAAAAATACAGCTGAACCTGCGGGATTCACATTTATGGAGGAAAGATCCCCGCCCAAGGCCCCAAAGGCGCCACTCATCGCGCGGTATCGGGCAGTTCCATTGAGATCTGTTGTTGAATATCGAACAGCATCTGTTATATTTTGAGCCTCCATAGTCACTGAAAAAATGGCTATGAAGGCAAAAATCAATCTTTTCATTTAAATCTGTTTTATATTAATTCCCTCTGTCCCCTCTTGATCTTGAACTTGAACCCGAAGATCGGGTTCCTGAAGATCTTGAGCTGGAAGATGAAGAACGTACAGTACCACTGCTACGCGATGGAGTATTAGTCCTTACCCGGGTGGAACGCTCCTGGGTTCTGGATTGGTTACTTCGAACCTGTACTTCAGATCGCCTACTGGTAGATCTTTTTGAAACGGTACTTCTTCTATTGTTTACGCTGGCAGAAGACCTTACCCTTGTAGAACGGGTTTGGTAGGTTCTTGCGTCAGAACTTCTTTGGGCTGCACGAACATTTCTGGTGTTCGAATATCCCTGTACACGGGAAGAACGAGCCTGGACGTTTCTTGAACTATATCTGTCGGCGTTAGAACCCGAATAGCTGCCTCTCCTGCTGGCCATATATGCAACGTTGCTGCGGTTGTAATATGGATAATAATAATTTGATGTGTAAGGATGAAATGGCCCGTAACCATATCCATATCTGTAATTCCAGCCGTAACCAATTCCAAAGTTCCATGAGTTATAGCCGTAGCCAAATCCATAGGGGCGGTACCCAAACCCATACCTATAGCCATAAGGGCTATATCCGTAACCGTAACCAGACATCATGAAAGGATCATAGAAGCCTGCATAATATGGATGGATGTAAGGATTGTAAAATGGGTTGTAAAAAGGATCCTGATGAATATTTATGGTGATCTGGTCTGGGTTTGATCCCCAGGCGGCATTACCAACCTGGTAATCCAAACCCTCTTCCAGGAACATATTGTCATCATATTGGCCTGATGAAGAATAGCCTTCTACATCAGTAAAAATAGCCCCTTCTGTCGGGACATTTTCGAATTGATTGGCCTTTTCGCCAAAAAGTTGTTTGTAGTAAAGAGCATCTTCGTAGGACTCCTCATAATCATTAGCAGTATAGGCCTCTCCGTTATTGGAAGGGGAGGAATATATCCCATCGTTTTCGTACCCGGCATACTGGTAGGAGCTACAGGAAGCTAATAATAAAAGAGCACTGAACCCTGAAAAAAGAGCTTTTACGTTTAAAAGCGTGTAAGTCGGTTTCATGGTGTCGATTTTATTATTGAACAAAGTATAAATTTAGTTAGTTTTGCGCTAACTTTATTTTCACTTACATAGGTACAAGATTTGTGCCAAAATCTGAGACATGGCAAAGAACTTAACAACCCGAAAAGAGGACTATTCCAAGTGGTACAATGAATTGGTAGTCAAGGCGAACCTTGCAGAAAACTCCGCTGTGCGGGGTTGTATGGTCATTAAACCTTACGGCTTTGCAATTTGGGAAAAGATGCAGGCACAACTGGACAAAATGTTCAAAGAAACTGGTCATGAAAATGCGTATTTTCCATTGTTTGTGCCAAAAAGCCTATTTGAAGCAGAAGAAAAGAATGCTGAAGGTTTTGCCAAAGAATGCGCGATTGTTACACACTATAGATTAAAGAACGATCCAGATAACGAAGGAAAATTGATGGTAGATCCAGAAGCAAAACTGGAGGAAGAACTGGTGGTCAGGCCTACTTCTGAAGCTATTATCTGGAACACTTATAAAGGCTGGGTTCAGTCATACCGGGACCTGCCCATTCTTATTAACCAATGGGCCAATGTGGTACGTTGGGAAATGAGGACGCGCTTATTTTTACGTACATCTGAATTTCTATGGCAGGAAGGGCATACCGCCCATGCTACCAGAGATGAAGCCATCGCAGAAACCGAGCAGATGAATAACATCTACGCCGAATTTGCCGAAAATTTTATGGCAATGCCGGTGATCAAAGGAAGAAAAACCGAGACTGAGCGTTTTGCAGGAGCCGAAGACACGCTGTGTATTGAAGCCCTTATGCAGGACGGAAAAGCCCTGCAGGCTGGAACTTCCCATTTCCTGGGTCAGAATTTTGCCAAAGCCTTTGATGTGAAATTCGCCAGTAAAGAAGGGAATCTTGAATATGTTTGGGCGACTTCCTGGGGCGTTTCCACGAGATTAATGGGAGCTTTGGTTATGACGCATAGCGATGATAACGGCCTCGTGTTACCTCCAAACCTCGCACCAATCCAGGTGGTCATCGTTCCAATTTACAAAAATGAAGAGCAACTGGCACAAATTTCTGAAGTCGCCAACAAGTTGGTTGCCGAGCTTCGGGCTACCGGGATTTCGGTTAAATACGATGACCGCGATACTCAAAAGCCGGGCTGGAAATTTGCACAATATGAATTGCAGGGAGTGCCGGTACGGTTGGCAATTGGCCCTAAAGATCTTGAAAAAGGATCTGTAGAGCTGGCCAGAAGGGATACCCTAAAAAAGGAATTTGTAGCGCAGGCCGAGGTTGTGGAAAAGATAAAAGGTCTAATGGTCGAAATTCAGGAAAGCCTGTACCGCAAAGCAGCAGATTTCAGAAACGAACATATTACAAAAGTTGAAAACTTTGACGAGTTTAAAAAAGTGCTGAAGGAAAAAGGAGGCTTTATTTCTGCACATTGGGATGGCACTTCAGAGACTGAGACTAAAATTAAAGAAGCGACAAAAGCGACTATTAGACTCATCCCTTTTAATGCCGAAAAAGAGGAGGGAAGCTGTGTCCTGACCGGCAAACCATCGGCTCAAAGAGTGCTTTTTGCGAAGGCTTATTAATTTTCAAATTTTTTTGGCCTACATTTGTGGCATTGAAAAATAGTTGTATTTTTGCATCCGCATTTAAGCAAATAATTGGTCCGTTCGTCTAGGGGTTAGGACGCCAGGTTTTCATCCTGGTAACAGGGGTTCGATTCCCCTACGGACTACTGAAAAAGAATTAATTTAATTAGAGTGTAATGGCAAATCATAAGTCAGCGTTGAAGAGAATACGTAGCAATGAGACTAAACGTCTTAGAAACCGCTACCAGCATAAAACTACCAGGAACGCCATCAAAAGATTGAAGGAAGCTGAAAAAGAGCAGGCTACAACTTTGTATCCATCTGTAGTTTCGATGATCGATAAATTAGCGAAGAAAAACATTATTCACGATAATAAAGCTGCTAACCTAAAATCACAGTTGGCTAAGCACGTAGCTGCGCTTTAGTAAGATATAGTGTTTAATTTATAGAAGAATGCCTTTTGTCCACCGGACGAAAGGCATTCTTCATTTTAAAAAATACATGTTCATCGTTGGGATATTTTAATTTTCTGCCAAAGCTCTTTTCCTTCCAGACCCTGTACTAAAGCCGTACGATCTTCATTTTCTCTCAAAATTCGTGAGCGGTTCTGTTTTGTGTAGGCTCCCAAAATATCTTCAGATTTTACCCTTTTTGAGAGGGGAGTTGAATTGAATAGCTAAAAAAACCTTCCGGTGCATCTAAAAGATATTCATATTTTGCCCTTTTTGAGAGGTATAAGCCCATCTTAAAAATCTGAATAAGATCATTTTTTCTGAAATGAACGCAATGTCGGGTTCAGGAATTTGCATTAGCGCTATTTTTTTATTGATACGCAGCAAAATTAGCGAAAGCCATTTTCTTTTTCGCTCCAAACCCTTCCTTAAAGAGGTATTAATTCCCGCTGAAATAGGGTGCAACTTTTTTCAGCCTAAGCCGAAGTTATTTTAGAAAGTATTGAATGGTCAGGCCGATGGGTCATTTAATTTGAGGTATAAAAAAATCCGGTGCATCAAAAGATGACCGGATTTTGCCCTTTTTGAGAGGTATTATTACCCGTTCATAGAGACCAGGAATTCTTCGTTGTTCCTGGTTTGCTTGATGCGGTCGTTAATGAATTCCATGGCTTCCACTGGGTTCATATCTGCGAGGTATTTGCGCAATACCCACATTCTTTGTAATGTATTCTCATCCAATAAGATGTCGTCCCGACGTGTGCTGGAAGAAGTAAGGTCAATTGCAGGGAAAATCCTTCTATTGGCAATCTTTCTGTCCAATTGAAGCTCCATGTTACCGGTACCTTTAAATTCCTCAAAGATGACCTCGTCCATTTTTGAACCGGTATCTGTAAGGGCGGTCGCGATGATCGATAATGATCCTCCACCTTCAATATTTCGTGCAGCCCCAAAGAATCTTTTTGGCTTATGCAAGGCATTGGCATCAACTCCACCACTCAATACTTTTCCGCTGGCAGGCTGTACGGTGTTGTAAGCTCTGGCCAAACGGGTGATTGAATCTAAAAGGATCACAACATCGTGTCCGCATTCAACCATTCTTTTAGCTTTTTCAAGAACGATATTTGCCACGCGCACATGTTCGTGTGCCTCCTTGTCAAAAGTCGAAGCAATGACTTCACCTTTCACATTCCGTTGCATATCGGTCACCTCTTCCGGGCGTTCGTCTATCAACAGGACGATTTGGTAAACTTCAGGATGATTGGCCGCAATTGCATTGGCAATGTCCTTAAGGAGCATTGTTTTACCCGTTTTTGGCTGGGAAACGATCATTCCCCTTTGCCCTTTTCCAATAGGTGAAAACATATCCATCACTCTTGTGGAAACGGTGCTTTGCCTTTCTGCAATATTGAATTTTTCCTGAGGAAAAAGTGGGGTAAGGTGTTCAAAAGAAATGCGATCCCTTACCACTTGTGGATCAAGACCGTTAATTTGGTTGATCTTTATAAGCGGAAAATATTTTTCTCCTTCTTTTGGTGGCCTTACCTGGCCTAAAACAGTATCCCCGGTTTTTAGTCCAAACAAACGGATTTGAGATTGAGAAACATAAATATCATCTGGCGAAGACAGGTACATATAATCTGAAGATCTTAAGAACCCATATCCATCCTGCATGATGTCCAGCACTCCTTCGCTCTCAATGATCGCGTCGAATTCGTAATCTGGTTCTTTGTACCGGTTTCGGTTATCACGATTTCCGCTGTCACGCTTGGTGTTATCCCTGTTTCCAGAGGATTTTTGGCTGGAATTGCCAGTATTTGATCCCTGACTTTCTTTTGATCTGGGACTGTCTTTTGATCTGGGATCTTTTCGGGAATCTTTCTGTTGATTCCTGTTGCTGTTGTCTTTAGCTGAAGATGGCTTATTTGAATCTTCCCTTTTGCTGTCTTTTCTATTATCTGAAGAATCCTTTGATTTTGAAGAAGATCGCTGGAATTGTTTATCAGAAGATTTTTCTTCCTGCTTGTCTTTGCTTTCGTCCTGCTTATCAGATCTACTCTTAGCGGAAGGAGGTCGGGTATTTTTGTCCTTTTGGACGTGTGGCTTGCGCTCTTTCTTTGGAGCGGTTTTTTCTTGCCTTGACGTTGATGTATCGTCGTCGG
>JAGXIM010000129.1 GCA_024635665.1 Salinimicrobium sp. | reverse complement strand
GGGTTTTTTATTACAGAATTTCTTATTGATGAGAGTAATTTGGTGGATCGCCGGAAAGGAAACAAAGATCAGAAAAAGAATTTTTTTCGACTGATCACTGCTAAAGATCTAGTTCACAAAATTAGCAATAAGTCGGTAGCTCTTTCTACGGCAGCAGCTACGCCCTCCCGTAAATTTCGTATCTTTTAGGTATAAAAAGGTGCTAAATGCTGAAAAGATTGACGCTATGTTTCGGAATGCTTCTTGGCGTTTTGTCTACCGCCCAAACATCTATGGAAAAAAGAACTGTAAAACTCTTTCTTGCCGGAGACGTGATGACGGGGCGCGGAATTGACCAGGCGTTGTCCAATTCGGTGGATCCTGTACTTTACGAGCCGTACGTTAAAGATGCGCGTGATTACCTCCTATTGGCTGAAAGGGCCAGCGGAGACATTAAAACTCCGCTTTCCTATGAATTTATCTGGGGCGATGCTCTGAAGGTGTGGAAAAGGGCAAATCCCGATCTAAAATTGGTTAACCTTGAAACCAGTATCACCACACACAACGAGCCGTGGCCGGGAAAAGGCATCAACTACCGGATGCACCCAAAGAATGTTGAGGTCTTGTCTGTTGCCGGAATCGACCATGCCAGCCTGGCCAATAACCACACGTTGGACTGGAAGCGTCCGGGTCTACAGGAAACCATGAAAACCCTGAAGGCTGCGGGAATAAAGTTTTCCGGGGTGGGGGAAAATATAGTAGCGGCAAGGGAACCTACTATCCTGGTCACAGAAAAAAGAAGGGTGCTGGTATTTTCCTATGGTTCTCCGAGTAGTGGGATTCCAACAACCTGGGCTGCAGAACCTGATCTTTCGGGGGTAAACCTGCTTCCCGATCTAAGCATGGAGGCAGTAGAAAATATTAGGGAATTGGTAAATTCATATAAAGAAGCCGGCGATTTAGCTGTTTTTTCTGTGCACTGGGGCGGCAATTGGGGCTATGACGTTGCAGAGGAACAAAGAGAATTTGCGCAGCAGCTAATTGAAAAGGCGGGAATAGATCTTATTTTTGGCCATTCTTCCCATCATCCCTTGGGAATGGAAGTTTATAAAAATAAGCTGATCATCTATGGAGCTGGAGACTTTATCAACGACTATGAAGGAATTAGCGGCCATGAAAAATACCGGGGAGAACTCTCTCTTATGTATTTTCCTGAACTCGATCCTGCAACAGGCGATCTCCTGAAGCTGGAGATGGTACCAATGGAAATAAAGAAATTAAGTCTGCACAGTGCTTCAAAAAAAGATGCTGAATGGCTGCATAAGGTACTTGACAGGGAAAGCAGGAAATTTGGTCTGGAAATAGGTCTCAAAAATGGGGTTTTGGAAGCAGATCTTTAGAACCCGTTTTGAGAAGAGCCCGGTATTTAAATCGCTTTTTTTCTATTGGTTTTTGTAGTTTTTAATTTCAGAAAGAGGTAAATTTATAGAAGGTAAAAAAACCTTATTTTCTTCACTTTAAAAGGAATGAAAAATGAAAAACATCTCACTTCTTTCCGTTCTCACTTTCTACTCCCTATTTTTCCTGAGTTTTGATACGACTGCCTGTACTACCTTTTGTTTACAAGACGGTGACAGGGTGGTTTTCGGGAGAAATTTTGATTTTCAGGTTGGCTACGGGCATCTTCTGGTCAACAAACGGAATATGCGAAAATCGGCGCTGATTCGCCCGCCCGAAAAAGCCTTTGAATGGACTTCCAGATTTGGAAGTGTAACTTTTAACCAAAATGGAAGAGAATTTCCATACGGCGGAATAAATGAACGGGGTCTGGTCATTGAGCAAATGGCTTTGAATGAATCAGAGTATCCTGAAATTGACGACCGATTCGGGTTGACAGAACTACAATGGATTCAGTATCAATTGGACAATTCTGCCAGCGTGGAAGAGGTCATTGCTTCTGAAGAAATTTTACGTGTCTCTCCACAATCTGTTGCAAAACTTCATTTTCTGGTAGCCGATAAATTGGGAAATGTTGCTACCATTGAATTCATAGGTGGAAAGATGATCGTGCATACGGCCGGGTCCCTTCCGGTTCCTGCTCTCGCCAATGATACTTATGGGAACAGCATGCAGTACCTGGAAAATTTTTCAGGCTTTGGTGGAACTAAAGAAATCCCTGTTTCCACTGCACCACTTGATCGTTTTGTCAATGCTGCTGCCGGTCTGGAAGAATATTCAGAAGGAGATATTATAAACTATTCCTTTGAAATATTAGACAGGCTAAGGCAGGAAGATTCCAGTACTCACTGGAGTATTGTTTATGACCTTTCCAATTTGGAAATTCATTATCAAACGCAGAAAAACCCGGAGATAAGAAAGTTGTCCCTTGCTGAAATTGATTTTGATTGTTCCTCTCCTGCTCAATTCATTGATATTGATGAAGCACCCATAGCGGGAAAGCTCCAACTCAAGGCTTTCTCTCCTGAAACAAATGAAAGCCTTATCAATAGAGTTTGGAGCGAGGTGGATTTCCTATCTCCCATGCCGGTGGAAATTAGAAAGGTCTATGCAGATTATCCCGGCACGATTAAGTGTGTCCCACAAAAGATCTAATAAAAAACCCCGCAGTGCGGGGTTTAAAATCTTATAATCTTCCATTTGGTGCCACCCAGGCAAATTGGTGTGGGTCCTGTGGCACTTTGATTCGGTCTGCAATTCTGGTCATCCTGTCTGGTAACTTCATTAAATAGTCCCGCGCTTTTTCAGCCTGGTCATTTAAGGAAGTCAATTTATCAATTTCCCAATAATTGTTCAGTTTCTCCAGGATCTCTATGTAGTCCCTCGTGGTGTACACTCCAAGGCGCTGTGCGGCATTGGAAAAATTCTCGAAGGCTTCGCCAATTCCCTGCCCCGATTCCCGAATAAACTGGGCTGGCATAACGATCTTCTTTTTCATCATATCTTCAAAGGCCAGCATCATTTCGCTGGGATCATATTCAAAAATGGTCTTCACGAATTCGCGGTAAGCCAGGTGGTGGCGCATTTCATCACCAGCGATCACGTTGCACATTTTTGCCAGCACTTTGTTGCCTTTTTTCCGTGCAAGTTGTCCCACTCTTTTATGCGAAATATTGGTGGCAAGTTCCTGAAAGCTCGTATACACAAAGTTGCGGTAAGGATCACGCCCAGTACCAATATCAAAGCCGTCGTTGATCAGATATTGAGTAGTTTTCTCTATTTCTTTCATGTCGACTCTGCCAGAGAGGTATAAATATTTATTAAGAGTGTCCCCGTGACGGTTTTCTTCCCCGGTCCAATGGCGAATCCATTTGGCCCAGCCGTTCTGCATTCCTTTTTGCTGCCCGTGCTGCTCTACGCCTTCCATATCCATCAACCATGATTCGTAAGTAGGCAGGGCTTCTTCGGTGACCATATCGGCGACTAAAACAACCCAGAAATCATAACCCAGTTCTGTTGCTTCCTCCCTTATTTGCCGGATTTCTTCGAAAAAATTTTCGTCCTGGGAGTTTGGTAGAAGGTCGGTAGGTTGCCAAATATCTTCCACCGGGATAAGATATTTATCGACGTATTCATCTACGGACTTTTCTACCGTCTTCATTACTTCTAACCTTATATTCTCTAAAGCCATAGTTCTAAATTTCTGTTGTTCTTCGCAGGTTAAATTTCTGGACCCGCCTTAATTTGGTAATCTACAAAGATAAGAATAGGAAAACTTAAGAATTTAAAACTTTTCTTAATTTCTTCCTTTTTCTTCTGGATACAGTGTCCATATCTCCTCACTCTGAAACAACTCTTTTGAATTTACATCCAGGAGGGAGATCTTTCCTTTAAAAGCGGCACCGGTGTCCATATTACAAACATTTGCCGCATTTACAGGTTCGCTTTTGCCAATTCGGGTGACGGGAGTATGCCCAATAAATATTTCGTTGAACAGCTCCAGCCGCTTGGGAAAATAAATGTCGCCAGGCTTTAAGGCAGGGTCCAGGCACAAGGCCATTTCCCATAGGGTGCGGTCCCAATAGAATGAAGAGGGCGTATATTCCTCTTCCGGACCTTTTTGATTGGTGAAACCTGCATGCACAAAAAGCCGGTTCTCCTTGTCGACATAGTAATTGACCATTTGGTCAAAAAATTCTATGTGTTCCTGCTTTTCACTGTCTGAAAACTGCCGGTATGCATCGATGCTGGATTGCCCTCCATGCAGCAGCCATTTATCATTCAACTCCCCTGTTTTTAACCAGCGGTGGGTCAAATCATCGTGGTTGCCGCGCAAGAAAATACAAGTATTTTGCTTTGAAAGTTCAATCAGGTAAGTCACCACATTTGCCGAATCGCTCCACCCGTCAACATAATCCCCCAGGAACACGATTTTATCATCGGGGGTGATATCAGCCCTTTCCAGGAGCTGTACCAGTGCCCTTAATCCTCCGTGAATATCTCCAATTACCAGACTGCGGCCCATGTTAATTATATTTTACTTTTCTCAAAATCCTTAAACTATCCTTATACTGTTGATAAACTTTTTGGCTATATTTTTTTAATTCGTCCCTCGCTTCTTCCAGCCGGTCAATGCCATCTTTGAATCCATTAAAGTAACATAAAAGATAGGTCGTGGGCAGGTTAAAAAGGTCTTTTTCTTCATGCGGGGTCAGGGTAATGCCACTTTTTAACTTATTGACCAGCGAGATATTTGTGTTGTAAATGTGGTGCAGTGTCCGTTTTTCGAATTGCGGGGGCTCAAAGACGACCTGGGTTTTAATCTCATAGGTGGCGTTGTCCCTAAAAATTATTTCCACTTCTTCCAGAGGATAATATCTGAATTGTTCATTCAAACCCAGCCGTACAAATTCCAGGATCGAAAACCGGTCTTCAGTAATATCAATGCTTACTTCATCCAGTTCAGAATAAAAAAGTTTTACCTGTTCATTGATGAGGGCAATATCCACGCGTGAAAAATAGGTTTTTTCCCGGTCAATTTTCTTTTTACCAGACCAGCAAACCACAAAATATTCTTTGAAAACATTATAGGTGGGGTCAATATCTTCATGTTTTCCGAAGAAATCAAACACCCCGTCCAAAGTCATTTCAATATTATTCTGGGAGTGCGCTTCAATCGAAGCCACCAGTTCCCGATTTTCATTCTGGATCCCACTGCCAAAAGTGGAAGAAATGCTAATGCTGCCTTCCCTGTAAAAAGTACTTCCGGCGGGATATTTCCAGATATTCTTGCGCAGCGAACTTGTATTCCCCTGGTTTGGCCGAATACTCACCAGCCCAACCACCAGATCATCCGGAAGATGTGGGAACGGAATGTTCTCGTAAGAAACCAGCGGCGGGTTCTCGATATAGGCATTGATAAGGTTCTGGATCTTGCTGTCATCGAAAAAATCAACTCCTGTAATTTTGTTGTCTTCGTCTTCCACGCCAATCACCATATAGGAATTATTGAGCGGATTGGAATTTGCCAGGGCGCAAATGTGCTTTAAAAACTTGGCTTTTCCTTCTTTTGGCCCAAGGTTGATCTGCCTCTTTTTATCATAGAAACTATTTTCGCTGTTATGCGCAAGCAGGTTCTTGATTAGGAGGCGTTTATTGATCATGTTTCTGAAAAAATTCTGAAATTATTCCTTTTTGAGTATGGTAGAACTCGCCTGTGCCGTTGGCAGCACCAGGAGATCTGCAATGTTCACATGTTCTGGGCGGGTCACCATAAACCGAATGATATCTGCAATATCTTCTGGTTTTAAGGGCTGGTACCCTTCATAGACCGATTTTGCCCTTTCTGAATCCCCTTTAAAACGAACTTCACTAAAACCGGTTTCCACCATCCCGGGATTGATCGCTCCCACGCGAATTCCAGATTCGTTCAGGTCGATACGCATTCCTTTATTGATGGCATCCACCGCATATTTGCTCGCACTGTAGACGTTCCCGTTGGGGTAAACTTCCTTCCCGGCAATCGAGCCAATATTGATAATATGTCCCTGTTTTCGTGCCACCATCTGCGGAATGATCGCCCTGCTTACGTAAAGCAGCCCTTTCACATTAATATCGAGCATCGCGTCCCAGTCATCGGTGTTTCCTGTCTGGATGGGATCCAGGCCGTGTGCATTTCCCGCATTGTTCACGAGGATGTCGATTTTCTGAAATTCTTCCGGAAGTCCTTCAATCGCTTTGTTTACTTCCGTCTTGTCCCTTACATCAAATTGTAGGGAGTGGACTTTGACTTTTTTCTCAAGTTGTTCTTTGAGTTCCCGCAGTGCCTTTTCGCGCCTTCCGCAAATGATGAGGTTGATGCCTTCTTTTGAAAATGCAATTGCAGTTGCTTTTCCAATTCCGCTGGTGGCGCCGGTGATTAGAGCTGTCATGTTCATAGGTGTCAAAAATGGCATTTTAAGTTATTATTTTTCCGGGAATTTTTCCCCAGTCCTCTTTAATGAGTCTTTTCTGAAGAGCTTTCCTGGCAGAATCAATCTGGGTTTTACTTTTCCCCCAAATAATAGGATGAAAATGTGCCGGATGTTGCAGCAGCCAGGCTAAAAGCAGTTCTTTTGTCGAAAGTTCGTATTTTGTAGCCATTTTCTCCAATTCCTCGGAAGTATTCCCGTCTATACCTTCCAAAAATAGCATTTTAATGGCCTCTTCGGAAGCTGATTTTTCCAAAGTTAAGATCTTTGCCCCGGCTGAAGTGAACCGGAAAGAGGATAAAATGGCATTTACAGAAAATTGTTTCGAAAAATCTGCTTTTTCATGCTCTAAAAGATTTTTTATACCGGTTTCCACTATCTTTCCTTGAGATTTCAGCCGGTTTACTGCCGTTGACAGTTCTTTAGAAAGATGGTTGGCATCTATAAATAAAAGATCGAGGTAATCTGTCTTTAAAGTCCTGAGCAGGTCTTCCACCTGGGAAACAAATTCTTCTTCAGTAGTTTTTTCGGCATCCAGGGCCGCCATGAGCTGGGTTCTATCCCGGCTTAACCCGCTTTCGCTTAGAGCCGTTCCCAAATTTGAGATGTAAGAAGCCTTTTTGGAACAATCAACAAGAAAACTGCTCACATCATTTTCCACACAGTGGTGAAAAAGCTGTATTACCGAACCTTTTGGTAGCTGCTCCCATTCTCCCAGGTCGTGGATAAGGCG
>JAGXIM010000128.1 GCA_024635665.1 Salinimicrobium sp. | reverse complement strand
TCCAATTCCTCCCAAAACTCATAAGCCCGTCTTAAATGCGGAATCACGATTGTACCTCCAATAAGGGTAGCGATGCTTAACGCCTCCATAGTTTCTTCTTTCGAAATCCCTTCTTTATAACAGGTTTCCAGGTGGTATCTAACGCAATCGTCGCAGCGCAATACTGTCGAAGCCACCAGGCCAAGCAATTCTTTTGTCTTTACATCCAATGCTCCGGCCACGAAGGCGTTCGTGTCAAGGTTAAAAATACGTTTAATGATCTTATTATTGTCGCCCAGGATCTTCTCGTTCATCTTTTGGCGGTACTCATTGAAATCTTCTACCTGATTTGTCATTGATTTTTTTGTTGTCTAAGTTTTCGTTCTTCTTTTTTTGTTACAATTTTGGCGATCATAATGCTTACTTCATATAGCACTAAAACGGGAATTGCCACGATAATTTGGCTTAATATATCGGGTGGTGTAATGATTGCTGAAAGGATCAACACGATTACCAGTGCGAATTTGCGATATTTCCGAAGGAATTCCGGTGTCACGAGGCCTATTTTTGTGAGGAAATAGATAATGATTGGCAATTCGAAGATGAGGCCACAGGCCAGCACCGATGATCGCACTAAGCTGATGTAACTTCCAATATCAAATTCGTTCAAAACTACTTCACTAACCTGATATTTTCCGAGGAAATTGATGGAAAGGGGCGTGACCAGGTAATATCCAAACAGCACGCCCATGAAGAACAACACTGAAGAAATGAAGATAAAGCCTCTGGCGGTATTGCGTTCGTTGATGTACATGGCGGGGGAAATGAACCGCCAGAATTCGTAGATCACGTATGGGAAGGAGATGATGAAGCCCGCTGTGATGGAAGTCCAAACGTGTGCAGAAAATTGTCCGCCCATCGTCCTGGATTGTAAGGTAAAAGGCATTTTTTCGAAACAAAATCCACCTTCGACCCCCACGAAGGAAGATAGCCGGCATAAAATGTCGTAGGTAAAGAAATCGGCATTGGTTGGTCCAAAGAGCAAGGTATCAAAAATGAAGCCTTTCAACAGAAATGCACCAAATCCTGCAATCACAACTGCCAGCGTCGCCCGGATCAAATGCCAGCGCAAATCTTCCAGATGATCCAAAAAGGACATTTCGTCGGCAGATTTTTGAACTTTCGCCATCCTAAATTATTCCTTCCCTTATAAGGTTGTGTAAATGCACCACCCCGCAATATTTGCCATTTTTGACTGCCAGGATCTGGGAGATCTGGTTTTCTTCCAGTATATCGAGGGCATCTACGGCCATGGCATCATTGGAAATGGTTTTTGGATTGGCACTCATAATATCTTTCGCTTGTAGTCCAGAAATATCTATACTTTTTTGCAGCATCCTACGAATATCGCCATCTGTAACGATGCCTGTAATTTTATCGTTTTCAATCACCGCGGTTACTCCCAGCATTTTTTCTGAAATCTCCACGATCACTTCCGGGATCGATGCAGTGGGTGCTACCACAGGCTTCTGGTTTTGGGCTGCAATATCGCTCACCCGCAGGTAAAGCTTCTTTCCTAGCGAGCCGCCCGGGTGGTATTTTGCAAAGTCCTCGCTCGAGAATCCACGAAGGTCTAGCAGGCACACCGCCAATGCATCGCCAATTACTAATTGTGCAGTGGTGCTGGAGGTAGGGGCAAGGTTATTAGGACATGCTTCTTTTTCAACAAAAGAATTTAGTGTAAAATCGGCCTGTTGCCCCAGGAAGGATTCCGGGTTCCCGGTAATCGAGATCAAGGTATTCCCAAAGTTTTTAATGAGCGGAACCAGTACTTTTACCTCGGGGGTATTCCCGCTTTTCGAAATGCAAATCACCACATCGTTCTGCAAGATCGTGCCCAGGTCGCCGTGGATGGCATCGGCTGCGTGCATAAATATGGATGGTGTTCCTGTGGAATTCAGCGTAGCCACAATTTTTGTTGCGATGGCTGCACTTTTCCCTATTCCGGTTATGATCACCCTGCCTTTTGACCGGTAGATGGCTTCAACGGCATTTGCAAAATCGTGGTCTAATAATTGCTCTAGATTCTTTATCGCTTTGGCTTCAGTTAAAATGGTTTCTCTGGCAACAGAGAGTATTTTCTCTTGAGGTGTCAAATTTGTGGAATTATGAATTGCATGACTTAAAGAAAACCGTATCTTTAATTGTGCAAATGTATGTAAAATTGTAACACAATTGAATGACTTCGCAGGAAATCAACTTACACGAACAGCTTAAAAAATACTTTGGTTTTAGCCAGTTTAAGGGTCTCCAGGAAGAGGTAATTACGAGTATTGTCAACAACCACAACACCTTTGTGGTTATGCCCACCGGTGGTGGAAAATCCTTGTGCTATCAACTGCCCGCCCTTATAAAGGAGGGAACAGCTATTGTCGTTTCCCCACTTATAGCGCTCATGAAAAACCAGGTGGATGTAATGCGTGGAATTTCTTCTGAAAATGGCATCGCCCATGTTCTAAATTCTTCGTTGAACAAGACCGAAGTCAAGCAGGTGAAGGAGGATATTACCAACGGGATCACTAAACTCTTATACGTTGCTCCCGAATCCCTGACCAAAGAAGAAAACGTCGAGTTTTTGCGCAGCGTGAAAATTTCCTTTATGGCCATTGATGAAGCCCATTGCATTAGTGAATGGGGTCATGATTTTCGGCCAGAATATCGCAACCTTCGGAATATCGTCCAACGTATTGGAGATGACATTCCCATTATTGGTCTAACGGCCACAGCTACTCCCAAGGTTCAGGAAGATATACTGAAGAACCTCGGCATCACGGATGCGCGTACTTTTAAAGCTTCCTTCAACAGGCCAAACCTCTACTATGAAATTCGGCCGAAGACCAAGAATGTCGATTCTGATATTATTCGGTTTGTCAAGAAAAATCAGGGGAAAACGGGTATTATCTACTGTCTTAGCCGCAAACGGGTCGAAGAACTCGCACAAACCCTTCAGGTGAACGGTATTTCCGCAGTTCCATACCACGCAGGTCTGGATGCAAAGACGCGTTCCAGGCATCAGGATATGTTCCTAATGGAGGATGTGGATGTGGTGGTGGCGACGATCGCTTTCGGAATGGGGATAGACAAACCAGACGTGCGTTTTGTTATCCACCATGATATTCCGAAAAGTATAGAAAGTTACTACCAGGAAACCGGCCGCGCAGGTAGAGATGGTGGAGAAGGTCATTGCCTGGCTTTCTATGCCTATAAAGACATTGAGAAGCTTGAGAAATTTATGAGCGGGAAACCAGTCGCCGAACAGGAAATTGGCCATGCGCTCTTACAGGAAGTGGTTGCTTTTGCTGAAACTTCTATCTCCAGGAGAAAATTCATCCTCCATTATTTTGGGGAAGAATTTGATGACAAGACCGGGGAAGGTGCCAGCATGGACGATAATGTGCGCAATCCGAAGAAAAAACACGAAGCAAAAGAGGAGGTAGAACTGCTGTTGAGGACGATTAAAGACACGAATCAGCTTTACAGATCCAAGGAAGTAGTTAATACCATTGTTGGAAGATCCAATGCTGTCATAAAATCCCATAAAACAGATGAGCATGAACTCTTCGGAAAAGGCAGTGAAAAAGATCCAAAATACTGGATGGCATTGTTGCGGCAAAGCCTGGTAGCTGGACACCTGCGGAAGGATATCGAAACTTACGGGGTGGTGAAACTGACCCAGAAAGGGGAAGACTTCCTGAAAAAGCCCGAATCTTTTATGATGACCGAAGACCACATTTATGAAACGGATGGAAACGACGGCATAGTCACTGCCGTCAAAGGCAGTGGGGGAACAGATGAAAGGCTGGTCAAAATGCTCAAGGACCTCCGCAAGAAAGTTGCAAAACGATTGGAAGTGCCTCCTTTTGTGGTGTTTCAGGATCCGTCCATTGAAGATATGGCCCTAAAATATCCAATTTCTGTAGAGGAGTTAGGCAACATACACGGGGTTGGGGAAGGAAAAGCCAAAAAATACGGAAAAGAATTTGTGGAGCTTATCGAAAGATACGTCGAAGACAATGATATAACACGTCCCGATGATCTCGTGGTAAAAACCACCGGTGCAAACAGCTCACTAAAATTATACATTATTCAAAACGTCGATCGCAAGCTTCGATTAGATGACATCGCCGCCGCAAAAGGCATTGAAATGCCAAATTTCATAAAAGAAATGGAAGCCATTGTCTATAGCGGAACGAAGTTGAATATCACCTACTGGATTGATGAGATCCTCGATGAAGAGCAGCAGGAAGAGATTCACGAATATTTCCTCGAAGCAGAATCTGATAAAATCGAAGAAGCCCTCGAAGAATTCGACGGCGATTACGAGGAAGAGGAACTGCGCTTGTACAGGATCAAGTTTATAAGTGATATAGGGAATTAGAGGAAAGTTTTAATGATTAAAATCAAGAGCCGAAACAGGGATGTTTCGGTTTTTTTTACTTCCGTCTGTCTTGAAGAACTTCCTTTTACCTTTTGCGTCAATTCTGATATTGATTGATTAGGATGAATATGATCGGGGACTCCATTTATGATTTAGCATTTTATGTCCCTCGTTTTGAACAATGGCGGTAATGTAGTGATACAACCTTTCTTTCCATTTCAGAAGTATCTGTCCTTGCCTATATTTTACAGCAAAGACAAAATGGATGTGAATTTGAATATAAGTATTTGGCATTTAGGCGAATTGCACTTAAAGATAAGAAGCCAGCGCTGTTTTATACCTATAAAAAATAAATTTCTTTTAATTCATAGTTTCTCCAAATTACCTTCTTTCACAATTCATTATACTAATTCACTTTTCATTTCTTTATCTTTGTCTTTCAACTAAAAACAACGACATGAACGACGGATTATACGCGAAATTTCATACGACAAGAGGGGAAATAACAGTAAAACTGGAACATGAAAAAACCCCGGGCACGGTGGGGAATTTTGTGGGGCTGGCTGAGGGAAACCTTGAAAATAAGGCCAAACCACAGGGAACCCCCTATTACGACGAATTAAAATTCCACAGAGTTCTTCCCGATTTTATGATCCAGGGAGGGGATCCTAAAGGCACCGGGACTGGTGGGCCGGGGTACCAATTTGAGGATGAGATCCACCCAGATCTTAAACACGACCGCCCCGGAATCCTTTCTATGGCCAATGCAGGTCCCGGAACCAATGGGAGCCAGTTTTTTATTACCCACGTCGCCACACCCTGGTTGGACGGAAAACATACAGTTTTTGGACATGTAGTAGAAGGTCAGGAAGTGGTGGATGCTATCAAGCAAGGTGATAAAATTGACAAACTCGAAATCATCCGCGAAGGGGAGGCAGCCAGGAATTTCAATGCTGTGGAATCTTTCCGCCAATTCAACGGAGCTAAGGAAGAAAGAGAAGCTGCGGCCAAAAAACAACAGGAAGAGCGGATGGGCGAACTGGCACAGGGCTTTGAGAAGACAGACAGCGGCTTACGCTACAAGATGATTTCTGAAGGCAATGGGAAAAAAGCAGAAAAAGGAAAAACGGTTTCTGTTCATTACAAAGGCATGCTGCCCGACGGCACTGTCTTTGACTCTTCGTACAAGAGAAAAGAACCTATTGAATTTCCTTTAGGGAAGGGTCACGTGATTGAAGGCTGGGATGAAGGTATTCAATTGCTGAAAGAAGGAGATCAGGCAAGGTTTGTAGTTCCTGCCAATTTAGCTTACGGTTCCAGAGGTGCCGGCGGAGTGATCCCTCCAGATGCCACCCTCATCTTTGATGTGGAGCTGGTAAAGGTCAAATAAACCAACAGAAACAATAATAAATGGGAAAAGGCCTCACAGGTTTCCAAAACTTGTGAGGCCTTTGTTTTTTACAGGATATTAGTTTGGTTAAGTTAAATTTAATAATCTCCAATTCTCCAATTCTCCAATTCTCCAATTAACCAATTCACCAATTAACCAATTCACCAATTCACCAATTCACCAATTCACCAATCCCCAATAACTACTTATCCGGCTGAGGTGTTATCCTTAGATAAGGCTTCACTTCTTTAAAACCTTTAGGGAACATTTTTTCTGCTTCTTCGTTGGAAATCGATGGACTAATAACCACATCCTCCCCACTTTTCCAGTTTGCCGGGGTAGCGACTTTATGGTTTTCTGTGAGTTGCAGTGAGTCAATTACCCGTAATAATTCGTCAAAATTACGTCCTGTACTCGCAGGATAGGTGATTGTGAGCCTGATTTTCTTATTGGGGTCTATTACGTAAACCGATCTTACCGTGAGGGTGTCATCGGCGCTTGGGTGGATCATATCATAAAGATCTGCGACCTTTCGATCCTCATCGGCAATAATAGGGAAATTGACCTTGGTATTTTGAGTTTCGTTGATATCTTCGATCCATTTTTTGTGGGATTCAACTCCGTCCACACTTAGTGCCATTACCTTCACATCGCGCCTTTCAAATTCATCTTTATATTTTGCAGCAGCACCTAATTCTGTGGTGCAAACAGGCGTATAGTCAGCTGGGTGGGAAAATAATATCCCCCAGCTATTTCCCAGAAAGTCGTAAAAGTTGATTTTCCCTACAGATGTCTTTGCATCAAAGTCTGGTGCTTTATCTCCTAATCTCAATGTGCTCATAATTCTTAATTTTTTATTTTGAATAATATAAATTTACTGAAAACAATCAGCATGGGGTGAGCAGTAAAAATGAATTAACAAATTAACGGCAAGAATTAACAAAAATCGATTTCCCGTAATAGTAGAGGTGCTTTTATTCACCCTCTCTCGCCTACCGCCTATCGTCTAACGTCTACTCTCCCCCGCATATTTCCATTTAATCCCGCACCCTACACTCGGCTTTTGGATGCCGGGGATTTGCCTGTTGTTTAAAACAGCATCCAGGGCTTCCCGTAGGTCACGGCCGTTGACCGGAATTCCGTTCCCGGGGCGGGAATTGTCCAATTGTCCACGATAGATCAATTTTAAGTTTTCATCAAAGAGGTAAAAGTCGGGCGTGCAGGCCGCTTTGTAATTCCGCGCTACTTCCTGCGTGCGGTCGTATAGATATGGAAAGGT
>JAGXIM010000127.1 GCA_024635665.1 Salinimicrobium sp. | reverse complement strand
TCACACTGGTACAACGCAGTCACTGTGAATGCACTGGTAGAAATGCCACGCTGGAATCCGGGAATGCATATGGGAGAACCAATAAATGTAAAATACACTTTACCTGTTACTTTTAGAAAATAGAATTTCGTCTAAAGCAGGAATTATTGTATTTTATAAAAAAACCCATGGTCGAAGAAATTGAAACACAGCTCCAGGAAAATATCCCGAAAATAATTAGCTCTCAAAAAGCCTTTTTTGACACCGGTAGAACCCTGGACGTCCCCAAAAGGATTGAGAAACTGAAAGCACTCAAAAGACTAATTGAAGCACGGGAAAAATATATTTCTGAAGCTTTGTTCCAGGATTTCAAAAAGCCGGAATTCGAAACTTTTGTGACCGAAACTTTCATTATTCTAAGTGAACTGAAGTTTATCATTAAAAATCTTGAAAAATGGGCAAAGCCTGAGAAAGTCGGGAGCAGCTGGATCAACTTCCCTTCCTCAGACTTTATTTATCAGCAGCCTTATGGAAACGTATTGGTACTGGCGCCCTGGAATTATCCTTTTCAACTGAGTGTTTCTCCTGTTATTGGCGCCCTTGCAGCCGGAAATACTGTGGTACTTAAACCAAGCGAATATTCCCCGCACACCTCAAAAGTTATTGAAGATATTTTTAAAGAAATTTATCCTCCAGAAGTAGTTTCTGTGGTACAGGGAGGGGTTTCGGCCTCAGAAAAATTACTGGAACAAAAGTGGGATTATGTTTTCTTCACTGGCAGTGTGCCGGTAGGCAGGATCGTCGCGAAAGCCATTGCGCCCCATCTCACTCCTGCCACTTTGGAATTGGGAGGGAAAAATCCGTGTATTATCCACGATTCCGCCAAAATAGAATTGGCGGCCAAAAGGATCGTGTGGGGAAAATTCATCAATGCCGGTCAAACCTGTATTGCCCCAGATTATATCCTGGTGCATACCTCTCAAAAAGGGCATTTTATCGATGCTTTAAAAAATGAAATTTCAGCTGCCTTTGGGGAGGATCCAAAATTTTCAGAAAGTTACGCCCGCATAATCAATAAGAAAAAATTTGAGAGGCTACAGGGAATGCTTCGGGGTGAGGAAATACTTATTGGTGGCCAAACAGATGCTTCCGAACTTTATATCGCCCCTACCGTCCTTAATGAGCCTTCTTTGAAATCTGCGGTCATGGAAGACGAAATTTTCGGGCCTATCCTGCCGGTGCTTACATTTTCAGAAGAAGCAGAGATTGAAAAGATCATTGGTCTTTATCCCGATCCTCTCGCACTTTACGTTTTTGCTGAAGACAAAGATTTTTCAGAAAAGATCTTAAAAAAATATCGTTTTGGAGGAGGTGCCTCCAATGATGTGGTGGTTCATATTGCCAATAAGAATCTGCCGTTTGGCGGCGTAGGCAGCAGTGGTTATGGGGGTTACCACGGTAAGTTCTCATTTGACACCTTTACACATAAAAAGAGCATCAGTAAACGTGCAACCTGGATCGATATGCCATTTCGTTACGCTCCTTATAAGGGGAAACTCCTCCTTATAAAGAAAGTAATGAAAATGTTATAGTTATTTTTTTAGCTTCAGGGAATAAAGATCTTTTCTACGATCCTTCAGGTTTCGTACACTTCCAAAGTTGTGTAGTTCCTTCAACAGGTCAAGGTCGACATCTACAAGTAAAGTGCTCTCGGTATTCGGCGTCGCTTCAGCCTTGATTCCGTTCACAGGGAATGAAAAGTCTGATGGTGTGAAAACTGCACTCTGAGCGTACTGAATATCCATATTGTTCACCTTGGGTAAATTCCCAACCGAACCTGCAATTGCCACATAACACTCATTCTCGATGGCCCGACTCATGGCGCACAAACGTACTCTGGAATAGCCATTTTGCGTATCGGTCATAAAAGGGACGAATAAGATGTTCATACCTTGATCGGCAAGGATCCGACCCACTTCAGGAAATTCCACATCATAACAAATAAGTACCCCTATTTTTCCGCAGTCGGTGTCAAATGTCTTCACCTGGCTGCCTCCTTTCATTCCCCAGGCAGAACCTTCGGCCGGAGTGATATGAAGTTTTTCGTAACGCTCGTAACTTCCGTCGCGGCGGCAAAGGTATCCCACATTATACATATGCTCCCCAATAATTTGAGGCATACTTCCGGTAATAATATTAATGTTGTAGGTGATGGCAAAATCCACAAAGGTTTTCAGCAGCCTGTCTGTGTAAGATGCCAGCGAACGAATAGCTTCAGCTTCATTGAGGTGATTGTAATCGGCCATCAAGGGAGCGTTGAACAACTCCGGGAACAGGATGAAATCACTTTGGTAATCACTCACAGCATCAACAAAAAACTCGATTTGGGCTACAAGGGCATCAAAGTCCTTGAATAAACGCATTTGCCATTGAACCAGACCTAATCGTACCACCGTTTTGGCAGTATTAATTAACTTATCGGGTTTAGTGTAGTAGATATTATTCCACTCCATAAGCGTAGCAAATTCCTTGCTCTCGTAATCTCCAGGCAAATAACCTTTTATTACTTTTTTTACGTGGAAGTCGTTGGAAAGCTGAAAAGAAAGCACAGGATCATGGATCTCCTTGACCTTTACTTTCTCGATATATTGTTTTGGAGTTAGCTCCTCTGCAAATTCGGCGTAATTAGGAATACGCCCACCAAAAATAATCGACTTTAGGTTGAGCTGCTCACAAAGTTCTTTTCGCGCTTCATAAAGCCTCCGGCCAAGTCGCATCCCACGGTACTCTGGGTGGATAAAGACATCAATGCCGTAAATCACATCGCCGTTCTTGGTATGCGTAGAAAAATTTTCACCTCCCGTGATGGTTTCGTAGGTGTGGGAATCGTCGTATTTGTCGTAATCAACAATAATGGAAAGCGCGCAGCCTGCGATTTTTTCATTGATAATTATACAGAACTGGCCGTCGGGAAATTTTTTAATAAGGTTTTTAATTTCGCGCTCACTCCAATATTCATTAGGCATGGCTTCATAGCTCTCAACCATAGAGATTTTGAGCTCTTTATAATCCTTCACACTGAGGTTACGTAATTCAATTTTTGCAGAATCTATCACTTACAATTTTTTTACAAAGATATTGCTTTATATACTTCTTTTGAAAATTCACGATTTTTTGCTAAAAGAATGCATTATTCCATTTATCAAACCTTAAGAATTCTTCGAAAAGCCGTATCTTAAAGATAGTTTTCCCTCCAAAAATTTTCACGGAGATTTGCTATGACCCCATTTTTCATTTTTAATGGAAAAATCTAAGGGTGCCATTAAGCTGGACTGGGCGAATGTACGGTGAACCCGGGTTCACAGCAGAGGTGGAGCCTTTAGGCACTTTGCAGATCTTTGAGAATAAACTGGATTTGATCGCCCTGTACTTTTTGTGCCAGAGTGGCAATTCCTTTTTTCCCCAACTGCAACACGCGTGGATAGCCCCCTGTTGTTTGCCCGTCCATCATTAATACGATAAGCGTTCCCGAAGGGGTAAGCTGTAAGGTGCCTGGAAGTACTGGTCCTGTTAAAATAGGTTGTAGCTCATTGGAAAAAAGCTCCTGAAGCTGGATTCCCATGCGGTTGTTGTTCTTTCCTATCGAAAAATGGCATTTTTGAAGATCTTTTTTCTTTTCCTCCGGCAATAGATAAAACTCAGGTCCCGCGTAAGCTTCTACTTTTTCTGAAGTCAAATAATCATCTTCTTTAACAACTGCCGTGGATTCTGAATTTTGCCAGGTAAAAGACTGGTAGGCTAGCTTCATTCCTTTTTCCAATTTATAAAATGTTGTTACGCCTTCATACCAGCTCCTACTCTCTAAAACCTGTTCGGTTTTGAAGCCATTTTTGACTGCAAGGTAGGCCCGGCAACCAAACTTTCTTTTTTTAAAAGCCAAAATGTCTCCTGGGAGAATGTCATGGGTTTTATTGTTCTCAATCCCAATTCCGTTCAACTCCGGGGAAAGATGCGCACCGGTTATCACTATTTGCGTCGCTGATGAAAACTTGAGTTTGGGACCCAGTTGCGTCATTTCCAGGACGGCTGCATTTGGGGAGTTTTGGAGCAGTAAATTTGCCATTCCTGAAGCAAAAGGATCCATAGGCCCACTTAAAGGCACCCCAAATTCTAAAAAACCGGTTCTTCCCAAATCCTGAATGCTGGAGAAAAGACCGGGTTGTAAGACTTCTACTTGAGATGTAGCCTCAACCTTCATATCTCTCTTTTTTGAATGAAAAATGCCCTTTTTGAACCTCTTCCAAAATCTGCCCGTGCTCCTCCAGACTTATTGAGTGAAATTTGATCTTACTGCCTGCTGAAATTTCGCAAGGAGGGACCTTCCTTATGTCAAAAAGAGGCGCCGGGGAATTGCCAATAATTTGCCATCCACCGGGACTGGTTTTGGGATAAATTCCCGTCTGCGTTTCCCCAATTCCAACTGCTCCTTTTTCCACCTTTGGACGGGGTTCCCCGCGTCGGGAAATATGTAGTTTTTTATCCAGACCCCCCAGGTATAAAAATCCGGGTAAAAAACCTATGAAGTAGACTGTGTAAACTGAACCGGAATGAAGCCTGATAATTTCTTCAGAAGAAAGTTTTTTTGTCCCCATAACCTTTTCCATATCCAGGGCAAATTTGCCTTCGTAACACACGGGAATGTGATACAGGTAATTTTCAAAATTATTCTGTATCTTCGCCTCTCCAATCAGCTTTTCCACTGCTAAAAGCTCACTATAAGCATCTTCTATAGGTGAGATGTAATTAATTAGTAATGAAGAGTATGTGCTGCTTACCTCAACCCTTTGTTCAAGAACATTATTCTGAATCAATTTCTTGATCGACAAGATTTCATTTAAGATTTCCTCACTGATTTTTGGCTCGAACTGGATCAAAATTGCCTGCTCCCCCATCATGTTAATCTTTGGAAATCCTCTCATGAAGAATGAAAAATTTGGATGTTTTTTTCCTTTAATTTCTGGTAGATATATTTCAAAATTTCCACCGAATTTT
>JAGXIM010000028.1 GCA_024635665.1 Salinimicrobium sp. | reverse complement strand
CGAAAACAAAAAAGGTATAAAGAACGCTTTCCTTATACCTTTTTTGTTTCTGCTTTTGATGAAGAAGGAATCTGCCTACTCAAAAATGGCATTTTCAGAATTTATTTTTCTTATCTCAAATCCTTCCCTTTAGAGCGTTGAAAACCCAGGACATCACAAAAAAGCCGATGCCTACAGTAGAAAATCCAATGGCATAGTCATTGTATTTGAGCACGCCCAGCAATACCAGGGCGATACCAATTAAAAGCATAAAAAAAGAAGCCCAGGCACATATTCCATTCTTGTTCATTCCCATGTTGGTAGTCTTTGTTTAAATCTTGCTTGATGAAATCGAAAATTTACAGAAGCAGCAGGTAATTTCGATTTCAGGTGCGAAAATACCCAAGTAACGCATCCGCTTCTATGACAAAGATCGCATTTTTAAATATTTATTTAAAGAATTTTAGTTCCATGGTTTTTGTATTTTAGCAAACAACCAAAAAATGGCTGGCTTAGCCCGCATTTTTGGGGACTAATCAACAACCCTTGAGACTAATTTCAAAAAATTCTATGGATATCGAATTCAATAAAAACGAAGATCATAACAAGTTGCTTCTTGCCAACCTTCGGGATAGAATGAACCAAATAAAACTGGGCGGTGGCGAAAAACGCATCGAAAAGCACCATTCCAAAGGAAAGATGACGGCCCGGGAACGAATTAACTATTTACTCGATGATGCCAATGCGGCCGTAGAAATTGGAGCCTTTGCAGGTGACGAAATGTACAAGGAACACGGCGGCTGCCCTAGTGGCGGTGTGGTGGTAAAAATAGGAAAGGTTTCGGGGAAGCAGTGCATCATCGTTGCCAACGACGCCACAGTCAAAGCTGGCGCCTGGTTTCCCATTACCGCAAAGAAAAACCTTCGCGCCCAGGAGATATCTATTGAAAACAGATTACCTATTATATATCTTGTTGATTCTGCAGGGGTTTATCTGCCGATGCAGGACGAAATTTTTCCTGATAAAGAACACTTCGGAAGGATCTTTAGGAACAATGCCGTAATGAGCAGCATGGGAATCACCCAAATTTCTGCTGTTATGGGCAGCTGTGTCGCTGGAGGTGCCTATTTGCCCATAATGAGCGATGAAGCTTTAATAGTGGAAAAAACCGGAAGTATTTTTCTTGCCGGAAGCTACCTCGTGAAAGCCGCCATTGGGGAAACCGTCGACAACGAAACTTTGGGCGGGGCAACTACACATAGCGAAATTAGTGGGGTGACAGATTATAAGGCCAAAGACGATAAAGATGCGCTGGAGACCATTAAGGGATTAATGGACAAAATTGGCGATTATGACAAAGCGGGTTATAACTGGAAGAAACCAAAGAAACCTGTAAAAGATCCGCAGGAGATCTACGGAATTTTGCCCAAGCTGCGAAATGAACAGTACGACATGCACGAAATCATTGCAAGGCTGGTAGACGGTTCTGAATTTCAGGAATACAAAGAAGGCTACGGAAAAACAATTATTACAGCCTACGCCCGAATTGACGGCTGGGCGGTAGGGATTGTCGCCAACCAAAGAAAGATAGTCAAAAATGCCAAAAAAGAGATGCAATTTGGCGGAGTGATCTATTCAGATTCTGCCGATAAAGCCACCAGGTTTATCGCGAATTGTAACCAGAAAAAAATTCCACTGGTATTTCTCCAGGACGTCACCGGATTTATGGTGGGAAGCAAGAGTGAGCACGGTGGCATCATCAAAGACGGCGCTAAAATGGTAAATGCGGTGAGCAATAGCGTAGTACCAAAATTCACTGTAATTATCGGAAACTCCTACGGTGCCGGAAATTATGCCATGTGTGGGAAAGCCTATGACCCACGCCTTATAGTTGCGTGGCCAAGTGCCGAACTCGCCGTAATGGGAGGAACACAGGCTGCAAAAGTACTTGCGCAAATCGAAACCGCCTCCATGGCCAAAAAAGGTGAGAAAGTAGATGCTGAGAAAGAAAAAGAGGTCTTTGAGCAAATAAAGGCCAGGTATGACAGGCAGACTTCGGCTTATTATGCAGCTGCCCATCTTTGGACAGATGCAGTGATTGATCCCCTTGACACCCGAAAATGGATCTCTACGGGAATTGAAGCCGCCAATCATGCGCCCATCACCAAAGATTTTAACCTGGGTGTAATCCAGACATAATGAAAAAGTTACTCCTGTTTCTTATTTTCATCCCTGGCTTTATTTTCCATTCCTCTGCCCAGATCCTTAACCATAAAGACCAGTTCACAGAGGCCGATACCCTTCGCGGCTCCCTAAGACCAGAAAGAAATTATGATGTTCTAAAGTATCATCTAAACGTGAAAGTTGAGCCTGAAGAAAAGTTCATTTCAGGATATAACACAATCACCTTTAAGGCTGAAGAAGACCTGCCTGTGATGCAGGTAGATCTTTTTGAGAATATGAAAGTGGATTCGATCCTCTTCCGCGGAAAAAAGCAGGATTATTTCCGAAAGTACAATGCAGTCTTCATCGAATTAGAACCGTTGGTATCCAAAAATGTCACAGATTCGATCCAATTTTATTATTCTGGAAATCCTAAAATAGCCAAAAATGCACCTTGGGATGGAGGTTTTGTTTTTGAAGAAGACAAAGAAGGGACTCCGTGGATCGCTGTTGCTGTGCAGGGAACGGGAGCCAGTTTGTGGTACCCAAACAAAGACCATCAAAGCGATGAGCCCGGGGAAGTGCTGATCGAGGTGGCAGTGCCAAACGAACTCATGAATGTCTCCAACGGAAGGTTTATTGGCAAAGAGGTTTTAGGAAATGGATATACGCAGTGGAACTGGAAAGTGAGCAGCCCAATCAATAATTACAACATCGTGGTCAATATTGGGAATTATGTGCATTTTGGGGATAAGTTCAGAAATCTCGACCTGGATTACTACGTCCTGCCCTACAACCTCGAAAAAGCAAAAGATCAATTTGAAGAAGTGAAATTCATGATGCATTGCTTCTATGACAAATTCGGCGCCTATCCTTTTGAAGAAGATGGATTTAAACTTGTGGAAACGCCTTACCTGGGAATGGAACATCAAAGTGCCGTCGCTTACGGAAACGAATATAACATGGGTTATTTGGGGAATGACCTTAGCGGCACCGGAATTGGTTTGAAATGGGATTTCATTATAATACATGAATCTGGGCACGAGTGGTTTGGTAACAGCATTACATCAAAAGACATTGCCGATATGTGGATCCACGAAGGCTTCACAACTTATTCTGAAGCTGTTTATATCGAATGCCGGTGGGGAAAAGAAGAAGCGTTGGAATATTTAAAGGGTTTGCGAAGGGGAATAGGAAACAATACCACTATCATTGGAAAATACGGGGTAAACCAGGAAGGTTCTGGCGACATGTACTCTAAAGGGGCAAATTTGCTGAACACTATACGCAGTATTTACGATACCGATGAGCTGTGGTGGAAAACTTTAAAATGTTACACCGAAACTTTTCGTCACCAAATTATCACTACCCAAACCACAGAAAATTTCTTTGATGCCGCAATCCCTGTAAACCTTCAACCGGTTTTTGATCAATATTTAAGGCATCCTGATCTCCCGACGCTTCAGCTAAAAAAAGAAGGCGAAAATGCCCTTTTTCGATGGGATGCTAATGTAACAGGATTCAACATGCCTGTAGACGTATTGATCAACGGAAAAGAAACCAGAATCTACCCAACTCCTGAATGGCAAAAATTTCCACAAAAAAACCTTCAGCTGGAAAATGTTCAGGTCGTGGAGGAAGAGTTTTATATTGAAGTGGAAAAGGTGTAGGCTAGTTTATAGTTTATAGTTTATAGTTTATAGTCGGTAGTCGGTAGTCGGTAGTTTATAGTTCTTTGTTCATGGTTCCCCGAACCAAAGTTATAAACCCTAGACCTTAAACCTTTTTTTCAGGTCATCCTGCTCTTTAGCGTATTGACTCTATGTATCTTGCTGTTTGGTGTTTCCTCGAATTTTTCGACGAAGTAGATCTTTTTGGGAACTTCATATTTCCCAAGTTTATGACAGGATTTTATCTCACGTTCAAGGCTGTCCAGGGCAGATTCGGAGAAGTCACTTTCCACCATCAACACCAGTTTTTCCCCTAAGGCGGGATCGGGCAGCGAGGTTACAAAAAACCGATGCGCAATAATGGGTGCCAGTTTGGCCTCAATTTCTTCTGGGTGTAACTTAACTCCGCCCGAGTTTATCACATTGTCTATGCGCCCCTTCAGAAGAAATGTTTTTTCTGAAAGCAACTCCACCACATCATTGGTAATCAATGTTTCCTCTGTTAATTGGGGTGCTTCTATGACGAGACAACTGCGATCGTCTGTAGAAATGTTAACATTTGGCAACACTGTGAATGGAAGCGGCTCGTGCTGCCCCTTCTTCTTTGAATTTAAAGGTCTGGCGGCAATATGTGAAACCGTTTCTGTCATTCCATAGGTCTCATAAACTTCAGTCCCAATTCCCTGCACCAGGTTTTTCAGATTTGTAGAAACTGAACCTCCCCCAACGATCAACTTCTTTATTAGATGTAGCCTGCTCAGGGAATTGTCTAGCTGAAAAGGCGTCATGGCACAAAAATCGTAAATCTTGAAAATCCTGTCGAGCGGATTGGCACTTGGAAGCACCAGGTTCAGTTTCCAGCCCAGCAACATTGCCCGAACCAGCATCATTTTCCCGGCAATAAAATTTAGCGGTAAACAATGTAATGCTGTTGTGCCCTGTGGCAATTCAAAAAATTTACCGGTGGCCCTGGCACTATTTACCATGAACTGTTTCTTGATTTCCAGCTTTTTGGCAGGGCCGGTAGAACCCGAAGTTTTTACCTCCACAAAATCTTTGTCATTCAGCCAATCGAGCAAAAAATTACCGGCCTCGCCCTCATACGGCTCCCCTTCCTTGATCAAACTATAGGCAACCGATGCAAGGTCTTCGTTGGTATAGTGGATGCCATTGAGCCTAAACTCCGGATGTGTTTCGGGTAAAGTAAAAACGTTTTGCATAACTTTAATAAAAATTAAGCTTCTATAAAGCTAAAGTTAACAAATAGTATAGTTACAATTAAATTTCTTCGGAATAATTTAAGGTTTCGGGAGGAGTTACCTTCCCAAAAAGCTTTTCCTTCCAATTTTTCCAACCATAGGTTTTGGCCATAATAAAAAGAAAAATTGGATACACGATCAAAACTGGCAGGATTATGTCAAAACCCGCGGTGGGTTCAGAAACATCTTTCAAAACAGAATTGGTCTCAAATGCAGTCCAATCGGCCGTGATTAACAGGGCACCCACCAGGTTGTTCCCGGCATGAAAACCTAATGCAAGTTCCATACCTTCGTCCATGAGCGTCATAATTCCCAGCAACAACCCCGTTCCTATATAGTACACCATTATAATGTAACCCAATTTCTGCACCTCTGGGTTCCAAAGGTGCAGGCTTCCAAAAATAACGGAGGTCACAATTAATGGGAACCATTTGTTCCCTGCCAACACCCCCAGGCCCTGCATAAGATACCCCCTAAAAAGGTACTCTTCAAAACTCGTTTGCAGCGGTACCATCACAAGGGCAATGAGTGCTAAAATAATAAAAGGCAACATTTTAAAATTCCACAGGAAATCCTCTGGCCTCAGGTTATAATCCACTATGGTGGCAATAAGTGTGAAAACGGCAACCAGTCCGAACCCAAAGAAAAACCTTCCCCAATCCACCTTTTTACGGGTTGTGGTGGCATCTTTGATCCTTTGACCATGGAGATATTTAATAACCAGTAGCAGTGCTCCCAAGCCTACGGCAAAGGACAGCAGTAACAGGAAAAAATTGAGATTGGAATCCAGCACCCGCATCATTTCGCCCTGGGATAATGTCAATACCTCCGGGCCGGCTTCCAGGAAAACCGCAGCCATAAACGGCAACGCTCCAAAGAGCTGCCAGGCAAGAAAGATCACTGAAACCCCTATTAAATAGCGCCACCACTCAACTTTTCCTTTGTAGGCCTGTTTTATATACATACTTCATTTATAGGTTAAAATTCCATTCTTTTTGCGACCGGTGCCATAAATGCCCTTTTTGGACCTCTAGTGGCGCGGGAAAATTATTAGTGTACAAACCTCCTGTCCCCAACCCCTGCGGCATTGGGTTTCTTAATGTAAAAGTGAACTGGGCAATGGCATTCAACCCCACATTGCTCTCGAGCGCACTGGTGATCCACCATTTAATATCCTGAGCCTGTGCAAGGTCTATCCATTCTTTGGTTCCTTTAAACCCGCCAATCAGGCTGGGTTTGAAAATAAGGTATTGTGGCTTGACTATTTCCAGTAATTCATGCTTTTTATTCAAATCGGTGATTCCAATCAACTCCTCATCAAGGGCAATTGGCAACGGAGTTTTCTCACAAAGATCTGCCATTGTTTCCCATTGGCCTTGTTTCACTGGTTGTTCAATACTGTGAAGGTCAAATTTGCTTAAACGTTCCAGTTTCTTAAGTGCCCCGGAAATGGAAAAAGCTCCATTTGCATCTACTCTTATCTCAATCTCTTCTGAAGAAAACTCTTTCCGGATGTACCGCAACAAATTTATCTCAGTTTCAAAATCAATGGCTCCTATCTTCAGCTTAATACAACTAAAACCATCTTCAATTTTCTGAACGATTTGCTCCTTCATATAGGCTGCTTCCCCCATCCAAACAAGCCCATTTATAGGAATGGCCGACTTCCCTTCAGTGAATTTGCTGGGGAACAACAGGAAAGGATTCGCCGCTTCCAGGGATTTGAAAGCCATTTCAACGCCGAATTGAATACTGGGAAAATCCCGAAGTTCTTCCCAAAGTCTTTCCTGCCCCAAATGGATATTTTCACAAACCCACTTTAGTTTATCCTCATAATCTGGACGGTCGTCCATGCTCAGGGAACGCAGGATCCCACATTCACCAATTCCGGTTTTTCCATTCTCCTTGAGGATCAGGAACCAGGTTTCTTTTTTAGTAAGAACGCCCCGCGAGGTACCGCTGGGGCGTTTGAAATTCAGGATATATTTTATGTAGGTTGCCTGCACTTATGGGTTTTCTTATATTTTTCCTGAAAAATTAAAGCTCGATACTTTCGCCAATTTCAAGAAGCATAAGGTCTTTTCCTTTTTCATAAAACTTGCGCTTGGCCGCTTCGTGATCAATTTCGATATAGCCAAAGGTATCGTAATGACAACCCAGCACCTTGTCACATTCAACAAAATCACTGGCTATAATGGCATCTTCAATTCCCATTGTGAAATTATCTCCAATGGGTAAAATGGCAAGATCCAGTTTTGTCCTCATGGGAATCAATTTCATGTCCATTGTGAGGGCAGTATCGCCTGCAATATAAATATTTTTATGTTCTCCCTCAATGACAAAACCGCCAGGTTGTCCACCATAGCTACCATCGGGAAAGGAACTGGTGTGGATGGCATTCACATATTTTAGATTGCCAAAATCAAAGCTCCAGTTTCCGCCGTGGTTCATAGGGTGAACTTCCAGACCCTTGTTTTCATAATGCGTCACAATCTCGAAATTACTAATGATCACAGCGCCCGTCCTTTTTGCAATGGATTCGGCGTCCAAAGTATGGTCCTGGTGTGCGTGGGTCAACAAGATATAATCTGCTTTCAGGGAGTTGACATCCACTTTTCCCTCCAGTTTTTCATTTCCGGTAATAAATGGATCCACCAGTAAATGAATTCCTTTGATCTCTATAGAAAATGTACTGTGTGCGTAATAGGTTATTTTCATGATTTTCCACTTTTAGCTACAAATTACAAAAAAACAGTCTATAATTTCCTCTCAAAAATGCCTTTTCTGAAGGGGCTTAAAATATCTGCCCGAGACTGAAAAGCACAGCAAGTAAAAATGTACTGAGGGCCAGTTTTTTGAGTTCCGGATCCAGTTTTTCCGGATCTTTATTTTCCATTACGCGCTTTAAATGCATCAAAAGCGGAACAAAAGCGATTAAATACAGTAAATCTTCTATTCCTGAAAAAGTAAATATCGAAAAAAGAATAACGGAGATAAAAGCTGAAATAATTAGGAAGTAATGATATTTTTTGGCTTTGGCGGCACCCAATTTTACCACCAACGTATTTTTTCCTGCCCTCCCGTCAGAAATCCGGTCGCGCATGTTGTTCAAATTAAGTACTCCCGCACTTAGAAATCCTATTGTAAAAGAAGGCAGCAGCACCCTCCAATCCCATTCCAGGGAATAGAGAAAGTAGCAGCCATATACTCCAACAATCCCAAAAAACAGAAATACAAAAACGTCACCCAACCCGCGGTACCCATAGGCAGATTCCCCTACAGTATATTTAATTGCCGCAGCAATCGCGGCCAATCCTAATAAAATAAACAGGATGGCGTAAAAAGTATTCTCCGTACCAAAGGCCACAAAAATAAGGGCGAGGGCAGAGAGGAAAGTCAGTATCCCGGTGCCAACCATGCCCCAGAACATCTCATCTTTGGTGATCATTCCACTTTGGAGGGCACGTTGCGGGCCAACCCTTTCATCATTATCTGTTCCTTTTATAAAATCACCATAATCGTTGGCGAAATTCGAAAGTATTTGCAAGCCAAGGGTAGTCGCCAGGGCGAGGACAAATATGACCGCCTGGAACTCATTGTGCGCCACTGCAATTGAGCTGCCAACGAATATTCCGGAAATTGAAAGTGGCAGGGTTCTGAGCCTTGCAGCACCTATCCAGGTATTTATTTTGGCCATTCCTATCGCATGATTTTTACCAGTAGTTCCTTTAAAAGATCCCCTTGTGGCACGTTTGCCGCCCCAACCCCTTTGCCCTTAAGATCGGCTTCCCTAAGGGAAGAAACGATTTGGCTTACTTTTTTCATGGGGTAATTTTGAGCTGCAATGGAATAGTCGCTCACAAAATAAGGATTGACCTTTAGCACTTTTGCCACATTGGGTTTGGATTTATTGTCCAAACCATGGTACTGCAACAACTGTGAGAAAAAGCTGAACAACAAAGAAACGGTCACGACCATCGGGTTGTCCTTAGGGTTCTGTGAGAAATAATTGATGATCCTATGGGCCTTTAGGCTGTCTTTTTGACCTATTGCCTTCCGCAGCTCAAAGTTGTTGAAATCTTTACTTATCCCTATATTTTCTTCAATGATCTCAGGGCTAACGTTTGTTCCTTCGGGACAAACCAGCCGTAGTTTCTGAAGCTCGTTGTCTATTTTACTCAAATCTGTTCCCAGGAATTCGACCAGTATTTGAGCTGCTTTTGGTGAAATTTGATAGTTTCTGCTTTGCATCTCCTTTCGAATCCAGTCTGCAACCTGGTTTTCATATAAGCGTTTGGTCTCAAAAATTACCCCGGTCTTCGAAATGGCCTTGTGCAGCTTTTTCCGCTTGTCCAGTTTTTTGTATTTGTAATTCAAAACCAGTACAGTTGAGGGCTGCGGATTTTCAGCATAGTTCACCAACTGTTCAATGCTACGCGATAGATCCTGGGCCTCTTTTACGATAATCACCTGTTTTTCGGCCATCATGGGAAACCGTTTTGCATTTCCTACAAGGTCATCAATCGTTACATCGCGGCCGTAAAGCACCATTTGGTTAAAGCCTTTTTCATCTTCCCGCAGCACATTGTCCTCAATATAATCTGAAACTTTATCAATAAAATACGGCTCTTCCCCCATCAAAAAATAAATAGGCTTCACATCCCCTTTTTTGATAGCGGTCACAATACTTTTAACTTCGTCCATTCAAATTTCATTTTAATGTGCAAGAGAGAAGGCTTCAGAAATCTTCTGAAAAAATCCTATTTTTGGGCATGCATTTACTGAATTTCCCCAACTACACATTCAGGTTCAAAAATAGCGAAAATAAAGTAGCTGTTTTTGACGAGCTTCGGAAAAAATTTGTTTTGCTCACCCCCGAAGAATGGGTGCGCCAACATGTGGTGCAATTCCTGCTCCAGGAGAAAAAAATACCTAAAAGCCTTCTTAATGTTGAAAAACAACTGAAGGTCCATGGCCTCATTAAACGATATGATGTGCTCGCCTATAACCCCAACGGCAGCATACATTTGGTTGTGGAATGCAAAGCGGCCTCTGTGCCTGTCACACAGGAAACTTTTGACCAGATTGCCCGTTACAACCTTGCTCTACAGGCCTCCTACCTCATGGTCACCAACGGAGTGCAGCATTATTTTTGTCAGATGGATTACGAAAAAGAGAAGTACCATTTTTTGCCCAATCTTCCAGAATGGCAGTGAAAAATGCCCTTTTTGGAACCTATTTGATGCGACTATTCCTCCTTTTTTACCTTAATTTGCAGCTGTGAAAATCGCTGTTGTCATACTTAACTGGAATGGGGAACTGCTGCTGAAGGAATTTTTACCTTCAGTGGTGAAACATTCTGAAGGAGCCACTGTTTACGTGGCCGATAACGCCTCAGGCGATGGTTCCAAAGAATTCTTGCAACAGAATTTCCCCGAAGTGAAGATCATTCAGAACAAAACCAACGGAGGCTTTGCAAAAGGCTACAATGATGCGCTTGTACACGTAAAAGAAGATATTTTTGTTCTACTCAATAACGATGTGGAAGTCACTCCCAATTGGTTGGCAGGAATAATTTCAGAATTTCATAAAAACTCCGATACAGCTGCCCTGCAACCAAAAATATTAAATTACCGCAACAAAGAATTCTTCGAATATGCTGGTGCCGCAGGTGGTTTCATAGATAAATTGGGGTACCCCTATTGCCGGGGACGGCTTTTTGACACCCTTGAAAAGGATCTTGGACAGTATGATGATACTGCAACAGTTTTTTGGGCCAGCGGCGCCTGTATGGCGATTAGAAAAGACGTTTTTTTCAAGGCAGGAAAATTTGATGAAGATTTTTTTGCACACCAGGAAGAAATCGACCTTTGCTGGAGGATTTTCAACATGGGATTAAAGGTAAAAGCGGTGGGCAATTCAACCGTTTATCACCTGGGTGGCGGAACTTTGCACAGCATGCGCCCCAGGAAAACCTTCTACAATTTTAGGAACAGCCTTTACGCACTATTGAAAAATGCGCCCGGCAAGCAGGTAGGGCTGTTGATTTTTCTTCGGCTGATATTGGATGCCCTGGCTGCCGTTAAATTTTTATTTAATTTAAAACCCGCACACTCAGCGGCTATACTGCAAGCGCATTTTAATTTTTATTCCCACTTGAAGCCCTTGCTGAAAAAAAGAAAAAATCTTCAGAAAAAAGAAAAATATTTTCATAAAAGCTCCGTTGTAATGGCGTATTATCTCAGGGGAACCAAAAGATTTAATGAACTCTAAAAGAGAATTATTAAAGTAACATTATTATTTTTTAGGACCCCAAGATTTTGTATTTTTGCAAACATTAACATTAATCACTACAACAATTATCAATTATGAAGAAAATCATGCTTTTAACGGCCACAGCGGTCCTCCTACTTTCTTCTTGTGTTTCGCAGAAAAAATATGCCGCACTCGAAGCCGAGCAAAGGGAAACTCAGGACAGATTGAACACAGCTACGGTCAAATTGAATTCCTGTATCGACGATAAAGCTTCTTTACAACAACAAATAAAGCAATTGAGCAACCAGAATACTGCTCTATTGAACAATGTTGGAGATTTGGCCACTCTTTCTAAAAAGGAAGCTGAAAATTTAGAACGTTCTTTGGAAAGCATCAAAGAAAAAGACATGAAAATCCAGCGTATGCAGGATGCAATTACCAAGAAAGATTCTGTGACACTTGCACTTGTTACCAGTCTTAAAGGAGTCCTTGGAAACATGAGTGATGAGGATATCCAGATCAATGTTGAGAAAGGTGTGGTATATGTTTCTATTTCAGATAAACTTTTGTTTGAAAGCGGAAAATACAACGTTACCGAACGCGCAAAAGAAGTACTTGGAAAAGTGGCGATGGTTGTTAAAAACAGGCCAGACATTGAGTTTATGGTAGAAGGCCATACAGATGACCAACCAATTAGAAATGCAGTGCTTCAAGACAACTGGGATCTATCTGTAAAACGTGCAACTTCTGTAGTACGTGTGTTGCAGGAAGACCATGGAGTTGAGCCACAGAGAATGACTGCCGCTGGTAGAAGTTATTATGTGCCTGTTGCTACCAATGAAACTGCTGAAGGAAGGTCAAAAAACAGAAGGACCAGAATTGTGATCCTTCCAAAATTGGATCAATTCTACAACCTTATTGACGAGGGAATGAAGAGCGCAAAATAATTGCAGTTCCAAAATAGATTTCAAACCCGGCAAATTGCCGGGTTTTTTTTATTTAACTTGTTAATTACCAAAACTTTATAACTGGCTAATTTTCCTTTTAGGTAGATTTACAGCATCCTACTTAAAAAATTTGCTATGTCCAGGTACCTCAAATTAAAGTTGTTGCCCATCCTCGTGATCCTGATAGTTTCCTGTGAAGCTGAAACAGAGGATTTCCTTACCCCTTCCCATCAATTATCTTCTTCTCTTTCTGAAATGGGGAAAATACCATCCAAAAAGGCCATTTCTGAAACATATTTTTCCAATTCGTTGGAATATCTTTATATGGAAAACTTCCAGGATTTAGTGCTCTTATGGGCAATTGCTCCAACAGAATGCGGGGCGACAGAATTTCGGGAAATTCAAGGCTACTATTTTGAAAAGCTGATGGAAGATCCCATAGCGATGGATTATATGTCGCGTTACCTCACCCTCAGCCGTTATGCCGCTACTTTAAACCTGGGCCAGGAAGAATATTTTGGAAAAGATGGGGAGTACACAAAATTAGTGGAAAAGATAAAGCGTGATCTCGAAAGATTTTGGGACATGCACGATGAAATCACCGTTCGCGGGCAACATAATGAAACCCTCAACGACCGGGAGAAATTGTTAGAGATGCACTGGTATCTTATTCCCGATGCTGAATCTGAAGAAGAACTTTACGGCTTTGTCGACGAGTTGCTCCATATCAACAGCCTTTCACCTAACCTCCCCGAATCCCCTTTCTTTTCAAGTGATGGCTTTGCCACCTACGACAACAGGATCATCATTGGGGACGGGCTGGTGCAGTTATTCACAGAAACTGGTATTGATCCCAAAATCGTCTGGACAGGGATCCTTTCACACGAGTGGGCCCATCAAATCCAGATTGCTTACATGGAAAAATGGTATCCTGAAGGAACTTTTGAAAGTGATGCCGAAAGAACACGGTTATTAGAACTTGAAGCAGATTTCTTTGCCGGATATTACATGACCCATAAAAAAGGTGCCACCTACAATTGGAAAAGAACGAATCAGTTTTTTGAGTTGTTCTTCCAGGCCGGTGACTGTTCTTTCGATTTCCAAATGCACCACGGAACACCTTTACAACGAAAAGAAGCCGCTCGTGGCGGATATGAACTGGCTAATTCGGCAAAGAAAAAAGGGAGAATTTTATCTATCCGGGAATTACATAGTTATTTCTTAGAAATTGCCCTCCCCGTAATTATTTAGATCACAAAATTTCCACACTTCCTTTACCTTCCCTAATTACTTCCGGCTCTGGAGTGGTGAGATCGATTACCGTCGATGGAATATTATCGCCGTAGCCCCCATCAATTACAAAATCCACCAGGTGATCCCATTTTTCAAGGATCAATTCTGGATCTGTAGTGTATTCCAGCACCTCATCATCATCACGAATAGAAGTTGAGACAATGGGATTTCCCAGGCCTGCGACGAGAGCGCGACAGATATTGTTGTCAGGTATTCTAATCCCAACTGTTTTCTTCTTTTTAAAAGCTGAAGGCAAATTGTTGTTGCCCGGAAGGATAAAAGTATAAGGACCAGGCAAATTGCGTTTAAGGATCTTGAAAGTTTGCGTGTCAATTTGTCTCACATAATCTGAAAGGTTGCTCAGATCTTCACAAATAAAAGAAAAATTGGCTTTTTCCAGTTTAACGCCACGCACCTGGGCAATCTTTTCAAGAGCTGCCGTATTAGTGATGTCACAGCCCAGGCCGTAAACAGTATCGGTTGGATAAATTATCAAAGCCCCGGCTCTTAATGCCTTTACGACTTTCTGGATTTCTTTTGGATTTGGGTTCTCTTCGTAAATTCTGATTAGTTCTGCCATGTCGAAAATTTAAATTGAAGTAAAAATTACGAATTTTCAGGAGGTTTCTGGTACGCTTTCAGTAAAATTATTCTGACATTTCCACTTCAGATTCCAGTTTTAAAACTTCGGAACCGTTTTCCTGCTGAATAAACACTGCTTTATTGCCTGGTTCTCCCTTGCGGGTCACTTTTGTTCCTTTTATGGTTACAGAAATTTTGTGGTCAAAAGTATCTTTTACTTTTCCTGTTGCCGTACCTGTTCCCCATTTCCACTTTACGTTGCTGCCTTCCCGTATCATCTTTTTGTTTCAAATTATGAAGATCGATCTTTATGACATAAATAATAACAGCAACTTAACTACTTGCTCAGGAAAGCATTTTAAGTTTTGCGAATTTCAGAAGTAACTTTTTTAATCCGCCGTTCTCGAAGTCTATTTCGGCTTTTTTGTCCTGCCCCACCCCTTCAATGCCCACAACTTTCCCCTTGCCAAAGCGCATATGTTCCACCATGTCCCCAACTTCCAGTTTTAAAGAAGGTCCTTTGGTAGGCGGCGCCTCTGAAGTGGCCGGTTTTAGTTTCCGCAGCTTCTGCAGTTGTTCATCTGTGGGTTTATGTGAAGGCGGGGGCGTCCCATTGACCGGTTTATTTTGACGAAATTTACTTTTGTCCACCTCCCCAAAGATATCTGTATCAATTAAAGGTTTGTACTTATAATCATCCTGCGGAATCATATAATCCAGGAATTTTTCCTCAATTTCTTCAATAAAACGGCTGGGTTCGGCATCTATCAATTTTCCCCACCGGTACCTGGACTGTGTATAGGTGAGAAATGCCTGTTTTTCGGCCCTGGTGAGCGCCACATAAAACAGGCGGCGTTCTTCCTCGAGTTCGCTACGGGTGTTCATGCTCATCGCAGAAGGGAAAAGGTCTTCCTCCATTCCTACAATGTAAACGTACGGAAATTCAAGGCCTTTGGCCATGTGGATAGTCATCAAAGCTACCCGATCCTCATCGCCAGAGTCTTTGTCCATATCTGTGGCCAGTGCCACGTCTTCAAGGAATTCTGTCAGGGAGCCGGTAGCATCTGCAAGTTCTTTCTGTCCTTCCACAAAATCCCTGATACCATTCAACAGTTCTTCTATATTTTCTATTCTGGCAACCCCCTCAGGCGTGCCGTCCTTCTTCAATTCCTGTAGAAGTCCCGTTTTTTTGGCCACAGTTTCGGCTACGGTGAAAGCATCAGCAGAATCATTGAGGATTTGAAAGCTTTTGATCATATTTACAAAATTCTCCAGCTTTCCTTTAGTGCCCCGATTGATCTTTAACTCAATGCGGTCCAGGTTTTCTATAATCTCAAAAATAGAGCGGTTATAATGGTTAGCGGCAATAGTGAGCCGGTCAATGGTAGTTTGCCCAATTCCACGGGAGGGATAATTGATCACCCGCTTCAGGGCCTCTTCATCCTTAGGATTTATCAAAAGACGCAGGTAAGATAACACATCCTTGATCTCTTTTCGCTGATAGAACGATAGACCTCCAAAAATGCGATATGGGATCTCTTTTTTCCGAAGGGCGTCCTCCATCGCCCTACTTTGGGCATTGGTGCGGTAAAGGATGGCAAAATCTCTGTTTCTCATTTGCTTCTCCATTTTATTTTCAAAAATGGAACCCGCCACGAATCTTCCTTCCTCCCCATCTGTAAGTAGCCTGTTTACGACTATTTTTGAACCTTCATCATTGGCAGTCCACACAACCTTTTCAAGTTTCGTCTTGTTCTTTTCAATAATGGAATTGGCAGCCTCGACGATATTTTTTGTGGAACGGTAATTTTGTTCGAGCCGGTACATCTTCACATCGTCATAATCCTTCTGAAAGTTTAAGATATTATTGATATTTGCCCCTCTAAAAGCATAAATACTCTGCGCATCATCACCCACAACGCAAATATTCTGAAATTTATCTGAAAGGGCTTTGACAATAAGATATTGTGAATGGTTCGTATCCTGATACTCATCTACAAGGATATATCGAAAGCGATTTTGATACTTGTGAAGCACATCAGGAAACCGGTTGAGCAGCTCATTGGTTTTTAGCAGAAGGTCATCGAAATCCATTGCTCCGGCCTTGAAGCACCTGTCGACGTAGTTTTGATAAATTTCCCCCAGGCGCGGCTTTTTGGACATGGCATCAGATTCCTGAAGCTCCTCGTTCTGGAAATACGCTTTTACAGTAATCAGGCTGTTCTTATAGGAAGAGATCCTGGAATAGACCTGCTTGTATTTATAAACATCCTTATCGAGCCCCATCTCTTTTATAATTGCTGAAATGAGCCGTTGTGAATCCTGGGTGTCATAAATCGTAAAATTGGAAGGATAACCCAACTTATCTGCCTCAAACCGAAGCATCTTCGCAAAAATAGAATGGAAGGTTCCCATCCATAGGTTCTTTGCTTCGCTGCTTCCCACAATTTGGGCTATCCGGGACTTCATTTCCCGGGCGGCTTTATTGGTAAAAGTAAGGGCAAGGATATTGAAAGGATCCACTCCCTTGCTCATTAGATAAGCTATTCTATAGGTCAGGACACGGGTTTTCCCAGATCCTGCGCCGGCAATCACTATCATGGCCCCGTCTTTTTGCAGGACAGGGGCTCGTTGCGCATCATTTAACTCGGCTATATAAGATTCCAATATATATCTTCTTTTGAATGGGTGAAAATAACCAAAAAGCAACAAAAACTAAACCGGCTGTCCATTTCTTTTTTACATCCCTGGGCGTGGCTGATGTTCATTTTAAATATCTTTGAGTGAAATTATTTTGAAAGTGCTTCAGGAAGGGTATTTTTATTTAGAAATACTCAAATAAAGGAAACCTATGTTATTTTTTGGGGTCTCTGCCTGGTGGTTTTTGGATCCTTATATTTGTGGAACTTGTTGTCGAAAATAGGTACTGGAGATCACGCAGGCTTGCGGACATAAACACCCGTGCCAGTTTACAATGGACGATGTGGAAATAAATTTGGGCGACCGGTTTATTGCAAAAACCCTGGCGAAAACTTTTCTCTAAGACAAAAGTTCCTTTTCATTCTGTTGCTACTTTCGCAGGATGTCCTAACTTAGGGGATTCCTAGAGAAAAGGAGAAGAAACCGAAGTAAAAGAAGTGGAAACCGAAAACACCTCAGTTTCCCATCAATAGCATACCATGACAGAAGAAAGTACTATCCAACTGCTTTTTTACCTCTTGCCTGCCGTAGTGGTTGGCGTGATCGCTTTTTATTTTTTCAACCTGCACACCCGCAATGAAGAACAACGCCGGCGATTCCTCCTTCATAAGGAGAGCCAAAAACACGCTTTACCGTTGAGGTTACAGGCCTATGAAAGAATGGCACTGTTCCTGGAGCGAATAGCGCCCGGCAATCTGCTCGTTCGCGTAAAGCCAAATAAAGGCACCAAAGAAGATTATGCCAGACTCTTGACCAGAACCATTGAACAGGAGTTTGAGCACAATTTGGCGCAACAAATTTACGTGACCGAAGAATGCTGGAATGTCATTAAAGCTTCCAAAAACGCCACTATTGGCAATATCAGGAAAACCGCAGCCAAAGAAGATATTGAAAATGCCGACGAGTTGCGCCAAAATATCCTGAGTTCCCTTTTAGAACAAGAGCCGCCCAGTGCAACAGGCCTTTCTTATATTAAAAAGGAAGTAAAGAATATTTGGTAACTAGTTCGCAGTTTCCGTCTCTAGTCTCTCCTCAATCAAGGTTTTTTCTGCTGGCTCCAGCCCCCCACTATCCAGCAGAGTATTCAAAAGTCCTTTAGCGTATCCCTTAAAACGGTAATTGTGGTGCCGGGTCGCCTCGACGAGATTGTAGAGACTTTCACCGTCAAATGCCTCCAGCTGAAACAAATATCCGAAGGCATTTTGCCGCACCTGAAACCTGTGGTACGGCGCCGTGTACGAAGATAATTCCCCGAAATATTCCCTTTTTTTAGTAGCCGAAACTTCGGGCGTGGCCAGGTTCAAAGCCAGCCAAAGTGTACGAATATTCTTGTCAATAAATCCATCTATTCCAGACATCTTTTCCAAATATTCCGCTTGTTCTTCGGGAAAGTTCATCCAAAGATTGTAGAGCGCTGCTTCTTTTGTCACATAAGAATCGTCCTCCAGCAGGCTTTCATAATGCGATTTTAGTTCTTCCGGAATTTGCTGAAGGGAAACCGCAATCGCCTGCCGCACATATAAATTATTGGTTTCAAAAGCCTTTTTATAAAGGTCTGAAACTTCTGAAACATCTTCCAAAGCCAGCTGGTAAACTACTTCCTGCCCCACATAATCGTTCACTGGAAAGCGTAGGGCATTTTTAAGAAGTTGCCTTTTTTCATTAATGGGTTGTGGCTTAAGGGCAGCAACCTCCATATATTTGTTGATAAACGGGGATTTTTTCAGCGCCTCCAACGCTGCTGTGCCTTGAAAAGCCGATTGCCGCACCCAATCTTTCATAAATTGGTCCAAATCCTGTCCACTGGCAGATTCCATTTCAGCAATAAAATCGGCTGTCGTCACATTTCCATATTTGTACTTTGCCAAATAATTTTTCACCCCCAGATCAAAAGCTTCTTTACCGACTATTCCCTTCAGGATATGCAGCGCCCAGGCTCCTTTTTGATAAAAAGTGAGGGAACTGGCTTTTGGGTTGAGCAGGGACTCCCCTTTTCCCGAATCGCTCATTTGTTTAAGTTCATCAGCACTCTTAAACAATTTCCAGTAAAAATAATCTTCCCCAAAAATGGCCTTTTCAGCTAGTAAGGCGTAATAAGTCGCGAAACCTTCCTGCAACCAATGATGTTCGCCCGAAGCCGCTGTCACGAGGTTCCCAAACCACTGGTGCGCCATCTCATGTGCGTTCACGCTCACATAATTACGATCTTTAAAACCAGTGGAATCCACCAAAAAGATATCCGAAAAAATCGTGGTGCCGGTATTTTCCATTCCGGCGTAGAGGAAATCCCTCACAGGCACCTGTTTGTAGTTTTGCCAGGGATAATCTATTCCTGTTTCGGTTTCTAAAAAATCCATAATTTCACCGGTGTGCCGGTAGGTGGGCTCCACAAGCTTTTCTTTGCCCCTGGGATAAAAATGTTGCAGCGAAATGCCATTTTTGGCTACCTTTTCTTCCTTTTCGAAATTTCCGGCCGCTATTGCCAGCAAATAACTGCTCATGGGATTTTTCATATCAAATTTCCATCGCAGCAGGGAATCATTGACCGCAACCGTTTCCAGCAATTTCCCATTTGCGATCACAGTTTTATCCTTCGGGTAAGTCACGCTTAGATCAAACTCCAATTTTTCAGTAGTATCATCAAAACTGGGCAGCCAATGGGAAGTATATTTCCCCTGCCCTTGTGTCCAGACCTGAAATTCTTCCGTTTTGATCTTCGGCTGGGTTGACACAAAATACATTGCCTGCTGCGGATTGGCAGAATACGAAAATTCTAATTTTTGATCTCTTTCCGGCTGAAAATCATGCAGCAACCACAGTTTTTCCCCGTCATTTCTGCTCCTGATTTCCTTTCCATTCAAAAAAATATCCTTAAAATCCATTTTTTGGGCATTTATAAAAATAGAATCTGTAGGTTCCAGAACATCGAACGTAAAAATTAAATCTCCTGAAATTTTGCCCTTTTTGGATTCTATATGTACAGCTGCTTCCAGATGTTTAAAATCTGTAGCAGCAGGATCTTGTGCGGTGACTTTTACTGAAAAACCAATCAGGAAAAAGGCTAAAAAAAAGTGCTTCATCCTCCAAAGATAGGTATCACAGCTGAAAACCGGAAAAACAAACTCTTCTAAACCAGCTGTGGCGTTTTTTTATATCTTCGTTCCATGAATCCCAACCTGCTGCAGACTCCCATTGATTATCTCAAAGGCATTGGGCCTAACCGCGCAGATATCCTGCGGAAGGAAATCGGGATCCACACGTATGGCGACCTTCTGAATTTTTTCCCAAACCGCTACCTCGACAAAACCCGGTTTTACAAAATTTCACAACTCGAGCGTAACTCTTCTGAAGTTCAAATCGTCGGAAAAATTGTCCATTTAAAAACAGTTGATCAAAAGAAAGGTAAAAGACTGGTAGCCGATTTTATTGATGAAACAGGAAAAATGGAACTGGTCTGGTTTCGCGGGCACAAATGGATCAGAGAAAATTTAAAGCTAAACACGCCTTATGTGATCTTCGGAAAAACCAGCTGGTTCAATGGCCTTTTTAGCATGCCACATCCAGAAATGGAGCTGGTGGAAGAATACAAAAAGAATTTGCGAACGGCCATGCAACCAATCTATCCGTCGACTGAGAAACTGGCAAAATCGGGTATTACGAACAGGGTTTTTAGCAAATGTATGCAACAGCTTCTTCAGGAAAGCAACAACAACTTCTTTGAACCGTTGCCCGAAGACCTTCGGGAAGAGCTTCACCTGCTGCCAAAAGCAGAAGCCATTTTTAATGCACATTTTCCGAAGAACCAGGAGTTGCTGGCGAAAGCTCAATTCCGTTTGAAATTTGAGGAGCTATTTTACATTCAGCTGCAGTTGTTGATGAAGAATTTGCTCCGGAAGAAAAAAATTAAAGGATTTCCTTTTGAGGAAGTGGGGGATCTTTTTTCTGATTTTTATAAAAACCACCTGCCTTTCGATTTAACAGAAGCCCAAAAACGGGTAATCAGGGAAATTCGCCAGGATTTGGGCAGTGGCGCCCAAATGAACCGTTTGCTACAGGGCGATGTAGGTTCCGGAAAAACAATTGTCGCCTTTATGAGTATTTTGCTGGCGCTGGACAACGGTTTCCAGGCTTGTCTTATGGCTCCAACAGAGATCCTGGCTAACCAGCATTTTTCCGGAATTTCTGAACTGGTAGAGAACCTTGGAATCAACGTCAAGTTGCTCACAGGTTCCACAAAAACTTCAGAAAGAAAAAAAATCCATGAAGCTCTTGAGAATGGGGAACTGCATTTGCTCATTGGTACCCATGCCCTTCTGGAAGAGAAAGTGCAGTTTAAGAATCTGGGGCTGGCGATCATAGACGAGCAACATAGGTTTGGGGTGGCCCAACGCGCGAGGTTGTGGAAGAAGAACAATCTACCTCCACATGTTCTCGTAATGACCGCAACGCCCATTCCCCGTACGCTGGCGATGAGCTTGTATGGCGATTTGGATATTTCGGTGATTGATGAACTTCCGCCGGGAAGAAAAGATATCAAGACGGTGCACCGCTTCGATAGCAACCGGTTGAAGGTATTCGCGTTCATAAGAGAGGAGATAAAAAAAGGACGACAGGTGTATATCGTATATCCGCTGATCCAGGAATCTGAAAAAATGGATTACAAAGACCTGATGGATGGCTACGAAAGTATCGTGAGGGAATTTCCAATGCCCGATTTTCAGATTTCTATACTGCACGGCCAAATGAAAACGGCCGATAAGGATTATGAGATGGACAGGTTCGTTCGCGGCGAAACCCAAATAATGGTCGCCACCACCGTTATAGAAGTTGGCGTGAATGTTCCCAACGCCAGTGTGATGATCATAGAAAGCGCCGAGCGGTTCGGGCTTTCCCAACTACACCAGTTGCGGGGCCGGGTAGGGCGTGGCGCCGAACAAAGCTACTGCATCCTCATGACCAGCCACAAACTCTCATCGGACAGTAAAACCCGACTGGAAACTATGGTTAGTACCGGCGACGGATTCGAAATCGCCGAGGTAGATCTTAAACTCCGCGGCCCCGGTGATCTTATGGGCACCCAGCAAAGTGGGGTTCTAAACCTTAAGATCGCCGACATCGTAAAAGACAAAGATATTTTAAAACTTGCACGTCATCACGCCCAGCGCCTTCTTAAGGAAGATCCAAACCTAGAAATGGAAAAGCACAAAGTTGTGAAATTTGCCTATTCCCAATTGGTGAAGGAGAAAAGTATATGGAATTATATCAGTTAATTCCCACACGTCGACTTTTCTTACATTCTTATCGAATAACTGTCTCCCAGCGACTTAACAATGTGATTTTAGTGTAGCTTAGTCCACATTTTAACCAAATAACCACCAAATATTTATGAAAAAAATTTATTTACTATTCATAGCTGCCACCTTAGCAGCTTGTAGTGCAGAGCCACTGGAAAATGAATCGCTTACCGGACTTGATGCAAATCTTGAGGGGAAGAGTAACAACCAAGCAGCCACTCAGGATGCAGGAGAATCCTTTGATATTCCTGAATTAATTTGTGCCGGAGAAGAAACCACCTTTACATTTAATTTCCCGCAAAACACGACTCCTCAAGGTAAATTGTCGCAAACTCATATTTTTCTTCAATTACTAATTGAAGGTGATAATCCAGCAACAGCAGAAGTAGAGGAGAGTTATTATTCAAATATAATTAATACTCAAATTGATGGTGCCGGACCAGTATACGTTGATTACGTTTTCGAAGAAGCTGAGACTTATCAACTGCAATATAAAATTGGAAGTGGACAACCGACTGAATTTTCTGTGACTGTAGAAAATTGTGGATGTGAAGAAAGCTTCAATTATACATTAAATGAAGATGGAACGTACACCTTTACCTATGTTCCTGCTGAAGATCTTGATGGTGCTGAATTAACATTTACTTTCCCTCAAGCAGATGCAGAATTTACTTTTGAAGGTTGGGATCATAATGGAAATGGTAATGCTCAAACCTGGAAAAGAAATATGGATTTAATTGCCTGCACCTCTTATGAATGGACAGTATCTCTTACCCGAGAGTGTATGGGAAGTACCAATAACAATAACCTTTGGACAGATTTTAAAGTGAATGAAGATTCTAAGAAAGGAGAATTAAATAATATTACCCAGAGCTGTCCCGAGTAAAACTTTTTTTAATTTAATAATAAAAGGCCCCACTCCGGGGCCTTTTTTCATCTAAGGGTTTTCCCCCGTTTTTTCCCCATTCACTTCAGAAAGTTTTAAAAATGGTAATTTTATTGATTAACCATTTAAAATATAGCATATTATGAAAACCAAGACTAAAACCGCCGGATTGACAAGTCTGTTGCTTATCCTGTTCATTTTTACCGGGTTCGCACAGGAGATCCCTACAAATTCCATAGGGGAAGAAGTTTATAAAGAATACAAAGCAAATGGGATAGAAAATGCTATTTCCAAATACCATAAGAT
>JAGXIM010000126.1 GCA_024635665.1 Salinimicrobium sp. | reverse complement strand
CTTATTCACCTCATGCCCGCCATCAAAAGGAATGAACTTGAGATTCTGAGGAAATAATTCCTTGATCCTCTTTTCTTCAGCCTCCAAAAATTCTTTGTTCACGAAAGGATCCTCTGTTCCGTAGACGAAAGAGATTTCTGCGCCTTCCAAAAAGGCAAAATCTTCAGGCTTTAATTCTTTGGGTAATCGGCCGGAATTCAAAATGAGCTTCGAGCAGTTAATCTTTCGCCTTACAATCCAGCGGGTGACTATGGAGACGCCTTGCGAATAGCCAAAAAAGATCAGATTTTTCGCATTTTTAAGATCTTCATTTTCATAAAGTTCATCCAGGTAAGCCAGAACGTTTTGGATCTCCTGCCCGGTGTTTTCACGGGTGACCCAGGAGGCACCAACGTGCTCATATTTCCCGTTGAGGTAATATTTTGAAGGTGCCTGTGGGGCGATGATGTAATTTTTTTCCCGGTCGAGACTTCGAAAATATTTCAGAAAATATCGGCTTAAATAGCCAATTCCGTGGAAGACCACCCACACGTTTTCTGTTTTGTCTGTGTGGACGTTGAGGGTGCCGTAAGTATTGGTGGTTTGGTAAGAAACCTCTTTTTCGTTGCTCATAAATCTGGTGTGGTTTTGTACATTTACAAAGAAACCAATCTTTAAGCTATGACCAAAGAGGAAATTCTGGAGCTGTCGAAAAAAGTGTGTAAGAATACCTTAATGGAAACCCTTGATATTGAATTTACTGAAGTAGGGGAGGATTACCTGGTGGCAAAAATGCCCGTCACTTCCAAAGTTCACCAGCCAGACGGGGTGCTTCACGGAGGCGCTACGGTAGCCCTGGCTGAAAGTGTGGGAAGTATGGCCAGCTATGTTTTTCTGAATACCGATGAGTTTTTCGTCCGTGGAATTGAGATTTCTGCCAATCACTTAAAAAGTATTTCTGAAGGCTATGTTTTTGCCAAAGCCACTTATTTGCATAAAGGCCGGACCACGCAGCTATGGAATATCAGGATCACAGATGAAGCCGGCAATCTTATTTCTGTAGTGAAACTGACTACCATTACTCTTCCGAAAAAGAAAAACAATGCCTGAAGCAGAATTTTTTAATCGGCTGGAGGCCCAGTATTCTAAAAATTTACCCTTTGTAGCCTACAGGAAACCAATTCTCTCCGGAAATTCAGGTACTGTAACTGCTTTTTTACAGCAGAATGAGGATCTACATTATGTAAGCGACTTCACAGAAAGCGGCTTCGTTTTTGCCCTTTTTGACACCTCTAAAAAGCCAATACTTTTTCCTGAAAAGGCTTCAGAAAAGCTCACCTTTGAGCAGGTAGCTTCTAAAGAAATTCTGGCTCCAATTACCATCCAAAAAGGGGGAATTCCGGAAGAAAAAAAGTTGGTTTATATTGAACTGGTGAGAAAAGCAATTTCAGTTTTAAAAGCAAGGGAAATGGAAAAGGTGGTGCTTTCCAGGCGCGAAGAAGTTGAGTTAGAGGAGAAAGATCCGCTGCAGCTGTTTAAAGAACTGCTGAACATTTATCCCACAGCTTTTGTTTATTGCTGGTTTCATCCGAAAGTTGGCTGCTGGCTTGGCGCGACGCCAGAAACTTTGCTAAAAGTGGAAGGTAACCGCTTTAATACCATGGCCCTTGCCGGTACCCAGAAATATAACGGAAGCATGGATTTGGAATGGGGGGGGAAAGAGAAGCAGGAGCAGCAATTTGTAACGGATTCTATTCTTGAAAACCTGAAAAATTCTGGCGTGGAAAATCTGGAAATCTCAAATCCTTATACCGCTAAGGCGGGGAATCTTTTGCATTTGCGCACCGATATATCGGGGAGGATTCCAAATTCCCGTACAGACGCCCAATTGGGCGTCTCAGTAGGAAAATTGGAAAATATCATCTCTGCCCTGCATCCAACACCCGCCGTATGCGGCCTCCCAAAGGAAAAGGCCAAAGAATTCATCATTTCTGAAGAATCCTACGACCGGGAATTCTATACCGGATTTTTAGGAGAAATTAATCTTCAGAAAAATGAACAGCGATCACGAACACGGCGCAATGTTGAAAATCTTGCCTATCGTTCTGTAAAAAAAGAAACAGATCTTTATGTGAACCTACGCTGTATGAAAATCGAAAATGGCAAACCAATTCTTTTTGTAGGCGGCGGCATCACGAAAGACTCAGTACCGGAAGATGAATGGGAAGAAACAGTGAACAAGGCGGAAACCATGAAGAAAGTGCTGTTAAAATAGAATTTGAATCCTTACCTCCACACCAAATCTCACAGATTTTAAAACCTGTGAGGTCTGAAAATCGGTTGGGAAAGAAAAGAAAAAATATAAATGAAACACCCAAAAATACCTGTTGCCCGGTCAATAATAGCCCTCTGTGAAGCAAAAGAAATCCAGCATGTGGTGATCTCCCCGGGCTCTCGCAATGCGCCTTTGACGAATGGCTTTGCATATCATCCCAATATCAAAACTTACAGTGTGGTTGACGAACGCTGCGCGGCCTTCGTAGCCATTGGCATGGCACAGCAGCTTCGAAAACCTGTGGCGGTGGTGTGCACATCAGGTTCTGCTTTGCTAAATTATTACCCGGCAATTGCTGAAGCCTTTTACAGCGATATTCCGTTGGTGGTGATCTCGGCCGACAGGCCTATAGAGCGCATTGATATTGGCGATGGACAAACCATTCGTCAAAGAAATGTTTTTGAAAATCACATTTTGTATTCGGCCAATTTACATTCCGAAGTTGTGCTGGAAAATGTGGCCAGCGATAAGAAACTTCAGCAGAAACAATTTGAATCCCGGAAACACAACGAGCGGGAGATAAACCTCGCGCTCAATAAAGCCATTGAAGGAAAGGGCCCGGTGCATATAAACGTTCCGTTTTACGAGCCTTTGTACGACATGGTGGAAGATGTGAATGTAACCCCTTTACAAATCCTGCCAGAAATTATTGAAAGGAGCTATTCTCAACCTCAATTACAGGCCTACGTAGATTTGTGGAACAAAGCCAAAAGGAAAATGGTGATCGTGGGACTGTCCCAACCAAACGCTATGGAACAGCAGTTTTTGGATTTGTTGGCTGAAGATGAATCGGTGGTGTTTTTTACCGAAACCACATCCAATGTGCACCATCCAAAATTCTTTACGAGGATTGACACCATGATTGGTCCCATTGAAAAAGATGAAAACCGGGAAGAACTTTTCGAAGCACTGCAGCCGGATATTCTCCTGACCTTCGGCGGAATGATTGTTTCAAAAAAGATCAAGGCTTTTCTACGAAATTATCAGCCCAAACAACATTGGCATGTAGATCCAAAAAAGGCATATAACACTTTCTTTTGCCTGAACAAACATTTCGAAACTTCGGTGGATTCATTTCTTTCAAATTTCCTTCCATTGACCAGGAAAATAAGTAGCACGTATCACCCTTTTTGGGAGGAAACCAGGAGCAAACGTAAGTTAAGGCACGATGAATATATGGATAAGATCCCTTATTCAGATTTGAAGGCGATGCAGCAAATTGTTCCTAAAATGCCCGAAAACCATATTGTGCACCTCGCCAATAGTTCTACGATTCGGTACGCACAATTGTTTAAATGGAAAGAAAGCCTCAATATTTACTGCAATCGCGGGACTAGCGGGATTGACGGCAGTATTTCCACTTCTGTAGGAGCTGCAATAGTTTCAAAAGAGCCGGTATTGATGATCACCGGCGATTTGAGCTTTTTCTATGACAGCAATGCGTTGTGGAACAATTACCTCCCGAAAAACTTCCGGATTATTATCCTGAACAACCGCGGCGGCGGGATCTTTAGAATACTTCCGGGGGATAAAAATTCAGAAACATTTGATACTTATTTTGAGACTGTACACGATCTAAATGCCAAACCCATTTGTGATTTGTACGGGTTTGAGTATGCTGCCGCAAATTCTTCAGAAGAAATAGAGGAGCATCTAAATGCCTTTTTTGACACCTCAGAAAAACCGAAGGTTCTGGAGATCTTCACACCGCGGAAGGTAAATGAAGAGGTTTTGCTGGAATATTTCAATTATATCAAATCTTAAGATTTTATTTAAACAATCCTGCTTCTTTTTTTTTAACTTCTAGGAAAATCATTAAAACCTAAGAAAATGAGTAAAACAGAAGAAAAAGTAGAAAAGTATGTTCAGGACATTAAGGAAAAATTCGGGGAAGATCCAGATGTGGATCTTCTGAGAAAAGTAACCAAAGCCTGTGGTCCCAGTATTTTTAACAGTGATGCGGAAACAGTTTCCAGTTCTTCACCCGATGAACTTGAAACAGTGAAGAAGAATTTCATGGTTAAAAAGCTAGGCCTTAAGGATGACGAAAATCTGGATGCCGGTCTTGAACTCATTATTGAGAAATACGGAAAATCTAACAGAAACAAATACAGGGCAGTTGTATATTATCTACTAACCAAATTCTATAAAAAAGAGGCGGTTTTTAATTAGAGTTCCTGCAAAAGCAGCCAGCGGTTTATCTTGCTTAAAAGAGCCGGTAAAAATTAGAGTATCTTTGGAAAAAAATATTTTATGCTTGCTATTGGTGAATACCATACTTTGACCATAGACCGGGACACAGAGCCGGGGCTGTTTTTAAAAGATGATGAAGGCAATGAAATTTTGTTGCCTAATAAATATAAACCGGCTTCTTTTGAGCTGGAAGATGAAATCGAGGTTTTCGTTTATCTGGACCATGAGGAAAGACCGGTTGCAACCACTCTAAAGCCTTTTGTAAAGCTGGATGAGTTTGGATATCTAAAATGCGCGGAAGTTTCAGATATTGGGGCTTTCCTGGATTGGGGACTGGAAAAGCACCTTTTTGTACCTTTCAAGGAACAGGTGACTAAGATGAGAAAAGGAGACAGGTATCTGGTTTTCTGCTACCTCGATGAGCTGACCGGAAGACTTGTCGCCTCCAGTAAAACCAATGCTTTTTTAGATAATTCTGAATTGACCATTGAGCCATTTGAAGAAGTGGATTTGATCGTGAGCAATCCAACCGAATTGGGATGGAATGTGATCATTAACCAGTTGCATCAGGGACTGCTGTATAAAGACGAAGTTTTTCAGAAATTGCAAACCGGTGATAGGCTAAAAGGCTATGTGAAGAAGACGCGCCCAGATGGAAAAATCGATGTCACCCTTCAAAGGCCGGGCTACAGGAGTATTGAACCCAACGCTCAGGAAATTCTGACACATCTTGAACTTAAAGGCGGATATTTAGAATTAACCGATAAATCTTCGCCTAAAGAGATCCAGGAGCAGCTTCAAATGAGCAAAAAAAGCTTCAAAAGGGCTTTGGGCAACCTTTATAAACAACGAATGGTGGAGATCAAAGACAACGGGATCTACCTCAAAGGGGAGAACGAATAGGGGGAGTGGCCCCTTCCCGAATACGGCGAATAAACGCCATGAAACAGTCCCGCGCGCATTTCTTTATAAGCCGGGATCTTCTTTTTACCAGTATAAATATCATAATTGGAGCTGCGGTCGTGGATCCGGAAATCATTGGTCACCTGGATGATTGATTTTTCCGTTTTGCCTAAAGCCGGCATGGGTGATTCCAGTTCAATATAAGCGCTTTCCCTTTCATACCGCTCGCGTTCCATTACAGCCACCAGGTTCACTTCAGGTTTCGAGATCTTGTTGAAATTTACTTCCATTAAGGTTAATCCCTGGGACGGGACTTCGGGAGCCAGGAAAGAGAGGCTGGCGTTGACTTCCCTTGTTCCAATGTATACGCCTTCTTCCCCACGAAATTCCTGGGCCTTGCCTGAGAAGGCGAAAAAGCAGATAAAAACCACACCGAAGAATCTTTTCATAATAAGGATTTGCTTAAATCTATTCAAAAACCGTACAAAAGCTTCAAAAAGGGCAAATTTAAAGGAGATTTTTTCCTGAAGTTTTATTTGGCGGTTGAACTTGTCTGTCATTTGCTGCTGAAGGATTCGAAAAGGAACTTTTTCTGCTGAACCTGCAGGGTTGTCCTTCGCTTTAATTTTTCTGAAGGATTATTGGAATGGAAGTTTCCGGAGAAATCATATTTTCCCATAGCTCTAGCTCTTATAAAAATCCTATTTTTACTGAAAAACAAGGATTATGGACAAAGCAGACTTCAAAACTGCCAAAGAATACGAAGATATTACCTACAAAAAGTGCAATGGCGTGGCGAG